>DASXCH010000057.1:0-41681 GCA_036491275.1 Caulobacteraceae bacterium
CTTCGCGATCCTCACCGGTCCGCTGGGCCTGGAGAACACCAGCCGTGAGGTGGTCGACTCCATGGTGGCTCTCGGCTTCGGCGCCTCGCTGATCTCGATCTTCGCGCGTCTCGGCGGCGGCATCTTCACCAAGGGCGCCGACGTCGGCGGGGACATGGTCGGCAAGGTCGAGGCCGGCATCCCTGAAGACGACCCCCGCAACGCCGCGACCATCGCCGACAACGTGGGCGACAACGTCGGCGACTGCGCCGGCATGGCCGCGGACCTCTTCGAGACCTATGCGGTGACCACCGTCGCCACCATGGTGCTGGCCGCCATCTTCTTCCGCGACACCGCCTATGTCGGCGACATGATGCTGTTGCCGCTGGGCATCTGCGGGGTGTGCATCGTCACCTCGATCATCGGCGCCTTCGCCGTGCGCCTTGGCAAGAACAACAACATCATGGGCGCCCTCTATCAGGGCCTTACCGTTACCGGCGTGCTGTCGGTGGGCGCGGTGTGGTGGGTAATACAGAAACTGGTCCCGACCGGCGGCGTCGAAGTTGTCGGCAAGGTGGTTTCGGCGAACGCCCTGTTCGGCTGCGGCCTGGCGGGCCTGGCCGTGACCGCGGCCATCGTGGTGATCACCGAATACTACACGGGCACCGGCTATCGGCCGGTGAAGTCGATCGCCAAGGCCTCGGTCAGCGGCCATGGCACCAATGTCATCCAGGGGTTGGCCATGTCGCTGGAATCGACAGCGCTGCCGGCGCTGGTGATCATCGTCGGCATCGTGGTGACCTATCAGCTCGCCGGGCTCTTCGGCGTCGCCATCGCCACCACCACCATGCTGTCGCTGGCTGGCTTCATCGTCGCCCTGGACGCCTTCGGACCGGTGACCGACAATGCTGGCGGCATCGCCGAGATGGCCGGGCTGCCACACGAAGTGCGCGTTTCCACCGACGCCCTGGATGCAGTGGGCAACACCACCAAGGCGGTGACCAAGGGCTACGCTATCGGCTCGGCGGGCCTGGGCGCGCTGGTGCTGTTCGCGGCCTACACCCAGGACCTCAAGTACTTCTCGGCCCACACCGACCAGTTCCCCTATTTCACCGGGATGGGTTCGGTGGCCTTCGACCTCTCCAACCCATACGTCGTGGTCGGCCTGCTGTTCGGCGGCCTTCTGCCGTTCCTGTTCGGCGGCCTTTCCATGACGGCCGTGGGCCGGGCGGCCGAATCGGTGGTGGCCGAGGTACGCCGCCAGTTCCGCGAGAACCCCGGCATCATGACCGGCGAAGTGAAGCCGGAATACGGCCGGGCCGTGGACATCCTGACCCGGGCCGCGATCAAGGAGATGATCGTCCCCTCCCTGCTGCCGGTGGCCTCACCGGTGGTCCTGTTCCTGGTGATCAATCTCATCGCGGACAAGGCCGACGCCTTCTCGGCCCTGGGCGCCATGCTGATGGGCGTGATCGTCACGGGCCTCTTCGTCGCCATCTCGATGACCTCCGGCGGTGGCGCCTGGGACAACGCCAAGAAGCTGATCGAGGAAGGCAACTTCGGCGGCAAGGGCTCGGAAGCCCACAAGGCGGCGGTGACCGGCGACACGGTCGGCGATCCCTACAAGGACACGGCCGGTCCGGCGGTCAACCCGATGATCAAGATCACCAACATCGTGGCGCTGCTGCTGCTGGCGGTCCTGGCGCACGGGGTGGTGCACTAAGGATTAATTCCGCGGGCCCAGCACTTCGGCCGCTCGCGGGCCCTAGATGGCGCCGCTCGCACATGCGCGCGCTGTGGACAGCCATCACCAAATAAATGGGGGAGGATCAGCCGATCAGGGCTCCCCGGGGTGCGAACCCGGTGTCTCATCCTCGTTCGGCGGCAGGCTGCCGATGGTGCTGAGGCTGCCGAAAAGCTGTTCGAGGAAGGTGAGCTCGCGCCCGCGGGTCGGTGTCTCGCGCTTGTTGTAGGCGATCACGCGGCCATCCTTGAGGGTGAAGATGTTCACCGACTTCACCGCCTGGCTGTCCTTGTCGAAGGTGATCTCGGTGACGTTCCGGCGCACCACCTGTGGGGCGTAGAAGGCGGTCTTGTCGGCCACCTGCGTGAGATAGAACCAGGTGTCCTTGTCGAACGAGGCGACCGCCGTCGGCGTGCCCAGCCGGGTCCGGACAGATGTGCGGGTATCGGTTCCGACCTTGACGTCGTTGGGATTGGCGTCGATGGGCTGGAAACCCTGGTAGTTGGCGATGGGCGTGCAGGCGGCAGCGCCCATGAGGCAGGCGCCGGCGGCCAAGGCAGCAATGACGGGCAGATTGGACGTGGGCAGTTTTGACACGGGGCTCCCCGAATTGGATCCGATCGGCTGACCTAGATCGAGATGGACCTCAGTTCAATGAGGCGTGAAGCGTTAGGGCCGATCGGAGGCGAAAACGCGGCGCGCGCGCGGGATCTCGAATGATCTGGCCGCGGCGCGGGGAAAAGGCGGCCAGAGGCCTTGGCCGGGAGCTATGTGATTCGGCGGTTCGCCAGGGGCGCGCGCCGGCGCTGTACTCCAGGCTGGGCGCGCCCGACACCGTCGAGGGCCGCTTCGAGCTGCTGACCCTTCACGTCATCCTGCTCATTGACGTGTTGCGCGATCTGGGGGCCGAGGCGGCGCCCTCCAGCCAGGCCCTGTTCGACGCCTACGTCCGCGATCTCGACGGCGCCCTGCGCGAGATGGGTGTCGGCGACCTGAGCGTCGGCAAACGGATGCGCGCTCTGGGCCGGGCCTTCTACGGCCGGGCGGCCGCGTGGCGCGCCGCCTTCATGGCCCTGCCGGACAGCGCCGAGATCGAAACCCTGGTCTCGCGGACCATCCTGGCCGGCGACGAGGCCGCCAGCCCAACTGGCCTCGCAGACTATGCAATCGCCTGCCGTGAAGCGCTTGCGGCGAAGGGACGTGGCCTCCTTGAAGGCGCGAGTTGGCCCGACCCATGACGGTGAGACAGAGCCGCGCCCCTGAGCAGGGCGGCGCTGTTGCATCGCCCGCGTCGCACTGTATCGTCGCGCGTCCTCGGGCGGGGCCCGGACGGGATGGGGAGCTCTGAGCGTCGATTTGTCCGATCCGCTGGTGATCTCGATCGACGCCATGGGCGGAGACCATGGTCCGCCGGCGGTGGTGGCGGCAGTGGCCCTGGCCGTGCGACTGGCGCCGCGCGGGACCCGTTTTCTCCTCCACGGCGATCAGGCCGTGCTTTCCGAAGCCCTGGCTCGCGCGCCCGCCGCCGCGTCGGTAAGCGAAGTGCGGCACGCTCCGGGGATCGTGGCCATGGACGCAAAGCCGGCTCACGCCATGCGTCGCGGCAGGGACACCTCGATGTGGAATGCGGTGGAGAGCGTGCGGGCCGGGGAGGCGGCGGCGGCCGTCTCGGCCGGGAACACCGGCGCCCTGATGGCCATCTCGCGCCTGGTGCTGCGGATGGCCGGCGGCCTCGACCGGCCGGCGCTTGTCGCCAACTGGCCGACCTTGCGCGGATTGACCACTGTGCTCGACGTCGGCGCCAATGTGGTCTGCGACGCCGGCCGGTTGGTGGAATTCGCGGTCATGGGCGCGGCCTATCATCGGGCGACTCACAAGACGACAAGGCCCAGCGTTGGACTGCTCAACATCGGCACCGAGCACGACAAGGGCCATGAAGAGGTGAAAGGCGCCGACCGGCTGCTGAGCGAGGGGACTTTTGAATTCGACTATCGGGGTTTCGTGGAAGGTGACGACATCGCCAAGGGCACGGTCGACGTGATCGTCACTGATGGTTTCACCGGCAATGTCGCCCTCAAGACCGCGGAGGGTCTGGCCCGCTTTTTCCGCGCCGAAATGCGCACTACCTTCACATCCAGCTTCTCGAGCCGGCTCGGCGCGCTCATCGCCCGGCACGCGCTGCGCGGCATGTCCGAGCGTCTGGATCCCAGCGCCGTTAACGGCGGACCCTTCCTCGGCCTCAACGGCGTGGTGGTGAAGAGCCATGGGGCGGCCGACGCGCGCGGTTTCGCCGCCGCCATTCGACTGGCCGCCGATCTTGGCCGCGCCGGCTTCGCCGCCCAGATCCGCCAAGAGCTCGGCCGGATTGTCGAGCAGACCCCTCAACAGGTCAGCGCGTGAGCGTCATCCGCAGTCTCGTCACCGGTGTCGGCGGCGCCTTGCCGGACGGGGTGGTCACCAACGACGATCTCGCCAAGATCGTCGAAACCAGCGACGAGTGGATCTTCGAGCGCACGGGGATCCGCTCGCGGCGCCGCGCAGGCGCGGGCGAGACGACGAGCGATCTGGGCGCGGGGGCGGCCCGTCGGGCCCTAGCGGCGGCCGGGCGAAAGCCCGAGGACATCGACCTCATCGTGGTCGCCACGACCACGCCCGACTTGACCTTCCCAGCCACCGCGACCCTCATTCAGCGCAAGATCGGCGCGCCGATCGGCATCGCCTTTGACGTCCAGGCGGTCTGCTCCGGCTTCGTCTTTGCGCTGGGTGTCGCGGACAGCTTCATAGGCCGGGGCATGGCCAGCCGGGCGCTGGTCATCGGCGCCGAGACCATGACCCGGCTGATGGACTGGAGCGACCGAGGGACCTGCGTCCTCTTTGGCGACGGCGCCGGCGCCGTGGTTCTCGAGCGCGGCGAGGGGGAGGGGACGACGGCTGACCGCGGGATACTCAGCGTGGCGTTGCGTGCCGACGGGACCAAACAGGATCTTCTCTATGTGGACGGCGGTCCCTCGACTACCGGAACCGTGGGCAAGCTGCGCATGCAGGGCAATCAGGTTTTCCGCCATGCGGTGGTCAACATCGCTGAGGCGGTCGTGGCCGCCGCCGACGCCGCCGGCATAGAAGTGGCGGACGTCGACTGGTTCATCCCGCACCAGGCCAACCAGCGGATCCTCGAAGGTGTCGGCCGGCGGCTCGGCATCGACAGCGCGCGGGTCATTTCGACGGTCGAACGCCATGCCAATACATCGGCGGCCTCGATACCCCTGGCGTTGGCCGAAGCGGTGGGCGACGGTCGCGTGAAGCCCGGCCAGCTGCTGCTTCTGGAAGCCATGGGCGGGGGCCTCACCTGGGGCGCAGCGGTCGTGAGACTGTAGGCCGCGGCTAGATCAAATCTTCCGGCGCGTTAGGCCGCTGACTTGACCCTCGATAACAGCCCGTGCAGGCTGAACCGTCTGAGTGTGGAGGCGTTTGATGGCCGGACGTACAGTCACCCGCGCGGACCTGACCGAAGCCCTGCATGAGGAGCTAGGCCTGTCGCGGCACGACTGCGCCATCCTGGTCGAGCGCACGCTCGAGCTGGTGGTCGATGCGATGACACGCGGCGAGACGGTCAAGCTGTCGGGGTTCGGCGTCTTCCAGGTGCGGGCCAAACGCCAGCGGATGGGGCGCAACCCCAAGTCGGGCGCACCCGCGACGATAGATCCCAGACGGGTCATCGGCTTCCGCGCCTCTCAGGTCATCAAGGCGCGGATCGATCGCGCCCTGTCGCGATAGGCGGGAAGACCCTTGGCCAAGAGCGCCGAGGCGTTCAGAACCATATCGGAAGCGGCGGACGAGCTGGGCGTGGCCCAACATGTGCTGCGCTTCTGGGAGACCCGGTTCGCCTTCATCAAGCCAATGAAGCGGGCGGGCGGGCGGCGCTTCTATCGCCCGTCCGACATCGCCGTGCTGGCCGCCGTTCGCCAGCTGCTGCACCAGGAAGGCTACACCATCAAAGGCGTCCAGAAGCTGTACCGGGAGTCGGGCCTCAAGCGCCTCACAGGCGAGGCTGCGGCGGTTCCGGACACGCCAGACAAGCCGGCGATGGGCGCAGAGTCCCGGGCCAGGCTTGAAGCAGCCCTGGCCGAGCTGGACGCCGCCAGAGCCCGCCTCGACGAACTGCTTGGCCGAGGGTGACCGGCGACCCGCCTTGCCGCCTCGAAAGCCCCTCCCTATAAGGGCCAGCCTTCCGCAATCGGAGCGTAGCGCAGCCTGGTAGCGCACTTGACTGGGGGTCAAGGGGTCGTGGGTTCGAATCCCGCCGCTCCGACCATTTCGCGGGCGGGTAGTCTTTCGAGTCCGGTGAGGCGGAGCCGATGAGCGGACGTCCAATCCGGACTGAGGGGCGCGAGACTTCCCGCGCTGCAGCCGTGTGGCTGGTGGCTGTGGCGATACTGATCCTTGCCATGGTGATCGTCGGCGGCGCCACACGCGCGACCGGCTCAGGCCTCTCGATCACCCAGTGGAAGCCGGTCAGCGGTGTGATCCCGCCGTTCAGCCATCAGGACTGGGAGCGGCTGTTCGCGCTCTACAGGTCGACCCCGCAATACCGGCTGGCCAATCCCGACATGAGCCTTGCGGCCTTCAGGGGCATCTTCTGGTGGGAGTGGTCGCATCGGATGCTGGGCCGGTTGCTCGGCGTCGTATTCCTGGTTCCATTCGTGGTGCTTCTGGTTCGGGGGCGAATTCCCAGGCGCCTGATCGGCCGCTGCATCGGTCTCTTCGTCCTCGGCGGCGTCCAGGGCGCGGTCGGCTGGTGGATGGTGCAGAGCGGCTTGGAATTCCGCACCTCGGTGGCGCCGGAACGGCTCGCCGTTCATCTGGGGCTGGCGCTTCTGCTGTTCTCTGCTTGCATCTGGACCGCGCTCGACGCCTGGTTCGGGCCGAACACGAAAGAGGTTACGGGACGACTGGCCGGGGCGAGCGGGGTGTTCCTCGCCGCGGTCTATCTCCAATGTCTGCTGGGCGCCCTGGTGGCGGGCAACCACGCAGGTCTGACCAATGCCGACTGGCCGATGATGAACGGGAGGTTCTTCCCGACGGACTATTGGCAAGGCGGCGCTTGGACGAGCCTCGTCCATGGCCTCGCCGCCACCCAATTCAACCATAGGCTCCTGGCCTATGGCCTGTTCGCCGGAGGGATCTCGCTTGCTATGGCTTTCCGCCGCGGGCCTGACCGGGCCGGTCGAGCCCTTGCGTTTGCGATCCTGGCCGCCCTGGCGCTGCAGATCGGACTTGGGGTGGCGACGCTCCTACTGACCGTTCCCCCGCCGCTGGCGCTGGCTCATCAATTCACAGCCGCCGTCATCCTGGCTCTGGCCACGGCGCTCGCCTGGAATGCGCGAAGACCTGTTCAGGTATTATAATACCGTTCTAGGTAATTCATTGTATTTAATGCCTAAATAGACGTGAATGCGTGTTCTGTCCGGTTGACATTGACCATCGGAGCAGATAACGCCGCCCGCTTGCCGATTAAGGACGTTTCGCCATGACCACGCCCACGACCCGACACGCTCCAGTAGGCGAGATCGAGAAGTCCTGGATCCTGATCGACGCTGAGAACGTCATTGTCGGCCGGCTCGCCGCTTTCATTGCGCTTCGCCTGCGCGGCAAGCACCGGCCCGACTACAGCCCCCACATAGACCTCGGCGACCACGTTGTGGTGATTAACGCCGACCGGGTGAAGCTCACCGGCCAGAAGCGGGCGGAAAAGGTCTATTACTGGCATACCGGCCATCCCGGCGGCATAAAGCAGCGAACTGCCGCGCAAATTCTCGACGGCCGTTTCCCCGAACGTGTCCTGGAAAAGGCGGTGGAGCGGATGCTGCCCAAGGAAAGCCCGCTGGCGCGCAAGCAGATGACGCATCTTCGCATCTACGCCGGCGTCGATCACCCGCACGCCGCGCAAAACCCGCAGACGATCGATTTCGCCAAGCTGAACGCCAAGAACGCCCGGAGCCAATGACCATGAGCGACACCCACGGCCTGGAAGCGCTGCAGAGCCTGGCCGCCACGGCCGAAGCCACTCCGCCGGCCGAACCGAAGATCGACAAGGACGGCCGCGCCTATGCCACCGGCAAGCGCAAGAACGCCGTGGCCAGGGTGTGGATCAAGCCGGGCCACGGCGTGATCACCATCAACGGCCGCGACCAGGAAGCCTATTTCGCGAGGCCGGTGCTGAGGATGATGATCGCTCAGCCGCTGCAGGTGTCAGACCGCCTTGGTCAGTTCGACGTTGTCGTCACGGTGGTAGGCTCGGGCCTCTCCGGACAGGCGGGCGCCGTGCGCCACGGCATCTCCAAGGCGCTGACCTATTATGAGCCGGGCCTGCGCGCCGTCCTCAAGCCGCATGGCTTCCTCACCCGCGACAGCCGTGTTGTCGAGCGAAAGAAGTACGGCAAAGCCAAAGCCCGCAAGAGCTTCCAGTTCTCCAAGCGCTGAAGCGCGAACCCTCGGACCGATCGGTCAGGGCGCTTCGGCGGAAGCCGGAGCGGCCTTTTCATTTTTCTCTTACTTTTTCCTCGAACGACTCCAACGGAGTTGGCCATGACGGCGAAGGTTTTCATCGACGGCGAAGCAGGGACCACGGGTCTGGAGATCCGTGAGCGCCTGGCTGCGCGCGACGATCTCGAACTGCTCTTGATCGACCCGGCGCAGCGCAAGGACGCGGTGGCGCGCCGCGCGCTCCTGAACACCGCCGATGTGGTTGTCCTCTGCCTGCCCGACGCCGCGGCGCGTGAAGCCGTGGCCCTGATCGAAAACCCTGGAACGCGGGTGCTCGACGCCTCGACAGCCCACCGGGCGACCCCAGGCTGGACGTACGGGTTTCCGGAAATGGCACCGATGAGCCGCGGCGAGATAGCGGTCGCCGCGCGGGTGGCCAATCCCGGCTGCTACCCGACCGGATTCATCGCCCTCGTCCGCCCGCTCGTGGAGGCCGGCATTGCGAACGCCGACTGGCCGTTCAGCGTCAACGCCGTTTCCGGCTATTCCGGCGGCGGCCGCTCGATGATCGCCCAATTCGAGGATGTCACCGCGCCGGACCACGCGCGGGAGACTGTCCGCGCCTACGCCCTTCGCCTTGATCACAAGCATGCGCCCGAGATGCAGCGCTATGCCGGCCTGAAGCACCCGCCGCTGTTCACACCGAGCGTCGCACGGTTCTATCGCGGGATGATGATCGAGGTTCCTCTGCCGCTCTGGGCCATGCCGGGGCGGCCTGCGCTCGAGGATGTGCGCTGGACGCTCGGACGAGCCTATGAAGGAGAAGCGCTGATTTCGTCGGCCACTGAACAGGAGACGACTGACATCTCAACGCTCGACGCCGAGGCGCTGAGCGGTACGGACGCCATGAAACTCTATGTCTTCGGCGACGAGGATCAGGCGCGGCTCGTGGCGGTGCTCGACAACCTGGGCAAGGGCGCCGCCGGCGCGGCGGTGCAGAACCTCAACCTCATGCTGGCCGCACCGGAAACGAAGGGCCTGAGACTTACAACTTAAGTTTGGGGGTCTTGAAACCATTCGCGTCCGGCGCCCGTATTGAGGGACATGATGACCCCATCCTTCTCCCGCCGCCAATTTCTCGCCACCACCGCCGTCGTCCTGCCGGCGATTGCGCCAACCGCGCTGCTGGCCGCCCCCGATCCCTTCGCCAATTCCCCCTGGCGCAAGATTTCCGACGCCGACTGGCGCAAGCGCCTGCCGGCCGAATCCTATGAGATTTTGCGGCGCGACGGCACCGAGCCGGCCTGGACGAGCCCGCTCCTCAAGGAACATCGTGTCGGAACCTTCGCCTGCCTGGCCTGCGGCCTGCCGCTCTTCAAGTCGCAGTGGAAATACGACTCCGGAACGGGCTGGCCGAGCTTCTACACTTCCATTCCAGGCGCCCTGGAGAAGAAGGCAGACTTTCTGCTGATCGCGCCGCGCACCGAATATCATTGCGCGCGATGTCTGGGGCACCAGGGACACGTCTTCAACGACGGGCCAAAGCCGACGGGCCTGCGCTATTGCAACGACGGCGTAGCCCTGAAGTTCGTTCCGGCCTGAAGCTTACGACTTTACCTTCACAAAGCTGCCGGGCGCATCCTCGAGCGGCGGGTAGACGCCCTTGGCCGGATCGCGAGCCGGGATCTCGTCGCCCGACCGTTCGCCTAGCCATGCCGCCCAATGCGGCCACCAGGATCCCGGATGCTGCTCTGCGCCGGCGAACCACGCCTCGAAGCCTGTCGGCAGGTCTGGGTTGATCCAGTGCTGGTACTTATGAGCGGCGGGTGCGTTGATCACGCCGGCGATATGGCCGGAACCGGCCAGGGTGAACGTCGTCTTTCCGCCGAAGAGGCGCGCGCCCTTGTAGACCGAGCCGGCGGGGGCGATGTGGTCTTCCTTTGACGACTGGACATAGATCGGCGTCTTCACCTTGGCGAGATCGAGGTGTTCGCCGGCAAGATCAAGCTCCCCGCGCGCGAGGGCGTTCTCCTGATAGAATTTGCGCAGATAGAAAAGATGTAGCGCCCTGGGCATGCGCGTCTGGTCGGAGTTCCAGAACAAAAGGTCGAAGGGCCTGGGCTCCTTCCCCATCAGGTAGTTGCTGACAAAGAACGACCAGATCAGGTCGTTGGCCCGCAGGGCGTTGAAGGTGTCGGCCATGGTCTGGCCGGACAGGACCCCACCGCCTTCGTCCATCCGACGCTCGAGTTCGCGGAGCCATTCCTCGTTGGAAAAGATCAGCAGGTCGCCGGCTTCGGAGAAGTCCTGCTGGGCGGCGAAGAAGGTGGCGGAGGCCACGCGCTTGTCGCCGCGCGCCGCCATGTGGGCGAGGGCGCACGAAAGCAGAGTGCCGCCAATGCAATAGCCGACGGTATTGACGGTCCCGGTTCCGGCCTGGCGGGTCGCCACCTCGATGGCGGCGTAGATGCCTTCGTTGAGGTAGTCCTCGAAGGTCTTATCGGCGAGGCGCCGGTCAGGGTTGACCCAGGAAGTGACGAAGACGGTCAGTCCCTGCGCCGTCAGCCAACGGATCATCGAATTCTCGGGCCGAAGATCGAGGATGTAGAACTTGTTGATCCACGGGGGAAAGATCAGAAGTGGGATCTCGAAGACCGATTCCGTTACCGGAGAATACTGTAGTATCTGTATGATTTCGTTCTGGAAAATTACCTTGCCAGGCGCGGTGGCGACATTCTCGCCCACGACGAACTGGTCATAGTCGGTCTGGCTGATGGCGAGCTGACCGGCGCCGCGGGTGAGGTCTGCGGCGAAGTTTTCCATGCCGCTCAGAAGACTTTGGCCCTCGCTGTCCATCGCCGCGCGCAAGGCGGCGGGATTGGACAGCAGAAAATTGGTCGGCGAGAAAGCATCGGTCAGCATCTGGGTGAAGAAGGTGACGCGGCGCTGGGTGAGGGGATCGATACCCTCTGCGCTGACGACCAGATCGTTCAGCCACCCGGAGGTGATCAGGTAGGACTGCTTGATCACGTCGAACACCGGATTGGATGACCAGTCCGGGTCGTTGAAACGTTTGTCGTTGGCGGCCGGCGTTGCGACCTGATCGGTAGTTTCGCCGGCTGCGCGGCGTGCGGAGGCTCGCCACAGTTCCATATAGCGACCAAAGAGATCGACCTGGGCGCGGAGAAGCCGATCGGGCCTGGCGGCAAGGCCGGCCATGACCTCACCAAGGGCCGCGCCGACGTGGAAGGGGTCCGGGTTCAGCGCCGCCGGCCGATCCGCTTGTCGCAAGGCCGCCTCGGCCAGCGCGCCCTGGGCGGTCATCGCCGCCCTGGCCAAGTTGAGGGACAATCGCTCAAGCTTTTCACGCTGCTCGCCTGGCAGGCGTTCGAAAGCCTCGAGGGGAGTAGCCTGTGGCGCCTCCGTCGGAGGGGGGTCAGCCGGTTTCACTTTCGGTTTGGGCGATGCTGCGCGCTTGCGCGAAGAAGGCCTGCGGGCCGGCCGGCGCGCCGCCGGTCGCCGGCCGCGGGGAAGATCGCCATCCGACATCTGCGCCTCCTGTCTGAGCCGCGCCACCTATCGCACAGCGCCAGTTTGACCTATCAACTCGCTCTCAATGAAGAACGTCGGCGTCTATATTGCAATCGCCTCGATCTGTGCGGCGGGTCGGGCGAACGCGGCGAATCAGACCTGCGCCCAGGCGCCGGCCCAGGATCCGCTGACGGCGCCGGCGCCGCCAAACATGCCCTATCCCAATTTCTGTGACATCCCACCCGCGCCTAAGAGCGTGCCTTCGGCGGCCGCCTTCAAGACGGATGTGGTGGCTGTGCGGATTGCAGGCCGGAATCTCGACACGAGAAGCGGTCCCGACACCTGGTCGCTGAGTGGCACCGAGACCTTCGCCGCCGAGGCGAAACGTGAGGTCGAGCCGCCGCCGCCCATGACCACCGCGGAGCCGGGCGGCACCGAGGCCTTCGTCAAGAAATCCCAGGCCCAGACGACTCCGCCGCCGAGGCATCGCCGCCCCCGTCATTGAACCTGATCTCGCAAGACGCTTGGCTCGCTCTCCGCGGCCGACTATCGATGCGGCCCTTTTTGGAATAGCCACCACCGCCGGCACGCCGGCTCAGACACATGATCGCCGAGTTCCACCGCATTCGCCGACTGCCGCCTTACGTCTTCGAGGAGGTCAACCGCCTCAAGGCGCGTCTTCGTTCGGAGGGCGCGGACATCATCGACTTCGGCATGGGCAATCCCGACATGCCGACGCCGGCGCACATCGTCGCCAAGCTGGTCGAGACTGCACGCGACCCGAAATCAGGCCGCTACTCTGCCTCCAGAGGCATTCCCGGCCTAAGGCGAGCCATGGCCGGTTATTACCAGCGGCGCTTCGGCGTGAGGCTCGATCCCGACACAGAGGTGGTCGCCACCCTCGGTTCAAAGGAAGGGTTCGCCAACCTGGCGCAGGCCCTGACGGCGCCCGGCGATGTCGTGATCTGCCCCAACCCGGCTTATCCAATCCACGCCTATGGATTCATCATGGCCGGCGGGGTGATCCGGCACGTGCCAGCCCTCTCGCCTGAGGAATATCTGTCGGGCGTCGGCCGTGCGGTGCGAAACTCTGCTCCGCCGCCCAGCGTGCTGGTGGTGAGCTATCCTTCGAATCCCACGGCGCAGTGGGTCGATCTCGACTTCTATAAGGATGTCGTCGCGCTGGCGAAGCGGCACGACATGCTAGTGCTCTCCGACGTCGCCTATTCGGAGATCTACTTCGACAACAACCCGCCTCCGTCGATCCTCGAAGTGGAGGGTGCGCGCGACCTCGCGGTTGAGGTCAATTCGCTGTCCAAGACCTACGCCATGGCCGGCTGGCGCGTGGGCATGGTCGTGGGAAATGAGCAGATGTGCGCAGCGCTCGCCCGGGTGAAGTCCTATCTCGATTATGGCGCCTACACTCCGATCCAGGTGGCGGCCGCGACTGCGCTCAACGGATCTCAGGACTGCGTCGAATCGATCCGGGCGACCTACAAGTCTCGCCGTGACGTGCTCATAGAGGCCATGGCCCGCGCCGGCTGGGCCATTCCGGCGCCGCCAGCTTCGATGTTCGCCTGGGCGCCCTTGCCGGAGTCGTTCGCCGAGGCTGGCTCCATGCGGTTCGCCAAATTGCTGATCGAAAAGGCGGGCGTCGCCGTCTCGCCGGGCGTGGCGTTCGGCGAGAGCGGCGAAGGGTTCGTGCGGATAGGCCTTGTCGAGAACGAGCACCGCATCCGCCAGGCGGCCCGCAACGTGAAGCGGTTCCTCGAGCAATCCGGCCAGATCCTCAGCGCCGCCCGCGAGGTCGCTGACGCCGCCGGCGAGAGCTGGGCGTGAGCGGCGAGGGGGGGCGCATCGGTGTCGCCGGCCTCGGAACCGTGGGCTCGAGCCTGATCAATTTCCTGGCCGAGCGTCCGACATTCTCGCCGACTGGCCGACCGGTGCGCGTGACCGGCGTGTCGGCCAGGGATAGGGCCAAGCCGCGGCCGGCCGACATCTCGGACTACGCCTGGTTCGATGACCCGGTCGCCCTGGCCTCTTCGCCGGACGTCGATCTCTTCGTGGAGCTGATCGGCGGCGCGGAGGGCCCGGCCAAGGACTCGGTCGAGGCGGCGTTACGGCTCGGAAAACCGGTGGTCACCGCCAACAAAGCGCTCATCGCCACGCACGGAGCCTCGCTGGCGGCCCTCGCCGAAGGGGCCGGGGCGCCGCTGCTATTCGAGGCGGCCGTCATGGGCGGCGCGCCAGCGGTGAAGATGCTGCGAGAGGCCATGGTCGGCGACGAAGTCGACCTCGTGGCCGGCATCCTCAACGGCACCTGCAATTACATCCTCTCCGAGATGGAAGCGTCCGGCAGAGAGTTCGGCGAAGTCCTGGCGGAGGCCCAGAGGCTCGGCTACGCCGAGGCAGACCCGACCATGGATATCGGCGGCTTCGACGCCGGCCACAAGATCAGCATCCTGGCCGCCCTGGCGTTCGGCTGCGCCCCCACGTTCGACGCCGCCGAGGTCGAGGGAATCGAACGCGTCGAACTCCTGGACCTGCGCCTGGCCAAGGATCTCGGCTATCGGGTTAAGCTGGTGGCGACAGCGTCACGCGCGGGGGGCGACATATCGGTGCGGGTCCATCCGGCGCTGGTTCCGCTCGACCATCCTCTCGCGCGCACCGGCGGGGCGCTCAATGCGCTCTTCATCGAAGGGCGGCGGATTGGACGCCTCTTCGTTCAGGGACCTGGCGCAGGCGGCGGCCCAACCGCGGCGGCGGTGGCCGCGGATATCGCCGATGTGCTCACCCGTCCCGTGCGGCCGGTGTTCCAATCGCCCGCCTCGACTCTTCGGCCCTTCACACCGGTGGACACCTCCCACGTGCTTGGCCGCTACTACCTTCGCCTCATCGTCCGCGACCAACCCGGGGTCATCGCCGCCGTCTCGGAGACGCTGGGCGGCGCAGGTGTTTCCATTGACAGTTTCCTGCAGAAGCCCGTCGAAGGCGCCGGCGGCGTTCCCATCGTGCTGACGACACACGCCGTTATCGAATCGGTGCTAAGCGAGGCGGTCCGCAGGATGACGGCTCTGCCGGCGCTGCTCGAGCCGCCGCGACTCATTCGCATCCCGCGCATCTGAGCGCCGGACCAAACTGAACTGGGGCCAACCTTGATCAAACGGATCGCCAGGAACATTCACCGGAGCGCTGCGTGAGCGAAGGTATTTTCGACCGCACCCTGGACGCCCTAACCGTTTGTGAGGCTGCAGCGATCGCCGCGTCGTCTCTGGCCGGCCGTGGCGATGAGAAGGCCGCCGATCAGGCGGCGGTGGACGCCATGCGCACCGCGCTCAACGGCCTCGACATCAGCGGCGTAATCGTCATCGGCGAGGGCGAGCGTGACGAAGCGCCCATGCTGTATATCGGCGAAAAGGTCGGTACGGGTCGTGGCCCACGGGTCGACATCGCGCTCGACCCCCTTGAGGGCACAACTCTCACCGCCAAGAACATGGCCAATGCGCTGGCGGTCATGGCCTGGGCGCCTTCGGGTTCCATGCTCAACGCCCCAGACACCTACATGGACAAGATCGCCTGCGGGCCTGGCTATCCCGCGGGGATACTGGACCTTGACCGCAGTGCCGCCGATAACGCCCGCGCCCTGGCGACCGCTAAAGGAGTCGCTCCGGCAGATCTGTCGGTCTGCGTCCTCGATCGCCCACGTCACGCCGAGATCATCACCTCCCTCCGAAACGCCGGCGTGAGGATTACTCTGATCACCGACGGCGACGTCGCCGGCGTCATCAACACCGCCGATCCAACCACTGGCGTCGACATGTACTTCGGCCAAGGAGGCGCTCCCGAAGGTGTCCTCGCCTGCGCGGCCCTGAAGTGCGTCGGCGGCCAGTTCCAGGGCCGCCTCGTATTCCGCAACGCCGACGAGAAGGCGCGGGCGAGGAAGCATGGGATCACCGATTTCGACCGCAAGTACGACCTGCACGAAATGGTCAGCGACGACGCGCTCTTCGTCGCCACCGGGGTTACGGACGGCGCCCTGCTTTCCGGCGTGAAGATTGGCGGAGGCTTCGTGCGGACCCATAGCTTGCTGATGGATTCCCACACCCGGACCGTGCGCGAGATCCGCATGCGACGCCGGGTCGAATGAGCGCGGTTGCGCCACTGACCAACCACTTCCTGGGCGTTGCACGCTCTTTCACAGCCCGCGGCTGGCGCGAACGAACGGCCGACCCCGCGCATTCGCAAGAACTCCAGAATCGCCTGGGACTGTCACCGGCGGCGGCGCGGGCTCTGGCGGGGCGGATCGCGGGCCCGGAAGAGGCCGAGGCGTTTCTTCATCCGCGCCTCAAGGATCTGTTCCCCGATCCATCCAGTTTCGCCGGCATGGATGAGGCGGCCGCTACGATCCTCGACGCGCTCGCCGCCGGCATACGGATCGTGGTGTTCGCCGACTATGACGTCGACGGGGCGACCAGCGCGGCCCAGATCGTGCGCTGGTTTCGCGCTTTGGGACGCGAGACCGCCATCTATGTTCCCGACCGCCTGACCGAAGGCTATGGACCAAGCCCCGCGGCCTTCCGCCGCCTGCACGCGGAAGGCGCGGAGCTGATCATCGCCGTTGACTGCGGCGCTACGGCGCTGGACGCCTTGGCCTCGGCCGAAGACCTTGGCCTTCGGGTTGTGGTCATCGATCACCACCTCATGCGGGAGGCGCCGAGCGGCGCGGCTTTGATCGTCAATCCCAACCGCCCGGACTGCGGTTCGGGACAGGGCGTCCTGTCGGCGGCCGGGGTGACTTTCGTCTTGCTGGCCGCGCTCAACCGGGAGGCGCGGCGCCGGGGCCAGTTCGATGAATCTCCCGAGCCCGACATCCGCCAGTGGCTGGACCTGGCGGCGCTAGGGGCCATTTGCGACGTGACCCAGCTGATCGGTTTCAACCGTGCCCTTGTGGCGCTTGGCCTGAAAGCCATGTCCAGCTGGTCCAATCCGGGCCTGGCGGCGCTGATGGCGACGGCCAAGGCGCCGGAGCGCCCCGCCAGCGTGTTCGACGCGGGCTTCGTGCTCGGCCCGAGGATCAACGCCGGCGGTCGGATCGGGCGGTCTGATCTTGGAGCCCGGCTTCTGTCCACCGACGATCCCCAAGAAGCCCAGACGCTGGCTCAGGAGCTGGACCTGCTGAACGTGGGGCGCCGGCAGGTCGAAAAAGAGATCGTCGAAGACGCCATTCGCACGATAGAGCGTGGCGCCAATTTCGATCCCGACGCCGCGGCGCTGGTGGTCGCCGGCGATGACTGGCATCCGGGCGTGATCGGTATCGTCGCAGGCCGCCTCCGCGAGCGGTACCGCAAACCGACGGTTGTCATCGGTATCGATCGGGCCGCGAACATCGGCCGCGGTTCGGGCCGTTCCTCGCCCGGCGTCAATCTTGGCCGCGCCGTGCATGAAGCCTACGATGCCGGCCTGCTTCTGACTGGGGGCGGGCACGCCATGGCGGCGGGTCTTTCCATTCGCCCCTCGGCCATCCCCGATTTCCGCGCCTTCCTGGTTGATCGGCTGTCGGGGGAGCAGGCCTCGGCGGCATTGGCCGACGTCCTGGACATCGACGCCCTCATCAGCCCGCAAGGCGCCACGCGCGAGCTGGCCGACGAATTCGCCCGGTTGGCGCCATTCGGCCCTGCCGCTCCTGAGCCCCTGGTGGCCCTGGCTGGCGTGCGAAGTGAAATGGCTTCGGCGCTCAATGGAGGTCATGTGCGCTGCCAACTGTCGAATGGCCAAGGCCGTGGTCTCAAGGCAATCGCCTGGCGATCTGCCGACCACGAGCTTGGCCGGAGGCTGCTCGAAGGCGGTCCGCTGCATGTTGTCGGCCGGCTCAAGGCCGACGATTGGAACGGCAGAAGGAGTGTCCAGCTGGAAATCGAGGATGCCGCCGATCCGAGGCGCGCGACGCGCGCTTGACGGCGCTTTTGGCGGTAGGGTTGCACCGTCCAAAGCCGGTCGATATATCCCGCCACCTCGCGCCTCGATGCGGGCCCTTCGTCTATCGGTTAGGACATCAGATTTTCAATCTGGGAAGAGGGGTTCGACTCCCCTAGGGCCTGCCACGAAAGGTGTTCGCGAGGCTCTTCCAAGCGCTCTGCAAGGCTTGCGGCAAATGAGCGCGCCCCCCCTAGATTAGGGGGGGTGCAGATTGACGAGTCCTGATTAAAGACGACATTCCGCCCAAAACCGCTGTTCCCGCGGATTACCGGGAACAAACGGTCAGAGGGGCTTATGTCTGATTGCAATTCGGAGCTTAGCGAGCTGCATCTCGAGCTGGTGCGTATCGCCGGGCGCGTAAAGTGGTTTGACGTCGGTAAGGGTTATGGCTTCGTCGTCCCCGATGACGTCCGCGTGACCGAACTGCGCGATGTCCTGCTGCACATTTCATCCCTGCGGACCACCGGACGCGAAAGCGTCGCCGAAGGCGCCACCATCATCTGTGACGCCGTGCATCGCACGAAAGGCTGGCAGGTGGTCGAGGTCGTGAGCATTGATGAAAGCACGGCGCTTGTTCGCGATGATCCCATGCGCCACCATGCGAATGACGAGGCGGTCCGCAAACTCGCCGACGCCCGGCACGACAGGTGGCTGCCGTCGGAAGCAAGGCCGAACGGCCCGTTGCTTTGCGCCAAGGTGAAGTGGTTCAACCGCACCAAGGGTTATGGATTTGTGGTGCGCGACTGCGAGCCGGGCGACATCTTCGTGCATATCGAGACCCTGCGGCGCGGCGGTCTCGAGGATCTGCAGCCTGGCGAAGAGGTCCGCGTGCGCTTCGCCGAAGGACCAAAGGGACTGGTTGTAGCGGAGATCGAACCGGGCCACGGTTGAGAGGCGTTCAACGTCTTCCGGAGCTCGGGTCCTCGATGACCATTCCAGTTCGCCGCACTGCGCTGTCTCTGCCCTTTATCCTTGCTCTTATCCTTGCTCTCCCGGTCACCTCCACAGCCACATCGGCCCCGGCGCCGCTCAGGATTGCGCCGCTCGACATCGTCACGGACCGTGGTGATTTTCACTTCCGGGTCGAAGTGGCCGATACAGCCGCTTCCCGCGAGCGGGGTCTGATGTATCGCAAGAGTCTGGCGGCCGACAGAGGCATGATTTTCGATTTCAAAACTTCCCAGGTTGTCGCCTTCTGGATGAAGAACACCCTCATTCCGCTCGACATGTTGTTCATCGGGGCCGATGGACGAATCGTCTCGATCGCCCGCAACGCCCGGCCGATGGACGAGACGGCGGTGCCGTCAGGCGCGCCGGTCTTGGCGGTGCTTGAACTGAGGGGCGGCCGCGCCGCGGAGATCGACGCCGAGCCAGGCGACAGGGTCCGCGAGGCGATCTTCCCAAGGTGAACCGAACGGGCGACGACACCTCACCTGCCGCGCCGCCCGGATTCGAACTGCAGGCGGACCGCGGACCGTTCACCGCGCACAACGGGCCGCTCTACGTCCGGCGATCGGACGAATGCGTCGAACAGGCCTTCTTCGCGCTCGTGCGCCACTGCAACGGTCTTGGCCTCGTACACGGCGGCATGATTTCCGCCTTCCTGGACGGGCTCCTGGCCGGCGCCATCGGACGGGTTACACGGGCGACTCCGGTGACCATGCATCTTTCCGTCGATTTCCTGGCGATGGCGCGGGCAGGGGAGTGGCTGATCGGCGAAGCCAGACTTACTCATGCGGCTCGCGATGTCGCCTTCGCCGAAGGCGGCCTCAAGGTGGGCGAGAGGCCGATCGCGAGGGCGAGCGGGGTCTTCCGCCTGATGCGGCCTCGCCGAACCTGATCTGCTGCGCCCCGTTGCGGGCGCGGCGGCCGCGTGGCAAAGACCCGGCCTTGGCCGACGGGGCGTGGCGCAGCCTGGTAGCGCATCTGCTTTGGGAGCAGAGGGTCGCAGGTTCGAATCCTGCCGCCCCGACCAGGCCGGCGATGATTTGCCTAGATCGAGGAGATCATGCTCGCCCGCATCCACAAGCCGCCAAAGAGCGCCATGCAATCCGGCCGCGCCAATACCCGTCTATGGGAATTGGTTTTCGAGCCGGCTTCAGCACGGCTGCCCGACCCACTCATGGGTTGGACTCAATCGACCGACATGAATGGCCAAGTGCGCCTGCGCTTTGATACGCGAGAGGAAGCGCTGGCCTACGCCCATAGGCACGGCATCCCTTTTGAAGCTTTCCCAGAAGCGAAGTCGAAAAGAATCATAAAGGCTTACGCGGACAATTTCGCATTCAGCCGCAAGCAGCCGTGGACCCACTGACGGCTACGACCCCGTAGCTCAACCGGATAGAGCATCCGCCTTCTAAGCGGACGGTTGCAGGTTCGAGTCCTGCCGGGGTCGCCAGCCGGCTTCGTGGCTCAGGCTATCGCCGAGAAGCCGCGCTCCAGATCCGCGATCAGATCCTTGGGATCCTCGAGGCCAATTGAAAGGCGGATGGCTGGACCCGCGAGGTCCGGGACATGGCTTCGCCCGCCAAACTGCGGATCGCAATGCAGGGCGAGGCTTTCAAATCCGCCCCAGGAAAAGCCGAGGCGGAAGACCTCGAGGGCGTCGAGGAAAGTCGGCGCTGCTGCCGCTGGCCGGGGCGTCAGGACGAAGGTGAAGAGACCAGCGGCGCCTGCATAGTCCCGGCGCCAGATGTCGTGGCCCCGCGTGCCGGGAAGGGCGGGGAAGAGCACTTGCGCTACCTCGAATTTGGCGCTCAGCCAACGCGCGACCTCAAGTCCGCTTTGCTGGTGGCGCTCGAGGCGCACCGGCAAAGAGCGAAGACCGCGCAGCATCTCGTATGCGTCTTCCGGCGAGACTGACCAACCAACGTCGCGCACAGCGTGATCAAGAGCGATGGCGAGATCAGGATCGGCCGTCGCGGCGCTGCCCATGAAGATATCCGAGCAGCCTCCCATGTACTTGGTGAGCGCCTGAACCGAAATATCGACTCCATGGGCCAGAGGCTGGAACCAGAAACCAGCCGCCCAGGTATTGTCGAGAAGGGTCAGTACGCCGCGCGAGCGGGCCATGCGGGCGACGCCTGGCGAGTCCTGCATCTCGAAGGTGAGGGACCCCGGCGATTCCATCAGGATCAGTCGCGTTTTCGGAGTGAGAAGCGATTCCAGGCCGCCGGCGGATAGCGTCGGATCATAGTACCGCGGCGTAACCCCAAAACGGACCAGCACCTGATCGCAGAACCGGCGCGTGGGCTTGTAGATCGCGTCGGTGACCAGCAACTCATCGCCGGCCTTGAGCACCGCCAGCAACGATCCGGTCACCGCCGAAAGACCGGAGGGGAACAAACGGACGCGCGTCGCGCCTTCGAGCTCGCAGAGGGCTTCGGCCAGGGCTTCCTGGGAGGCCAGCCCCCCTCGGCCATAGGTCACCTGGGTCTCGTCATAGAGGGCGGCTGCATTCGGCATCAGCACCGTTGAGCCCTTCTCAATCACCGGCCCCACCGTGCGACCCCGGCTGCGACCAGCGTGGACCACACGCGACGCTGGTCCCTTGACGGCGCCGCTCATGCCGGACCCGTCGAGATCGGCGCGTCGATAAGCGCGCCCCATTCGGCCCACGAACCATCATAGACGGCCACGTCGTCGCGGCCGATCCGGGCCAGAGCCAGGGCGAGCAGAGCGGCGCTCACCCCCGAGCCGCAGGTTGTGACGATCGGCCGTGCAAGGTCGACCCCGGCCGCGACGATGGCCTCCTTCAAGGCCTCGTGCCCGCGGAGCGCGCCGCCATCGACCATCGCCGACCACGGCACGTTGCGGGCGCCGGGCATATGGCCCCGCGCGAGGCCCTCGCGAGGTTCCGGGACAGCGCCGCTGAAGCGATCCGCAGCGCGGGCGTCGACGATCTGCGATCCGCCTGTTTCCAATGCGCGGCGCACGGCATGTTTGTCGGCCACGAGGGCAGGAACGGACCGGGCCTTGAAATCGCCATGCGACGGCGTCCGCCAGCCGGTCTCCAGCGGGCGGCCCTCGGCGATCCAGCGCGGCAGACCGCCGTCCAGCACCGAGACGGCGCCATGGCCCATGACGCGGAAGTTCCACCAAACCCGCGCGGCCGAAAACAGGCCGAGTGAGTCGTGGACGACGACAAAGGAGTTTTGCGAGATGCCCAGACGGCGCGCGGCCACGGCGAAGTCGGCCGGCGGCGCCAGCATGTGCGGAAGGGTCGTCGAATGATCGCAGACTTCATCGATGTCGAAGAACACAGCGCCTGGAATATGGCCGGAGACATATTCGGCGCGCGCGTCACGCCCCGCCGCCGGCATGTGCCAGCTCGCGTCGATCACGACCACTTGCGGATCGTCAAGATGATCCGCCAGCCATGCCGCAGAGACGATCGGGTCGCTCACAGCCATGCCGGCATCGGCAAGCCACGCTCCTTGAGGAACGCTGGGTTGAAGATCTTGCTCTGGTAGCGCGCACCCTGGTCGCACAGGATGGTCACGATGGTGTGGCGGGGACCAAGGTCGCGGGCCATGCGGATGGCGCCGGCGATGTTGATCCCGGTCGAACCGCCCATGACCATGCCCTCGTGCTCGGCGAGATCGAAAATCACCTGCAACATCTCATCGTCGGGGATGCGGTAGGCACGGTCGATCTTCAGGCCTTCCAGATTGGCTGTGACCCGGCCCTGGCCGATGCCTTCGCTGATCGAACTTCCCTCTGACTTGAGCTGGCCATGGACGTACCACTCGTACAGCGCCGCGCCAAAAGGGTCGGCGAGCCCGATCACGACTTCCGGCTTGCGGGCTCTAAGCGCCTGGGCGACCCCGGCCAGGGTGCCGCCGGATCCGACGGCGCAGATGAATCCGTCCACGCGCCCGCCGGTCTCGTCCCAGATCTCGGGCCCGGTCGTCTCCACGTGGGCCTGGCGGTTGGCGACGTTGTCGAACTGGTTGGCCCAGATGGCGCCGGACGGCTCTCTCGCGTTCAGCTCGTCGGCAAGTCGACCGGAATAGCGGACGTAATTTGCGGGATTGGCGTAGGGCACGGCGTCCACTTCGACGAGCTCGGCGCCCATCAGGCGGATAGCGTCCTTCTTCTCCTGGCTCTGGGTGCGGGGGATGACCACGGTGCAGCTATAGCCAAGCGCGCGGGCGACCATGGCCAGGCCAATGCCGGTGTTGCCGGCGGTGCCTTCCACGATCCGTCCGCGGGGCCTCAGGGTTCCGCGGCGTTCGGCATCGCGCACAATGTACAGGGCGGCGCGGTCCTTCACCGATTGACCGGGATTGGCGAACTCCGCCTTGCCGAGAATCTCGCACCCCGTCAGCTCGCTCGCCCGGCGAAGGCGGATCAGGGGCGTTCTACCGATGGCTTCGAGCACGCTCGGGCGGATGTCTGCTGACATGGCGTCTAATTCATCGGCTGAGCGCTCGGACGCAAGTCCCGCGACATTATCGACGAGGCCGGATTCAGCTCCTGAAGAGGCTCAGCTGGACGACGTTGGTGCGCTCGGCCCGGAACCCTGCTTCGCAATAGCTCAGGTAGAAGCGCCACAGACGCCGGAAACGTTCGTCGAAGCCCAGCTTGCGGATTTCCTCCCAGGCGGATTCGAATGACGACGCCCACTGGCTGAGGGTGTCGGCGTAGTTCTGGCCAAAGCGGACGATGGCTCGCCATTCGAGACCGGCTCGGTCGACCTCCTCACGAAGCCGCCCTTCGCTGGGCAACATCCCGCCGGGGAAAATGTATTTGCGCAGGAAATCCGAGCGCTGCCGGTAGGCGCGGAACAGCTCGTCGCGAATGGTGATGATCTGCAGACCGGCGCGGCCGCCCGGTGAGAGGACATCCCGAACCTTGGCGAAATAAGCGGGCCAGTAAGCCTCGCCCACCGCCTCGAACATCTCGATGGAGGCGACGTGGTCGAAGGGGCCTTCGACGTCGCGATAGTCCATCAATTTCACCTCGGCAATCTCGGCGAGGCCCTGATCGAACAAGCGCCTGCGCGTGAATTCATGTTGGGCGGGCGAAATGGTCAGGGCCGTCACGCGCGCGCCAATCTCACGGGCTGCGAACTCGGCGAAGCCACCCCAGCCACATCCGATCTCCAGCACGCGTCGGCCCGGTTCGAGACCTATGGAACGGGCCAGAGTCTCGTATTTATGCCGCTGCGCTTCGCCGAGGGGCTGATCTGGACGCTCGAACCTCGCCGACGAATAGGTCATGCTCGGATCGAGCCAGCGGGCGTAAAATGCGTTGCCGAGATCATAATGTGCATGAATGTTGCGCCGCGCGCCGCGGCGCGTGTTGCGGTTCAGCTTGTGCGTCACGCGATCGACCACCCGAACGACCGGGTTTCCCTGGATCAAGGCCTCCAGACGGTCGAAATTCAACGTGAAGGCTTCGAGCAGGACGGAGAGATCGGGGGTGTCCCACTCTCCGGCCATGTAGCCTTCGCCGAAGCCGATGTCGGCCGAGGCCAGCACGCGAGAGACGAATCGGAAGTCGCGGACGATCAGACGGCCATCCGGCCCACGCTGAAAACCTTCGATGCGGATTTCGCGTCCCGACGGCAGCACGAAGGTCAGTGATCCGCGCGTCCAATTGCGGCTGGCGATATCGACGGCGGTTCGAAACGCGGCGGGGGCGCGCCGCAGTTCGGGATCGTCCAAGATCGCTGCGCGCACAGCCATGATGGCGCCTCCGCAGGAGCGACCCCTTCCATTGGGAAAGACCGCTTGCCTATGGTCAAGCCCACCGACGCCCCGTCAAGCCCCGCCGCTCGCCTTGCATGCTATTCTAAGCTAAGCGCCCTGACCTGGATCAAGGACGTTGCCACCCATGTCGCCCAATCCTGTCGTCGAGATCCGGCCTCCTGGCGGACCGGCGGTGCGCATCGGCAACGCCGAACGCCTGGCGATCATCGCCGGGCCGTGCCAGCTCGAAAGTCGCGCGCACGCGCTGGAGACCGCGGCAATCCTAAAGGAGATCGCCGAACGCCTGGACGTTGGGCTCGTCTATAAGACGTCGTTCGACAAGGCCAATCGGAGTTCGGGATCGACAGCCCGTGGCCTCGGCCTGACCAAGGCGGCGCCGATCTTCGCAGAGATACGTGAGTCCATTGGCCTCCCGGTGCTGACCGACGTGCACGAACCGGGCCAATGCGCCGAGGTGGCCCAAGCCGTCGACGTGCTGCAGATCCCCGCATTCCTCAGTCGTCAGACCGATCTGATCGTCGCCGCCGCATCGACCGGCCGGGCGCTGAACATCAAAAAGGGACAATTCCTGGCCCCGTGGGACATGAAGAACGTGATCGCCAAGGCGACGGCGGCGGGCAATGCCAATGTCATGGCCTGCGAGCGGGGCGTGTCGTTCGGCTACAACAGCCTGGTCTCCGACATGCGGGCCCTGCCGGTCCTGGCCGAGATCGGCTGCCCGGTTGTGTTCGACGCCACCCACTCGGTGCAGCAGCCAGGGGGGCAGGGCGAGACCAGCGGCGGCGAGCGCCGCTTTGTACCGGTCCTGGCCCGGGCGGCCGTTGCCGTTGGCGTCGCGGCCGTGTTCATGGAGACGCACGAGGATCCCGACAATGCGCCTTCCGACGGGCCGAACATGGTGCCGCTAAGCGAATTCGAAGCCCTCATCGCCGATCTTCTTGCCTTCGACGCCCTCGCCAAGGGTCGGACGGCGGCCTGACGTGGACATCTACGCCTTGCAGGCGCTGCTCGGCGCCATGAACGGCGCGCCGATCCTGGTCGTCGGCGACGTGATGCTCGATCGCTTCGTTTACGGGGTCGTGAGCCGGGTCTCCGCGGAAGCCCCAGTGCCGGTCCTGGCGCATGCGCGCGAGAGCGTCATGTTAGGCGCGGCGGGCAATGTGGCGCGGAACATCGCGGCGCTTGGTGGCGCGCCTTTGCTCGTGGGGCTAACGGGCGATGACGAAGCGGGAACCGAAGCCCGCGAATTGATGAATCAGGACCTGGCGAAGCATGTCGTTGTCGATGATGCGCGGCCGACCACAATCAAGACCCGCTTCGTGTCCGACGGCCAGCAGCTTCTGCGTGTGGACACGGAGTCTGTGGAGCCCGCGGAGGGGAAGATCGCCGAGGCCTTGACGGCGAAGATCGCCATTGCGGCGAAAGGTGCGCGAGCGATCCTCGTCTCGGACTATGGAAAGGGCGTGGTGACGCCGGAGATCATGGCAGCGTGTCATGCAGCCGCCAGGCGAAACGACGCCGTCCTGATCGTCGATTCCAAAGCCCGACATTTTGCCCTCTACGGCGAGGCCGACCTCATCAAGCCGAACGCCGCCGAGCTTGCCTTCGCGACCGGCTTGCCGACCGAGACCGACGCGCAGATCGAGGCTGCGCTCGCCCGTGCGCTGGAGTTGTCGCCTTGCCACGCAATCCTGGTGACACGCGCCGCAAAGGGCATGAGCGTGGCCGTCCGCGGCGAAGGGACGCGTCATTTCCGGCGGACTCCGCCGGAGGTGTTCGACACGGCCGGCGCCGGGGACACCGCTCTGGCGGCGCTTGGGCTGGCGCTCGCCGCCGGCGCCGCCCTTCACGAGGCCGTCGAAGTCGCGCTGCTGGCTTCCAGCATTGTCGTTGAAAAGGCCGGCGTGGCGACGGTTACATCCGACGAAATGCTCGAGGCAGAGCTGGCGGCCCACCGCGCCCCGACCGAGGCCAAGATCGTCACCACCGAAGGCCTGTTGCGGCAGATCGACCTGTGGCGTGATCGGGGTCTGAAAATCGGCTTCACCAACGGCTGTTTCGACATCCTCCACCCTGGACACGTCGCCTATCTCACGCAGGCGCGCAGCTGGTGTGACCGGCTGATCGTCGCGGTCAATTCCGACTCTTCAGTCAGTCGGGCCAAGGGAGAGGGACGGCCGGTAAACAGCCTGGAGGCGCGGGCGCTGGTGCTGGCGGGTCTGTCCTGCGTCGACCTTGTGACCGTCTTTGACGCAGACACGCCGGCAGAGCTCATCCGCAGGACCCAACCGGATCTGTTGGTGAAAGGCGGCGACTATAGCGTCGATACCGTGGTCGGAGCGGACCTCGTCAAGAGCTGGGGCGGCGAGGTGAAGATCGCCCAGTTCGTCGACGGCCACTCGACCACGGCGGTGCTGGCCAAGGCCCGCAGTCGATGAGCGCCAGGCTTGTTCTTGTCACTGGCGGCGCCGGCTTTATCGGCTCAAACATCGTCGCCGAACTGGCGGCCGACGCGGACTTCGACGTCGCGGTCTGCGACCGCCTGGGCGATGCCGCGCTCGGCAAGTGGCGGAATCTCGCCAAGCATCCGATTGTTGATTTCGTCGAGCCGGAGGCCCTCTTCACCTGGCTTGATCGACGGGGGCGGGACACCGCCGCCATCGTCCACATGGGCGCCATCTCCTCGACCACCGAACCTGACGCCGACAAGGTCATCACCACCAATTTCAACCTTTCACGCGATCTCTTCGACTGGAGCGCCAGCCATGGCCGGGCCTTCGTCTACGCCTCGTCGGCGGCGACCTACGGTGACGGCTCGGGCGGATTCGACGATGACCCGAGCCTGGATGCGCTGGCGGCGCTCCGACCGCTCAACGCCTATGGCTGGTCAAAGGCGGTTTTCGACTGCTATGCCGTCCGCGAGGCCAGCCGCGGCCATGCGCCGCGGCAGTGGGCAGGCCTGAAATTCTTCAATGTCTATGGACCCAACGAGGCGCACAAGGACGCCATGCAGTCGGTCGTCGCCAAGATCTGGCCCGATATCGCCCACGACCGGCCGGTCCGGCTGTTCCGATCCTGTCGGTCGGGCTGGGCAGACGGCGGCCAGCAGAGGGATTTCATCTATGTTCGGGACGCGGCCAAGGTGGTCGCGTGGCTCGTCCGGAACGCCGAGGTGAACGGCCTTTTCAACCTCGGGACCGGTCAGGCGCGTAGTTTTCTCGACCTTGCCGCCGCAGCCTGGAAAGCTGCCGGACGCGCTCCGCGGATCGAGTTCATCGACATGCCCGGCGGCCTCGAGCCGCAGTACCAATATTTCACCGAGGCCCGCATGGAGCGCCTGCGCCAAGCCGGCTGGGTCGAAGGCTTCACCTCCCTCGAAGAGGGCGTGGCGGACTATGTCACGGGCTATCTGGCGACAACCGATCCCTATCGCTGAGACTTGCTCGCACGCCAGAAGGCTCTCATGTATCGAAACCCCATGGCCCGACGGGGATGGCGCTTCTGGCTGATTTTCTGGACGGCGCTCTTTGCCGGAGCCGTGCTGATCGCCCTGTATGTCTGGCGGGATGATATCCTGGAGGCCCTGCTCGATCCCCAGGTGCCCTACACCGTCTACCGGCCGCCGCCGGCGCCTGACTACGCGAAGGCCGGGGCCTGGGATCAGTTGCCAAGACCCGGCGAGCGGCGAGGTGTCGACGTCTTCTTTATCCATCCGACCACCTTCGATGGCGGCCGCGACTGGAACGGGCCGATCAACGACAAGACGGCGAAGGATCTCTATCAGCAGGTGGTGGCGCCCAACTATGCCGCGCCATTTGCCGCCGCTGGCGCCATATTCGCTCCGCGCTATCGCCAGGCCAGCCTCTACACTTCGCTCAGCCTGTTCGACGACGCCATCGAAGCACGCGAGTTCGCCTATGGCGACGTCAAGGCCGCGTTCGATTACTACCTCGCCCATCTCAATCACGGCCGGCCGTTCATACTGGCCGGCGTGGAGCAGGGCGGCGTGCTGGCCGACCGCCTGGTCGCCGACGCGATCGCGCCCAATCCTACTCTGCGCAGTCGGTTGGTGGCGGCCTACCTCATCGAGACGGTGGTGCGGGCATCCGACTTTGAGCCCGGCGCGCCGATCGAGGCCTGCGCGCGTCGCGAGGAAGCTGGATGCGTTGTAGCCTGGATTTCCGTTCCGGCGGGAGACCTCCCGCGCACCCTCAAGCTCCTGTCCCGGAGCCGGGTGTGGAGCACGGACGGTCGCCTCGAGCAACTCGCCCAATCGCCGGTTCTATGCGTCAATCCACTGCTTGGAGGCGTGAGCGATGCGCTCGCGCCGGCCAAGGACAATCTCGGCGCAGCCAACGCCACCGGTCTCGAGTGGGGCGTGCGGCCTGGCTTCATGGCCCGCCAGGTCAGCGCGCGGTGCCTGAATGGCGTGTTGCAGGTCAGCTACCCCCGCAGCGCGTCTCTCAGGCCACAGGGTTCCTGGGCCGACCGACTGAGGGCTCCGCCATACAATCTCTTCTGGGCGGATCTCGAAGCGGACGCCACCGCTCGCGTTGCAGCCTGGCGATCTAGCCAGCCCCGCTGAGCGGCGCTTCTGGACGCCAATCGAATAGGGCCTGCAACGCACTGAGCGCCTTGCCTCGGGTCGAGGCCAGTGTCGGGTCGCGTCCCAGGATCAGGCGCGCGTCGTCGGCAGCGGCGCGGATCAGGTCACGGTGAGCAATCGGATCGGCCAGGCGATAGGCGGGAAACCCGCTTTGCGCGAGACCCAGCGGATCGCCCCCGCCGCGTAGTTCGAGATCTTGCTCGGCGATGACGAAGCCATCGTCGGTACGTCGCAGGATATCCAGTCGCCGCGACGCAAGGTCGGAAAGCGGCGGATCATACAGCAGTACGCAACTGCTTTCGGTCCCGCTCCGCCCGACGCGGCCCCGAAGCTGATGAAGCTGGGCGAGGCCGAACCGCTCGGCTTGTTCAATGACCATGATCGTGGCGGCCGCCACGTCGACGCCCACCTCAACGACCGTCGTCGCCACCAGCACCTTGAGCCGACCATCGACGAAGTCGGCCATCACCTGATCCTTTTCAGGCGCGGACAGGCGTCCGTGGACGAGGCCGACCATGCCGCCGAACTCGCGTATCAGCACTTCAGCCCGAGCCTCGGCGGCGGCCACATCCAGCGCTTCGGATTCCGCGACCAGGGGACAAATCCAGAAGGCCTGGGCCCCGGAGGCTACGGCAATCCGAAGCCGGGCGGTCACTTCCGGCAGGCGGTTCATCGGCGCCGCCCGTGTGGCGACGGGCAGTCGCCCCGGCGGCTTCTCGTCGAGGCGGGAAACGTCGAGGTCGCCATAAACAGTGAGCTCAAGGGTTCTGGGAATGGGAGTCGCCGACATGGCCAGCAGATGGACACCGGCCCCCTTGGCCTGGAGCCGGGAGCGTTCCGAAACCCCAAAACGGTGCTGCTCATCAATGACATTGAGGGCAAGGGCGGCGAAGGCGACATCGTCCTGAAAGAGGGCGTGGGTTCCGACAACAACGGCGGCGCGGCCATCGGCGATCTGAGCCAGTTTGGCGGCGCGCGCAGCCCCCTTGTCGCGACCGGTGAGGAGCAGGGCCAGCACGCCCTGCGAAGCCATCGGGCCACCGAGGGTCTCGAAATGCTGGCGAGCAAGGATCTCGGTCGGCGCCATCAGCGCCGACTGGAGTCCGGCTGCGGCGGTGTCGAGCATGGCCATCATGGCGACCACCGTCTTGCCCGAGCCGACATCGCCGTGCAGCAATCGGGTCATCCGCTCGCCCGAGGCGAGATCGGCGCGGATTTCGGCAAGGGAGCGGACCTGGGCAGCCGTGAATTGATAGGGAAGGGCCGTTTCCGCCACCGTGGCGATGTGGCTGACAGGAACAGCCGGAGCAGGCTCGGCGCGGGCTCGGGCCTTGCGCTGACCGAGCGCCAGCTGGTGCGCAAGCAGTTCATCGAACGCCAGTCGTCGTCTGTGCGCCGATCCCGCCGCGAGGTCGGACTCCACCGCCGGGGCGTGCAGAGACGCCAGCGCCGCTCTCCACCCAGGCCAGCCTTCCCTGGCGATAAAGGCCAGATCATTCCATTCCGCAAGATCAGGCGCACGGGCCAGCGCTTCCTGCACGAAGCGTCGGACCGAACGTGACGGGAGGCCGGCGGTGGCCGGATAAACCGGCTCTATATTCGGAATATCGCCGGCGCGCTCGGGCGCGACCATGTAATCAGGATGGGCGATCTGCAGGGTTCCCGAGAAGCGGTCGGCCTCGATCTTGCCGCTCACCACACGCACCGCCCCCGGCGGATGAGCGCGCTCGAGATGGGGTCCGTGACCTTTGAAGAAAGCCAGGGTGATGAAGCCGGTGTCGTCGAACGCGCGAATCTTCCATGGCGACTGTGGCCGCGCCGGCCGCTCATGAGAGGCAATGGTCAGCCTGAGGGTTTGGATCTCGCCTTCGCGCGCCGACGCCACCGTGGCGGGGCGTCGGCAAATGATAGAGTGGGGGACAAGGAACAAAGCGTCCCGCACCAGAGGGCCGGCGACCTTTTCGAGAAGCGGCGCCACGCGCGGCCCAACGCCCTTGAGGCTGGTGACAGGCGCGAACAAAGGAAAAAGCGCGGGTGGACGCATGGCGTGACTATAGCGGCATCAGGGCCTCGTCCCGCTAATCGGCGTTCCATGATTCGCCTCAAGCGGCTATTGAGCGCGCCGCCCCACGCGATGGACCGCCATGAGCGACTTCCTACCCGACCGCCTATCGGCCGACCCGGACTCTCCGTTCCATAACGCCAGCCTGCTGGAGCGGGGCGTCGGCGTGCGTTTCAAAGGCGTCGAGAAGACCAATGTGGAGGAGTATTGCGTCAGCGAAGGCTGGGTGCGGCTTTCCGTCGGCCAAACCCTGGACCGTCACGGCAAGCCTATGACGGTGAAGCTTCGCGGGCCTGTCGAACCTTATTTGCGCGACCATGGATGAAGCGCGCGTCAAACGGGCCAGGCTGCGCGCCTGGCGGCGAGGCTTCCGCGAGGCGGACTTGATTCTGGGCCCGTTCGCGGATGCGCGGATCGAGAGCATGAACGAAACAGAGCTGGCGAGTTTCGAGCGCCTGCTGGAAGCGAATGACCACGATCTCTATGCCTGGATCGTCGGCGGCGCCGTGGCGCCCGCCGAGTTGGACGACAGCGTATTTGCCGCGCTGAAGGAAAGCGCGTGGTCCGGCTTGGCGGCGCGCCGAGGCTGACCCGATCCGGATCATGACCGCTTCGCCCGATCTTCGCGTCGTCGCGCATGCCAAAGGCGCACTTGAGCTCTGTGCGGCTCCGGAGGGGTTCGACGCCCTGGCGATGGGCGATATTTGCCGGGCCAGACGTGGCCTTTGCCTGTTCGTCGCCCGTGACGGCTCTCGCGCACAGGCATTTCGTGACGCATTCGCCTTCTTCGCGTCCGAGATCGAAGTCCTCGACTTTCCGCCCTGGGACTGTCTGCCATACGACCGGATCGGCCCTTCGGCGGCCAGCGCGGCCGAGCGCATGGCCGCGCTCACGCGGCTTGCACGCGGCTTCGAGACTGAAAAGCCGCGATTGCTGATCACCACCGCTTCGGCGCTGATCCAGAGAGTTCCGCCGAAGGAAGCCTTGCTGGCGGCTTCTTGGTCCACCAGGGTCGGCGCCGATGTCGATCTGAAGGCGCTCGAGCGATACTTCGCGGTCAATGGCTACCATCGCGCCTCGACCGTGTCGGAACGTGGCGAGTTCGCCATTCGCGGCGGCGTGATCGACGTCTTCCCGCCGGGCGCGGACGAGCCAATGCGCCTGGATCTATTCGGCGACACCCTCGAGGCGATCCGCGCCTTTGACCGCGAGACCCAGCGCTCGACCCGCCAGCTCAACGCCATCAATCTGTTGCCGGTGAGCGAGGTTCTTCTGGACGCCGACTCCGTGGCCCGATTCCGCACCGGTTATCTCGCTGCTTTCGGCGCCGCCGGCGATGACCCGCTCTACGAGACCGTGAGCGAGGGCGGCCGGCGCGCCGGCATGGAGCATTGGCTGCCGCTCTTTTATGACCGCCTTGACCGTCTCGACGACTATCTGCCGGCGGACTGTCTGATCGCCCTCGATCACCTGGCCTCGGAGGCCAGGGACGAGCGCCTGGCGATGATCGCCGACGCCTATGACGCCAGGGCCCAGGCCGACCGCAGCGCCCACTACCGGGCCCTCCCGCCGTCGGCTCTTTATCTCGACAGCCTGGAATGGGACGCTGTGCTGGCGCAGCGTCCTAACCGCCAATTCACACCGTTTCAGCATGAGGTCGCCGAGGGCGTGGTCGACATGGGGGGGCGATTGGGCCGCGCCTTCGCCGCCGAACGCGCCCGCGACAGCGTCAACCTGTTCGAGGCCGCCGCCGACCACGCCAGAGCGCTCACGGCGGCCGGCAAGCGGGTGATCTTCGCTTCGTGGTCGGAAGGCTCGTCGGAGCGTCTCGCCGCCATGCTCACCGACCACGGCTTGTCGCGCCTGCCGCTGGCGCCCGATTGGCAGGCGGCCAGAGCCGCCGATTCGAAAACGCCGCAGCGCGCGAGCCTTCCGCTCGAGGCCGGATTCGAGACCGACGAACTGGCGGTGATTTCCGAGACCGACATCCTCGGCGATCGTCTGGCCCGACCCAGGCGCCGGCGACGGGCCTCGAACTTCCTGGCCGAAGCCACAGCCCTCGCCCAGGGCGACCTCGTGGTCCACATCGATCATGGCATCGGCCGCTATGCCGGTCTGCGCACCCTGGACGTCATGGGCGCGCCGCACGACTGCCTCGAGCTGGACTACGCGGAGGATGCAAAGCTCTATCTGCCGGTCGAGAACATAGACCTGCTCACCCGCTACGGCTCGGAAGGTGAGGGAGTCCCGGTCGACCGCCTGGGCGGCGCGGCCTGGCAGGCGCGCAAGGCGCGGGCCAAGGAACGCCTGCGCGACATGGCCGAGGGCCTGATCGCCATCGCCGCCACCAGGGCGACCCGTGATGTCGAGGCGGCCGAGCCGCCGCACGGCCTGTTCGATGAATTCTGCGCCCGGTTCCCTTACGAGGAGACCGACGATCAGCTCAACGCCATCTCTGACGTCCTGGCCGATCTTGCGTCCGGCAAGCCGATGGACCGGCTGATCTGTGGCGACGTGGGTTTCGGCAAGACCGAGGTGGCCCTGAGGGCTGCATTCGTCATGGCGATGAGCGGGCGCCAAGTAGCGATCGTCTGCCCGACGACCCTGTTGGCGCGGCAGCATTTCGCGACCTTCAACGAACGATTCCAAGGCTGGCCGGTGCGCATCGTGCGGCTTTCGCGTCTGGTTCCCGCGGCGGAAGCGGAGGCCGCACGGCGATCGCTTGAAACTGGCGAGGCGGAGATCGTCATCGGCACCCACGCCGTGCTTTCCAAACAGGTCAAGTTCAAGGACCTGGGCCTGGTCATCGTCGATGAGGAGCAGCACTTCGGAGTCCAGCACAAGGAGACACTCAAGGCGCTCCGCGCCGAGGTGCATGTTCTTACCCTCACCGCGACTCCGATACCGCGAACCCTGCAGATGGCTCTTTCGGGCATTCGCGAGATGTCGGTGATCGCCACCCCGCCCGTGGACCGACTGTCGGTCAGGACCTTCGTGACACCCTACGATCCGATTTCGATCCGCGAGGCGTTGCTGCGAGAGAAGTTCCGCGGCGGTCAAACCTATTTCGTCGCCCCGCGCATCCGCGACCTGCCGGACCTGGAGCGGTTCCTCACTGACCATGCGCCGGAGGTGAAGTTCGTCGTCGGCCACGGCCAGCTTGCGCCAACCCGGCTCGATGATGTCATGGCCGCCTTCTACGAGGGCAGATATGATGTGCTGCTCTCGACCAGCATCGTCGAGTCCGGCCTGGACGTGCCAACGGCCAACACTCTCATTGTCCATCGCGCCGACATGTTCGGCCTGGCCCAGCTCTACCAGCTTCGCGGCAGGGTCGGACGGGCCAAGGCGAGGGCCTACGCCTATCTGACGACTCCGTTTGAGCGGCCGATCACCGCCGGCGCCGAGCGACGACTGCAGATCCTGCAATCCCTGGACAGCTTGGGCGCCGGCTTCCAGTTGGCCAGTCACGACCTCGACATCCGTGGTGGCGGCAATCTGTTGGGCGAAGCCCAGTCCGGCCACATCCGCGAGATCGGCGTAGAGCTATACCAGCAGATGCTCGAAGACGCCGTCGCCGAACTCAAGACGGCCGGGACCGGCCAGTCGCCGTCACTGGAACGCGGCTGGTCGCCGCAGATCAACACCGGCGCGGCGGTGCTCATACCAGAGACTTACGTCCCCGACCTGAATGTCCGCCTGGCCCTCTATCGCCGCCTGTCCGAAGCGGAGCAGGCCGACGACCGCGAAGCCCTGGCCGCCGAACTCATCGACCGCTTCGGACCCTTGCCACCGGAGGCGGATCAGCTGCTCAAGGTGGTCGCGATCAAGGGCCTCTGCCGCGAGGCCAATGTTTCGCGGATCGATGTCGGGCCGAAAGGCGCGGTGGTCAGCTTCCGCGACGACTATTTCGCCAACCCGCCCGGCCTCGTGGCTCACGTCCAGAAGCACGCCGTGGCATGGCGGCTCAGGCCGGACCAGAGGCTGTCGGTGAAAGGCGAGTGGTCGAGTCCCAAGGCGCGCCTTGCGGCCGCCGAACGGATCCTCGACGACATCGCCCGCCTGGCCCGGGCGGCCTAGGAAACGATCGGCCGATTGCCGGGATCGACGCTGGCGGCCTTGGCCTCACCCAGCAGGCGGCGGGCGCGAAGGAACATCTCGACGCTCTGGGTGATCATCATGGCGGCGGCGAACAGGATCAGGGCGTCAGCGATCGCCGCCGCGGAAACGCCAGCCACCGACGCCTGCATCGCCGAACTGCGGATGAAAATGCGCACGCCCACCACCGCGAGGATGAAGAGCAGGCCTGCTGGCGAGGCTCTGGAAGTGATGTCATGGGTCTCGGGGTGGACGTCGATTTTCATCAGACTCCCCCGCATCCAGCCGGCGGCGACGCCGAGCAAGGAGGCCAGGACCAGAACCGCCAGGCTAAGGGCGTCCGTCGGCGTCACGGTCGCGCCGAAAGTGAGAATGATCAGTGCGAGAAAGATGACGGGTCGCACCCACATCGCCTCGAGCCGCAATCGCCTCGGCCGGCGGTTGCGCATCGCCAGGACGACGATCGCGATCAGCAGCGTGAGGATGAGACCGGAGAGCTGGGCTCCGCCGTGTGCGCCTGGTTGCATGGACTAAATTCTTCCGTTCTGCTTTCGACCGATCCTAGTGCCCAGACGCCAGGGCGCAAAAGGCAAGCTTGCCTGACCGTGGGGCAGGCGTTCAAGTCTGCCTGGATCATGGGGATCGGTGCGAACCGGCCAGTCTAAAAGGCGCAAGGACGAAACCATGGGCGAAGGACCGCTCTCCGATCTGAAAGTGGTCGAGTTTGCCGGGATCGGACCAGGACCCTTCTGCGGCATGTTGCTTTCGGACCTTGGCGCGGACGTCGTCCGCATCGATCGGAAAGGGGCGGGCAGGGGCGGGGCCGCCGATGTCACCGCCCGGGGTCGTCGCTCGGTGGCCATGGACCTCAAGAACCCGGCTGCAGTCGAGGCCTGCCTGAAGTTGATGGAAAGCGCCGACGCGGTCTTCGAAGGCTTCCGGCCGGGTGTCATGGAGCGTCTGGGTCTCGGCCCGGAAATCGCCCTCACACGCAATCCCCGGCTGGTCTTCGGCCGCATGACCGGGTGGGGCCAGACCGGGCCGTTCGCCCAGGCCGCCGGTCACGACATGAACTACATCGCCATAAGCGGGGCCTTGTCGGCGATCGGGACCGACGACAAGCCGACCCCGCCTCTGAACCTTGTCGGTGATTTCGGTGGGGGCGCCCTCTATCTCGCCTTTGGCCTGCTGGCGGGCGTGATCCACGCTCGCGCAACCGGCCAGGGCCAGGTGATCGATTGCGCCATGACCGACGGAGCGGCATCCCTGATGGCCATGTTCTATGGCATGAAGGCTGCGGGGATCTGGCGGGAGGGCCGCCGCCGCAACCTTCTCGATGGCGGCGCCTATTTCTACGACACCTATCAATGCGCCGACGGCCGATGGGTCTCGATCGGCTCGCTCGAACCTCAGTTCTACGCGCTTTTATTAGAAAAAACCGGCATTTCCGACCCTGAGTTCAAGTCGCAGATGGATCGCGACGCCTGGCCTGCCAAGCGCGAGAAGCTGGCGGCGGTTTTTGCCACCAAGACTCGGGACGAATGGTGCGAGATCATGAACGCCACCGATGTCTGCTTCGCGCCGGTGCTCGATCTCGACGAGGCGCCTTCCCATCCGCACAATGCCGCGCGGCAAACGTTTGTCGAAGTGGCGGGCGTCATCCAACCGGCGCCGGCACCACGGTTCTCCGCCACGCCCGGACGGATCGCCGGGCCGCCGCCGGCGATCGGGGCGCACAACAATGAGGCCCTGGCGGACTGGGGATTCTCGCCGGAGGAGGTCGCCGCGCTGGAGACCGCCGGCGGGCTCTGAAGCGGAATTTTGCGGTGACTGAAGGCTGACACTGTCGTTCATGCGCGGTTCAGTCGGCCTAGCCTAGAAGATAGCCGTTGATCGGCGTTCGCGCTCCCCCGTCCCTCGTTGCGGCGTCGGTCGATCAGGAGTGGATCCTGGCGGCGCGCTGTCCCCCACAGCGCGCCGCACTCATTTTGGCGGCTTGCGCACCCGCACTGTCAGAACGCCGTCGGCCTCGGCCACACCGAGGACTTCCAAACCTGCCTCGCCGGCGAAATGCGGCGCGTCGATCCGGACCAGCGGGTCGTCGGCAATCAATTTCAGCACCGCGCCGGCTGGCGCGCGCTCCGCCGCCCGACGCAAGCGTAGGATCGGTGTCGGGCAGCGATGGCCCCGAGCTTCGACGAGAATTTCGTCGTCCTCTGAATTGACCGACATGACCCAAGACTAGTGGAAGCGCCGCAAGCCCGATACATGCGGGTCATGGGGACGGCCTCCGAGACGGGAACGATTCACTCGTTGCATGTGGCGGCCGACGCCCTGCCGCCTTTCGAACTGACCATCGTCGCCCCGGCGTTCAATGAATCGGCCAACCTGCCAGCGCTGGCGGATCGGCTGGACAAAGCGCTTTCCGGTATCGCCTGGCAGCTTATCGTCGTCGACGACGACTCGCCCGACGGCACCGCCGAGGCGGCCAAGGCCCTGGCGCGGCACGATGGGCGCATCACCTGTATCCGTCGCCTGAAGCGCCGCGGACTGGCCGGGGCGGTCATCGAGGGGGCCATGGCGAGCGCCGCGCCGTTCGTCGCGGTGATGGACGCCGACCTGCAGCACGACGAGACCCTTCTGCCGGCCATGCTGGCGGCCCTGCGGGAGGACCGCGCCGATCTGGTCGTCGGCAGCCGCTACGTGGGGAAGGGAAGTGCGACGGCCGGCTTTTCCGCCGTCCGCGGCGCCGGGAGTCGACTGGCCAACCGGCTGGCCCGCATGGCCCTGCGCGCCGATGTTTCCGACCCGGTTAGCGGCTTCTTCATGGTCCGACGCGAGGTGTTCGATGAGGTCGCGCCGAAACTGTCGGATCAGGGCTTCAAGATCCTCTTCGACCTGATCGCATCGCGCACGACGCCCATGCGCATCGTCGAACTGCCCTATGAATTCCATGCGCGCCAGGCCGGCGAGAGCAAGCTCGACGCCATGGCGGTCAGCGACTACCTGGGCCTGGTCATCAACAAGCTGACCGGCGGCCTGGTGCCGCCCAGGGCCCTCCTGTTCTTCATCGTCGGGGCCAGCGGCCTGGTGGTCAATCTGGCGGTGGCCAGGGTGGGATTGGCGTTCGGCCTTCACTTTGCCCTCGCCCAGGGCATTGGCGCGGTCATAGCCATGACCTCCAACTATCTGATCAACAACGAGATCACCTATCGCGACCGACGCCTCAGAGGCCTTGACCTGGTGATCGGCTACCTGCGCTTTGCCGCTCTCTGCGGCGTGGGGCTCGTCGCCAACATCGCCGTGGCCGATCTTGCGTTCCATACCCTGCAACTCACCCTCCACACGCAAAAGGTCTGGTGGCTGGCCACCATCGCCGGCGCGGTGTTCGGAGCGGTCTGGAACTATGTCAGCACCTCGCTGGCGGTCTGGTGAGGGCTTCCCCGCCAGCCTGATCGCCGTCGTCGGCTTCACGCTGGCGATCCGATTGGTCGTTGGCGGCCTCACGCACCTCACGGAAGACGAAGCCTACTACCGGCTCTGGTCGTTCTCGCCGGCTCTCGGCTATTTCGACCACCCGCCGATGATCGCCTGGTGGATCTGGCTCGGTCGTCACATCGCGGGCGATACGGCGCTCGGCGTGCGTCTTCTGCCGATCCTGGCGTCCGGCCTCACCAGCCTTGTGGTCTTCGACCTGGCGAGACTGGCGGGCGGCGACCGAAAGCTGGCGACGCGCGCCGGCCTCTTCTTCAACGCCACGCTGCTGGTCCTGGCCGGCGGCTTCCTGGCCGTGCCGGACGCGGCGGCCAGCCTTTTCTGGACTCTTTCATTGTGGTGCGCGCTGCGCGCCTGGCGTTCGGAAAAGGGCCCTTGGTGGGCTGCAGCCGGTGTGGCCGGTGGACTGGCGTGCCTTTCGAAATACTCGGCCCTCTTCCTGGCGCCCGGCATGACCCTTTGGCTCGCGGCGAGCCCTGACGGCCGTCGCCGCCTTGGAATGCCGGGGCCTTGGATCGCGGCGGCCATCGCCACGGCGATCTTTTCGCTGAACATCGCCTGGAACGCCGAGCACGGCTGGCTCACTTTCGCCAAGCAGTTCGGCCGTATCACCCCACACGCCTTTCAGCCGCGCTATCTCGTTGAATTGATCGTGGGCCAGACGTTGCTGCTCAATCCCCTGATCGCCGGCTGCGCCCTGGCGGCCGCCGTTCGACGCTCGCCCAGATCGATCGATCTGCGGCCCATCTTTCTCGTCGCCGCGCCATTTGGCCTCTACCTGCTGATCCACAGCCTGCACGACCGGGTCCAGGCGCACTGGCCGGCGCCGCTCTATCCCATGGCCGCGATCCTGGCCGCCGCCGGCGCCGAAAAGCTCACGGGACGCTGGCGGGTACTGTCCCATGCCGCGCTCCCGGTCGGCTTCGCCCTGGGCGGCGTGGCGCTGGCGACTCTGATCGCGCCGGCTGCATGGCTCGGTCGCTACGATCCTGTCTTGCCGCTCCGCGGTTGGCCGGCCTTCGCCAGCCGTCTCGAGGCGGAGCGCGTGGCGAACGGCGCGACCTGGATCGGCACGACAAGCTATGGTCTCGCCTCCGAGCTGGCCGATGAGCCCGCACTTCGCGCGTCGGTCGCGCAGCTGGCCGAGCGCGGCCGCTGGCAGGATCTCGCTCGGCCGAATCCGACCGTCTTTCGCTCGCCCGGCCTCGTCGTCGACCTTCAGCGGCGGGTGAGCGTGACAGCCCTGTCGAATTGCTTCTCGGCCGTGAAGCCGCTGGGCGAAATGATGCGCGGGGACAGTGGTGAGCCTGGAAAGATCTACGCCGCTTTCGTGGTCTCCGGGCCTCGCCGAAACCTGCTTAGCGAAGGATGCCCGGGCCTATGACCGACGGCGATAGTGGTCGAGAATCTTTTCCACGGCGGTCTCGGGCAGGGTCTTGAGGGTCAAGAAGCCGCGTTGGTCCGGGTCCAACGCCTGGAAATGCATGTCGGCGACCTTCAGGAAATTATCCCTGGTGATGACGCCGGTGACGTTGAAGTCGGCCGCCATCAGCGGCTCGGGTTCATCGAAGAAGCTGTAGGGCGAGGCGCCGTTGCCGGTCTCGTCCAGGCCCTTGGGCTTCTCGCTCGGCGCCGGCGGCTTATCCCCTTGCGGATTGATCGGCGCGTTGATCCCACTCATGGCGCCGGACGCCGCGCCATATTGCGCCAGCCAGAGGCGCGCCCCGCCGTTCCAGCCGACGGTGACCGACCCGGCCATGATCTCCGGCGCCCATTTGTGTTCATACACCAGGATCTCAGTACGGCTCAGGACGCCGTCGCCGTTGAGGTCCAGCTTCCTGAAGAAGCGGTCAGCGTCGGCGACAAACTCATCATGATCGAGCTTGCCGTCATGGTTGGCGTCGGCTTGGTTGAACCAGTCGACCACCGGATAGGGAGTCCCAGGATCAGCGCGGAACGGCTCGCCGCAGGGACTGATGAAGAGGTTTGGGATGTTGCGGATCTCATCGTCATTTCCTTCGTCCTTGTTAGGGCGAGGGCGGGCGAGAGCGGGCATCGCGCCCATCATGAGAAGCGAGGCGAGGGCAAGGCGACGGCTGTACATCGTGTGTCCGGAAATCTCGTGTATGGAGGAAGTCAACCTCGCTTATACGCGTGGCGGCACGGCATTCCTATTTCGGGACTGGAAACCTCTGTCGGAATTTGGTTTGGTAAGGTGGTGGTGCGACCTTCCGTCGCGAATTGGTGATCGTCATCCGCTTGACCGCCGAGCAAGAGTGTGGCGGAATATAGGCGAATCCTATGGTGGCGTGCTGAGTATCGCTCGCCACAGCCTCCCGGGACGCAGAAGTCCGGGCGGCCATTGGCTTAAGGCGTAGATGTTCAGATGATTTAGTTGCTTTGCGTCAGTTCGATCCAAAGGCGTCAACGGGTCCATCGCCGAGGATGATCGAACTTCGTTCCGACCCAACAGCCTTGCGCCTCGCGCGCAGACGAAGAGGAATGATCATGGGACGAGTAAAGATGATGGCGGCTGCGGCCTTGAGCCTGATGGCCACGGTCAGCCTGCCGCACGCGGCGAGCGCCGACACCTATGCCTGGGTTCTGTTCGGAACCAACACGCTGGGCGATCTCGATCTCACCACCGCTCACGGCCTGAACTACAGCGCGCAAACACTCGCCAACGGCGTGGTAGGTCTTGGCGAACTGAACAACGATGCCAGTGACCTCTATGGCCTCAGCGCGGCCGGCGAGCTTTACGGCATCGCTGGCCTGACCGGCGTCGAGACGCCGCTCGGCGGCGGCGGCAGCGGCATCACCTTCATCGACTTCGGCTCGACGGCGACCGGACTGTTCGGCATCGCCACCAACGGCGACCTCTACGACATCGATCAGGCGACCGGCGTGGCCACCGAACTCGCTCAGTTCGGCGACGGAACTCTTACTACTCGCAATGATGGCATGAGCCTCTCTACGGGATCGTCCACGCTG
>DASXCH010000058.1:0-13819 GCA_036491275.1 Caulobacteraceae bacterium
AGACGGCTTTCGAAATCGAGTCCTGGAGAAAGTCCGACGTAGGCATGGGCCGGCCGGGCATAGCAATAGATGCAACCGTGCTCGCAGCCTCGGTAGGGGTTGATCGAACGGTCGAAGCCAATGTCCGGGCTGTCATTGCGCGCGATGATCGTCGTCGCTCGCTCGGCGGTCAGGCTGGTGCGAAGAGGGGGAGGGCTGTCGTCGGTCTCGTCCCAACCATCGTCAAAGGCCTCCCGCCCCAGGGATTCGAAACGGCCGCTGTGGTTGCTCCGAGCGCCACGGCCCCGGGCCTGATTGGAGATGGCGGCCATTCTTCAAAGCTAGGGCCGACTGAAGAACAAAGCAAGAACTCATTGGCCGGTCACTGCGGACGTGCGGCGCGATCAAGGCGATCTGCGAGCATCAAGAGATCCTGCCAGGCTTTCTTCTTGGCTGCCGGCTGGCGAAGCAGAAAGGCCGGGTGAAGTGTCGGCAGAGCCGGGATTTCGAGGTCGGCATGGCGGGCGCGCCACTCGAACCAACGTCCGCGCAGCGCGAGGATGCCCTCCTTCTGGTCCAGCATCGATTTGGCCGCCGCGGCGCCGACCAGCAGCAACAGCCTCGGCCGGACAAGATCAATGGCCCGTTCCAGGAAAGGGCGGCAGGCGAGCTGTTCTTCGGCACTGGGAGTCCGATTGCCGGGCGGTCGCCAGAACACGGTGTTGGTGATCAGGACGCGATCGGTGAGGCCGGCCGCGGCCAGCATCCGGTCGAGGAGCTGGCCCGCCCGGCCGACGAATGGAGCGCCTTGCCGATCCTCGTCGACCCCCGGCGCCTCGCCCACGATCATGACCGGCGCCGCCATATCGCCGCGCCAGCAAACGGCTTGGCGCGCGCCCTGGCTCTTCAACGCACAGCCTTCGAAGCCGGCGATTGCGGCTGCCAAGGCCTCAAGACCGTCGGCCGCCCACGCGAGTTCCCTGCCTGGAGCCGGATTTGCCGAAACCTTGATGATTTCTATGGGACTTGCCTCGCGCGCCACCGGCCGGGCCGCTTCGGCCACGCGATCTCGCGCGGCTTCCTCGTAGAGCGTGTCGACACCTGTTTCGCTCCAGAAGGCGAGGAGGCTTTCGGCGGCGCGACGATGGGAGCTCATTTTCTCCAACTTATACCTGCCGGCAGCCACAAGGGAGCGGCGCCGGCGTTTGTTCTTGACCGTTCAGGCCGGCGCTTCGAATAAGGTCTCAAGGGCAAGGAAAAAGGGCAAAGTCCATGAGCGAAGACGCCGCTCCGATGCATGAAGCGACGGATTCCGCGCGCGAAGCGATGGAATATGACGTGGTAGTCGTCGGCGCGGGGCCTGCGGGCCTTGCCGCCGCCATTCGGCTGAAACAGGTCGCCGCCGCCGCGGGGGCGGAGGTTTCGGTGGCGGTGGTCGAGAAAGGATCCGAAGTCGGCGCCCATATCCTGTCGGGGGCGGTGATCGATCCCAAGGCGCTAAATGAACTCATTCCGGATTGGAAAGAGAAGGGCGCCCCGCTGGAAACGCCGGTGCGCGAGGATCGCTACCTGGCCCTGGGACCTCAGGGTGAGATGGGCGTTCCCATGTGGCCGATGCCGCGCTTCATGCACAACCACGGCTGCTACATCGCTTCCCTGGGCAATCTCTGCCGTTGGCTGGCCGGCCAAGCCGAAAGCCTTGGCGTCGAGATCTATCCGGGCATGGCCGCTTCTGATGTCGTCTTCGCCGACAGCGGTGCGGTGAAGGGCGTGGTGGCCGGCGTGTTCGGCGTCGGCCGCGATGGTCATCACAAGCCGGACTATCAGCCTGGGCTGGAGTTGCACGCCAAGTACACGCTGATCGCCGAAGGTGCGCGCGGTTCTCTCGCCAAGCAATTGCAGGCCCGCTTCGGACTCACCGAAGGTCGGGAGCCTCAAAAGTTCGGTATCGGGCTCAAGGAAATCTGGCAGGTTCCGGAAAAGAGCTTCTTTCCCGGCCTAGTGCAGCACACTGTAGGTTGGCCTTTGGATTCAAAGACTGGTGGCGGAAGCTTCATGTATCACTTCGGCGACCGATACGTCGCCATGGGTTTTGTGGTACACCTGAACTACGTCAACCCCTGGATCTCGCCTTTCGACGAATTCCAACGCCTCAAGCACCATCCGTCGATTCGCCGATATCTCGAAGGCGGCCGGCGCATCGCCTATGGCGCGCGGGCGATCACCGAAGGCGGATTTCAATCGGTGCCGGCCCTGGCTTTCCCCGGAGGCGCCCTGGTCGGTTGCGCCGCCGGCTTTGTAAACCTTCCAAGGCTCAAGGGCAGCCACAACGCCATGAAGACCGGCATGCTAGCGGCCGAGGCCGCCTTTGCCGCCATCCAGGCCGGTCGTTCTGGTGACGCCCTGACCGAATATCAGAACTCCTATGAGAACTCGTGGGTGCGCCAAGAACTCTACCTGGCGCGCAACGCCAAGCCCCTGTGGTCCAGATTGGGTACCTGGCTTGGCAGCGCGGTGATCGTCTTCGATCTCAACGTCACCAACCTGCTTCGCGGGTTTTCGTTCTTCGGCACGCTCAGGCATGGCAAGACCGACGCTGCGGCGACCGGGCACGCCAAGGACTTCAAGCCGATCGTCTATCCCAAACCTGACGGGGTGATCAGCTTCGACAAGCTTTCAAGCGTCTTCCTCTCGTCGACCAATCATGAGGAGGATCAGCCGGTTCACCTGCGACTATCGGACCCGGAGACGCCGATCCGGGTCAACCTTCCCCTCTATGGCGAGCCGGCTCGCCTCTATTGTCCCGCGGCGGTCTACGAGGTCAACTTTGACGAAGCCGGACAAAACCCCAGTTTCCATATCAACGCCCAGAACTGTGTGCATTGCAAAACCTGCGATATCAAGGATCCCAGCCAGAACATCACGTGGACCACGCCGGAAGGTGGCGGTGGACCCAACTACCCCAACATGTGAGGCGCCCCCACAGCGCCACAATCCGAAAGGCAATTAGCGCCAGACAATGTCCATCGCCCTACGCCTCGCGTCCTTCGTCAGCCTGCTCGCGCTGACTGCCTGCGCAACCGAAACCGCGTCGACGCCCATCGCCTCGGAAATACCCTCTTCGATCTCGGGTCAGTCGGCTTACGGCCTGTTTCTCGCCGGTCAGGCGGCGATCGATCAGGGTCAGGGGGGCGATGCGGCAGATTATTTCACCAAGGCTGAGAGCGCCGCCGATGGCAAGGATGCGGCATTAGTGCAGACCCACGTCTTCACTGCGGCGCTATTGGCCGGCGATGTCAAACAGGCCGCGCAAATCGCTCCGGTGACGGATGACAATACCTCCATCCGACATCTGGCAGCGCTCACCGTCGCAGTCGAAGACATGTCCACCGGACAGGCGGCCAAGGCCCGCACCTTGTTGGCCACCGTTGGCGCGCCCTACAACGTCGTGGCCGCCCTCATCTCGCCCCTGGCCGCGGCTGAGGCCGGCGACAACGAGGCAGCGATCGCCTTGCCGGTCGTCGAAGGCGACCCGGTTGGCGCATTCTTCGCCAACCTGGACCAGGGAATCATCTTCGAGCACCTAAGCCGCTACGACGAGGCCGAAACCGCGCTCAGGGCCCTGATCCAACGCGGCGATCCCGGCGAGATCGCCAGCCTTGATCTGGGCGCTTTGCTCGAGCGGCGTGGACGGCGTGCGGACGCGGTCGCGATCTACGACCAGGCCCTCGCTCACTTGCCGGGCGATTCGACCCTCCTCGCCAGCCGCGAGCGCGCCGCTTCGGGCCACGGAGCGCCGCCGCTGCCATCCGTGCGCGCGACCGCCGCCGAAGCCTTGACAGCGGCGGCTTCCGTGCTGCTCACACACAGGGAAGATGAAGGGGCGCTGGCCTATCTTCGGCTTGCTCTGCGCCTTGATCCCGACCGTGCTTCAGCCTGGTTGCTGGTGGGAGACATCCTGTCGGATGTGGGCGACAAGGCGGATGCGCGGGCCGCTTACCAATCGCCTAAACCCGGCGAAGCGTCCTACATCTCCGCGCGCGACAAGCTCGCCTGGTCTTATCAAGGTGATGGTCAAAAGGATCAGGCGCTGCAACTTGCCCGTTCAACTTTCGACACCAACCCGGACAGCAAGGAGGCGGCGACAAACCTGGCCGATCTGCTGCGCGCGGACGAGCGCTATGACGAATCCGTCAGTGTGCTCGATCGTGTGATTGCCGGCGAAGGCGATGCGCCCGATTGGCGCCTGCTCTACATGCGAGCCGTCGATTACCAGGAGAGCAACCATTGGCCGCAGGCCGAGCGCGATCTCACGCTGGCCTTGAAGGAGGAGCCGGGAGAGCCGGAACTCCTGAACTTTCTCGGCTATTCCTGGATCGACCGCGGCGAAAAGCTGCACGAAGCCGTGGCCATGGTCCAGAAGGCGGTCGACACCAATCCGAAGTCCGGAGCGATGATCGACTCCCTTGGCTGGGGCTACTATCGCTTGGGCGACTACAAGACCGCAGTCGACAAGCTTGAAGAAGCTGTGGCCATCGAGGCGGGAGATCCGGACGTCAACAATCACCTCGGCGACGCCTATTGGCGCGTGGGCCGGCGGATCGAGGCGAGATATCAATGGAGCCGGGTGCTGTCACTCGAACCGGACGCCAAGCTCAGGATCGAAGTGGGGGCGAAGCTGAAGAACGGTCTGGGACCGATCGATACGCCTTCGACCGGATCCTGACTTCAGCCGAGGGCCAACGGGTCGGCTTCGCGCCGGCCAAGATCAACCTTTACCTGCATGTCGGGCCGCCGGCCTCCGATGGATATCATCCGGTCTGCACACTGCTGACCTTCGCTGATATCGGCGATGTCATGCGCCTGGACGAGGCATCCGACAACGAATTGATCATAGAAGGACCGTTTGCAGAGGGCCTTGAGGGCGGCGCGGACAATCTCGTCAATCGAGCTCGCAGCGCGGCGCTGACTTGGGCGGCGGTCCGCGGCACGGCCTTTGGATTTCATCTGACAAAGAATTTGCCGCTCGCCTCGGGAATCGGAGGCGGATCGGCCGACGCCGCGGCCGCGCTCAGGCTATCGGCCCGGCATCTGGGCATAGATCCCACGGGACCGGTCGTAGTCAATGCCGCGTCTTCGCTCGGATCGGACGTTCCGGCCTGCCTTGCGTCCGGACCGGCTCTTGCGACCGGACGCGGCGATCGCCTGGCCGCGGCGCCGAGCTTTCCCTCGCTTCATGCGGTCCTGGTCAATCCGAATGTCGCTTCGCCGACAGCACGGGCCTACCGGGGCTATGACTCAGCGCCGTCGCCGCAGGGCGCTGATCGACGTTGGCCCGCCGCCGATCTGCACTCCGTCCGCGACACGGCGCTCTTCCTGGCCGAATGTCGCAATGATCTGGAGGCCCCTGTGATCAGGTCGACGCCGCCGGTCGGCGATGTGTTGGCGCTCCTTCGTCGCCAGCCCGAGACGCTCTTGGCTCGCATGTCAGGCTCCGGAGCGACCTGTTTCTCGCTGGTGGAAAACGCCCGCGACGCGCGCCTGCTCGAGGAACGGATCTCTTCACAGGTACCGGGCTGGTGGGTGAGGCGCACCGTGCTCGCAGGCGAACCGTGAAACGCCCCCTACTGCATGGCTATTGGCGGTCGACCGCGTCCTGGCGAGTGCGCATCGCCCTGGCGCTCAAGGGGATCGATTTCGACCAGGTCACGCATGACTTGCGGCGTGGCGAGCAGCGGAGCGAGACCTTTCTTTCTTTGGCTTCGCAAGGACTGGTGCCGGCTTTCGAAGTGGGCGGCGGCGTCCTCGTCCAGAGCCTGGCGATTCTGGAGTGGCTGGAAGAGCAGTATCCAGCGCCGCCCTTGCTGCCGGAATCGGCGATGAACCGCGCAATCGTCCGCGGCATGACCGATTTGATCGCCTGCGACATCCAACCCGTCAACAACCTTCGCGTGCTCCAAGCGCTCAGATCCGACTTCGGCGCCAGCGAAGTTCAGGTGCGCGCCTGGGTCGCCCGTTGGATCGGCGATGGATTTGCGTCTCTCGAACAACTCGTCGAGCGATATGGCGGAATTTTTTCTTTTGGCGATGGACCGAGCTTCGCCGACTGCGCGCTCGTTCCACAAATCTATTCGGCTCGGCGGTTCGGCGTGGAACTGACGCACTTCCCGAGGCTTGTGGCGATTGAGGCCCACGCCGGGACCCTGCCGCCCTTCGCGGCGGCGCATCCAAACCGTCAACCGGATTTCAACCCATCCGCAAGCTCAAGCGCAACCATCCGCCGTCTCAAGCGCTTCTGAGGTGTCGGCGAGAATGACAGCCGATGAATTTTAGCGGGTTAAGAGCATGAAATCCGTACACTCTCTTGCCATCCTGCTGCTGGCGATGGCCGTTCCGTCGGTCTCGCTAGCGCAAGCCGCCCCTGACCAGACCTCCCCGCCTCAAGCCGCGCCTGACCAGGCCGCGCCGGCGCCGGCGCCGGCTGCCGAAACCGCCGGCGTCAATGCCTCGACCGGTCCGGTCCCGGCGGACCAGCTACCTCCGGGACAGGCATCCGCCCTGGCCGCTGGTGACAACCAATTGATCACCAATGGCCCTGTGCCGGACACGCCAGCCAACCGCGCCAAGTACGGCGGACCCAATTCGCGCGCTGGCCGCAGGACGGCGCCTGCAGGCAATTGACGCACAGACATTCCTTCTGCATGGGGGCGGGTCGTTAGCGCGACTGCTGTGCCTTCCCCTGTGCAAGGACCCTTGATGCATACTTTCCGCCTATTTGTTTCCGCGGCCATCGCCGCCCTAATTCCTTTCGCTGCTCTGTCCCAAGGGGTGACGCCGCCGGCTTCGGCCGCGGCCATACCGCCGCCGCGGGCCGCGAGCCTGCCGCCGTCGCCGAATCTGGCGCCGAACGGGAGCATGACCGCAACCCTCAAGGCCTCACCTGATTTCACCATCCTCAGCAAGGCGCTGGATGCGACCCAGATGAGCGCGCTGCTCGCCAAGACGCCGGGCCTGACCCTGTTCGCGCCGACGGATACCGCCTTCAGGGCGTTGCCGCCGGCCGAACTCAGCGCCCTGCTTGATCCGAAGAACGTCGCGACGCTGCAACAGGTTTTGACCTATCATCTGGTGAACCTCGACCTGCCGACGTCCAAGTTCAAAGGGGCGAAGGGTCCGGTGCAGAGTGTCGAAAAGAGCAACCTCCTGCTCGATGGCAGCGGAGCTGTGCCCAAGGTCAACGACGCCGACATCATTCAGCCGGACGTCAAGGCCGCCAACGGCACGATCCAGGTCGTCGATAAGGTGCTTATCCCAACCGACGTCAATCTACCGACGGCCAACGCCGAGGTCGGATCACCCACCCCGAGCGGCCGTTAGGCTCGAAACTCTATGGTCCGCGCCCTGGCCGGACGAGTGTAGTCGAGGGCGCGGGGCCAATATTTTTTGCTGGGGGCGTCCCGACATGAAGGCCACCAAGGCCCTCTCATTCCAGGACATCATCCTGACGCTGCACGCGTTCTGGAGCGCGCGCGGCTGCGTGATCCTCCAGCCCTATGACCTGGAAGTGGGGGCCGGCACCTTGCATCCAGCCACGGTGCTCAAGGCTCTTGGGCCCAAGCCGTGGCGTTGTGCATACGTGCAGCCCTCGAGACGCCCCGCCGACGGCCGCCATGGGAACAATCCCAACCGGCTTCGGCAGTTCCACCAGTACCAGGTGATCCTCAAACCCAATCCGCCGGACATGCAGGCGCTTTACCTCGCTTCGCTCGAAGCGATCGGGCTCGACCTGAAGCTGCATGATATCCGCTTCGTCGAGGACGATTGGGAAAATCCAACTGTCGGCGCCTGGGGGCTCGGCTGGGAGGTCTGGTGCGACGGGATGGAAATCAGCCAGTACACCTATTTCCAGCAGGTCGCCGGTCTGGACGTCTCGCCGGTGTCGGGCGAGTTGACCTATGGCCTGGAGCGTCTGGCGCTCTATGTCCAGGACGTGGACAATATCTTCGATCTCGCCTTCAACGACCCACAGAGCCCGGATTTCATGACCTATGGCCAGGTGTTTCTGGAGAGCGAGCGCCAATTTTCGGCCTTTGAGCAGGAGGCGGCCGACACAGAAATGCTGATCCGCCAGTTCAAGGATATGGAATCCTCTGTGCCTCGGCTCCTGGCGACCTCTGATCGGCGCGGCGATCCCTTGGTGCTTCCGGCGTTCGACCATGTCCTGAAAGCCTCGCACCTGTTCAATCTGCTCGATGCGCGCGGCGCCATCGCTGTGGCGGAACGGCAAAGCTATATCGGTCGCATACGCGACCTGTGCCGGGAATGCGCCCTGGCCTGGATCAAGCTTGAAACGGCGGGCGCCTGACGCCGTGCCGGAGTTCGTTCTGGAACTGTTAAGTGAAGAAATCCCCGCGCGGATGCAGGCCGGCGCCGCGCGCGACCTGGAGCGGTTGATTGTCGATCGCCTTGGCCGCGACGAGCTTCCATTCGAGAGCGTTGCGGCCTACGCCGGCCCGCGCCGCCTGACGCTGTGCATTGAGGGCCTTCCGCCTGGCCAGACCGATCGCGTCGAGGAACGCAAAGGCCCAAGGATCGGCGCGCCCGAGGCCGCCATGGCGGGGTTTCTGCGTTCAACGGGTGTGGCCCGTGAGGCGCTCGTCGGACGCGATGGCATATGGTTCGCCAGAGTGGAGCGCGCCGGGCGCCCTACCTCGCAGCTGATCGCCGAGCTGGTTCCGGAGATCGTCGCCGCTTTTCCATGGCCGAAGTCGATGACCTGGGGCTCCGGGTCCCTGCGCTGGGTGCGGCCGCTACATCGGATCCTGTGTCTATTTGACGGAAAGATCGCGCACTTCAGCATCGATGGGATCGAAAGCGGGGACTTCACAGAGGGTCACCGGTTCATGGCCCCGCCGGAGCCCTTCAGGGTGCGGGATTTCGACGGGTACCGCGAGGGCCTGGCGAGCCGGTTTGTGGTGCTCGACGCGGCCGAACGGAAGCGACGGATCCTTGAGGGTTCCAGATCCGTCTGTGCCGCCCGAGGCCTGACATTGGTTGGGGACGAGGGGCTGCTCGAAGAAGTGACGGGAATGGCCGAATGGCCGGTGCCGCTCCTGGGCGACATGGATCCCAGGTTCCTTGACCTGCCGCCGGAGGTGGTTCGCACCTCGATGCGCGCGCACCAGCGCTATTTCGCCGTTGCTGACGGCGGCGGCGCGCTGGCGCCTCATTTCGTGGTCGTGGCCAACATCGAGGCTGCGGACGGTGGCGGCCTGATCGCCGCGGGCGCCGGCCGTGTCCTGACCGCTCGCCTCGCCGACGCCGAATTCTTCTGGCGCGAAGACCTTGCAAGGACATTGGGGAGCCGACTGACGACCCTCGGGGGCGTCACCTTTCACGCCAAGCTCGGCACGATGCGCGAGCGCGTTGCGCGCATTGAGGCTCTGGCGCGAGCTCTGGCGCCAACGGTCGGCGCCGAGCCGGATCTGGCAGCCGAAGCCGCCCGTCTCTGCAAGGCCGATCTCGCCACGGCGATGGTCGGTGAATTCCCCGAATTGCAGGGTCTGATGGGTGCCTACTACGCCGCCGCCGAGGGTCGCGATCCAGAGGTTGTGCAAGCCATCCGCGAGCATTACCGGCCTCAGGGCCCGTCTGAGCCGGTCCCAACCGCGCCGACCGCGGTGGCGGTGGCCCTGGCCGACAAGTTCGATACGGTGCTGGCTTTCTTCTCAATTGGCGAGGCGCCGACGGGGTCGCGCGATCCCTTCGCACTTCGTCGGGCTGCGCTTGGCGTCATCCGCACCCTGACCGAGAATGGAGTCCGGCTTCCCCTCCGGCAGGTATTCGCGGCGTCGACCTTCGATGGCGCGGGCGTCTTGGCCTTCTTTGCCGACCGGCTGAAGGTGGCCCTACGCGAGCAAGGCGCGCGGCATGATCTGGTGGATGCGGTCTTCGCCCTAGGCGACGACGATCTCGTTCGGGTTGTATCCCGCGTCGAAGCATTGACGTCCTTCCTGGGCGCCAAGGATGGGGCCAATCTTCTGGCGGCTTACAAGCGGACCGGAAACATTCTCGATGCCGAGGCGCGCAAGGGCGACCTGGCCCTCGGTCCCAGCCGCCGCGTTGATGAGCCTGCCGAGGAGGGGGCGCTGTTCGACGCGCTTGGCGCCTGCCGACCGAAAGTGGCGGACGCATTGGCGCATGAAGATTTCGCCAGCGCCCTTTCGGCCCTGTCGGCCCTTCGCGCCCCGGTGGACGACTTCTTTGACCGCGTACTGGTCAACTCGCCAGTGGCGGCCGAACGAAATAACCGGCTCGCCATTCTCGCGGAGGTTCGCGCTGTCATGGGCCTGACGGCGGACTTCTCACGCGTTTCAGGATAGGAATGGCTCGATGAGCACCGACACCCTATCCGGCTTGAAACGCGTCTATGCCTTCGGCGGCGGCGTTGCGGAGGGTGGCGCGTCGATGAAGGATCTCCTCGGCGGCAAGGGGGCGAACCTGGCCGAAATGTCGGCCTTGGGCCTGCCCGTGCCGCCGGGATTCACCATCACAACCGAGGTCTGCAACCAGTTCTTCGCCAAGGACCGTGTCATACCGGAAGGAGTCGAGCGGGAAGTTGGCGAGGCGCTCGCGCAGGTCGAGAAACTCGTCGGCCGCAAGTTCGGCGATCCAGCCAACCCCTTGCTGGTTTCAGTCCGTTCGGGCGCGCGCGCCTCTATGCCGGGCATGATGGATACGGTGCTCAATCTCGGCCTTAACGACGCGACCGTCGAGGGCCTGGCCAAGATGGCGTCGGACCGGCGCTTCGCCTTCGATAGCTATCGCCGCTTCATCCAGATGTATTCCAACGTCGTCCTCGGCCTCGACCATCATATGTTCGAGGAGATCCTCGACGACAGGAAAGACGCGATGGGCGCCTCGTCTGACACCGAGCTTTCGGCCCACGACTGGCGTGAGGTGGTGGAAGCTTACAAGCGTGCCGTCGCGCAGGAGACGGGGCAAACCTTCCCTGAAGAGCCCAAAGCTCAACTGTGGGGCGCCATCGGCGCCGTGTTCGACAGTTGGATGAACGATCGCGCCAAATTCTATCGGCGCATGCACGGCATTCCGGAGGCTTGGGGCACGGCGGTCAATGTCCAGTCCATGGTGTTCGGCAACATGGGCGAGACCAGCGCCACGGGCGTCGCCTTTACCCGCGATCCTGCCAGTGGCGAGCCGCGTCTCTACGGCGAATTCCTCATAAACGCCCAGGGCGAGGATGTAGTCGCTGGGATACGCACGCCCCAGGCTCTTACGGCCGCGGCTCGGGCGGAGATGAAGGACACAGCGCCATCGATGGAAGAGGCCATGCCCGGCCCCTTCGGTGAGTTCCGCGATGTCGTCGGTCGGCTCGAGCGGCACTACCGAGACATGCAGGACATCGAGTTCACAGTCGAGCGTGGGCGACTCTATGTCCTACAGACCCGAAACGGCAAACGGACCGCTCGCGCCGCGTTGCGGGTCGCAGTCGACCTCGCCGAGGAAGGATTGATCTCGAAAGAAGAGGCTATCCTCAGGGTCGAGCCGGCTTCACTGGACCAACTCCTGCACCCAACCATCGATCCGGCCGGTGATCGCGACGTCATTGCCCGAGGCCTGCCGGCGTCGCCGGGCGCGGCGGTCGGAAAGCTCGTCTTCTCGGCCGAGGCCGCGGTCCGCGAAGCCGCCGCCGGAGAGGCGGTTATCCTGGTCCGAGATGAGACCTCCCCGGAAGATATTCGCGGGATAGACGCGGCTCGCGCTATCGTCACCGCCCGCGGCGGCATGACTAGCCACGCGGCGGTGGTCGCCCGGGGGATGGGCCGGCCGTGCGTATGCGGCGTCGGCGAGCTTCAGATCGACGCCCGCGCCGGGACGCTAGGAGCGCGCGGCCGCACCTTTCAGGCCGGGGATGTCATCACCGTCGACGGTGGCAAGGGTGAGATCCTGGCCGGCGCCGCGGCGATGATCAAGCCCGAGCTTTCCGGCGATTTCGCCACCCTGATGGCGTGGGCCGATGAGCGTCGCCGGCTGAAGGTTCGCGCCAATGCCGAAACCGAACAGGATGCGCGCACCGCCCGGCAGTTCGGGGCGGAGGGCATCGGCCTCGCCCGCACCGAACACATGTTCTTCGAGGGCGATCGGATCGACGCCATGCGCGAGATGATCCTGGCGGATGACGAAGCGGGACGCCGGGCAGCACTCGCGAAGATACTGCCGATGCAGCGCGGCGATTTCGTCGAGTTGCTCCGCATCATGGCGCCGTTCCCGGTGACATTCCGCCTGCTCGATCCGCCGCTTCACGAATTCCTGCCGCATTCGGAAGAGGAGTTGTCGGAGGTCGCGAAGGCGACCGGGCTTAATGCAGCCAAGCTGCTCCGCCGGGCGGAGGAGTTGCGCGAGACCAATCCGATGCTCGGCCACCGCGGGTGTCGCCTGGGCGTCTCCTATCCGGAGATCTACGAGATGCAGGTGCGGGCGATTATCGAGGCGGCTTGTGAAGTGGCCGCCAACTCGCCATCGGCGCCGACGCCGGAAATCATGCATCCGCTGGTCGCCAAGGGCGAGGAGATGGCCTACCTGCGCCAACTCACCGATCGGGTGGCCAAACAGGTCATGGAGGAGAGGAGGGTCACCATCGACTATCGCGTCGGCACGATGATCGAACTGCCACGGGCCGCTCTCACCGCAGACGATCTGGCCGCCAACGCCGAGTTCTTCTCCTTCGGCACCAATGACCTTACCCAAACCACCTTCGGTATCAGCCGCGACGATTCCGGGCGTTTCCTGGAGGCCTACGTGAATAAGGGGATCCTGGAAGCTGATCCGTTTGTCACCTTGGACGTCGTCGGGGTTGGCGCGCTCATCCGAATGGCGACCGAAAGGGGCAGGGCGGCAAGGCCCGATCTCAAACTTGGCATCTGCGGAGAGCATGGCGGCGACCCGACCTCGATCGCGTTCTGCGAGGCAGAAGGGCTCGACTATGTCAGCTGCTCAGCCTACCGCGTTCCGATCGCCCGTCTGGCTGCGGCCCAGGCCGCCTTGGCCGAAGTCCGCGGGTAGGGCGTGGGCGACTCACCGCTCGAGGAAATGGAGGCGCACGAACACGCAAACCATGCGCGCGAGGGCCGTGACGATCCACTGATAAACCAAGTCACCCTTACCATCGCCATACTGGCGGTCGCGGCCGCGGTTGTGGCCAGTCTTGAGACGACGGAGGCCGACAAGGCGATCATCGCCAAGAACGACGCAGTGCTGGAGCAGAACCGGGCGAGCGACGCCTGGGCCTTCTACGAGGCCAAGAGTTTCAAGAAGAATCTCTACGAGCTCGCGGCTCAGCAAGGTGGAGCGAAAGCCGCCGAAAATGCCAAGGTTGCGGCTCGCAATCAGACCAACCAGGCAGGCATTCAGAAGCAAGCCAAGGCGCTCGAGGCCGAGCGCGACAAGGCAAACGTCCTCGCCGAGGGCCTTGAGGTTCGCCATGGTTGGCTCACCATCGCCTCGACCCTGCTGCACATGTCGATCGCCATCGCCACTCTGGCGATCATCCTTGGCCGGCGTTGGCCGTGGTTGACCGCCATCGCCCTGGCGGTCGCCGGCGGAGCGATCACCGCCTTCGCCTATTTTCAGGTTTGAGCGCCGCCTCGCGCCAAGCAGGCCTAGCTAGGTAGCGATTCGGCGGACTAGAGCGGGTTGAGTTTAGGCGACTCCATAGCCTGAGTTTTTGAGGAAGTTGCGGCATTCATCGGGTGCGTAGGTGTCGAGAAGGTCGGCGGTGGCTTTGAGCAAGGCGTCGTAGGAGCGGGCCTGGGCCTTGCGG
>DASXCH010000059.1:0-32947 GCA_036491275.1 Caulobacteraceae bacterium
CTCGCCTGGGCCGGCTGGGCCATCGCCAAGCTCGGCGGCTGGGACGGCTACCCGAACTCCAAGCCGCCAGGGCCGATCACCTTCCGCCATGGCCTCCAATACTTCCGATCCCTCGCCCAGGGATGGACCTTGCGCGGCGCATCGCAAGATGTGTGAATCGCCTAGCTGCGAAGCGGGGGGAGTACCGGCGAAGCCGGGGAGGGGGGCGGGGACCGGAGCGCTGGCGCACTGCAACAGCCCCCTCCACCCCTTCGGGGTCCCCCTCCCCCGTGAACGGGGGAGGATCGGGCATGGCCACCCGCCCGTCCGCGCCGAATGGGTCCCCGGCACAAGGCCGGGGATGACGGTTGAGAAAAGGAGTTTGGGAATAGGAACGGAGCGCCGGCGCCCCGCCGGCGGCCCCTTCAATAAATGAACCGTCATGGCCGGGCTTGTCCCGGCCACCCATGAACGCCGATTGATGTGTGGCCATGCCGGGCATGGCCACCCGCCCGTCCGCGCCGAATGGGTCCCCGGCACAAGGCCGGGGATGACGGTTGAGAAAAGGAGTTTGGGAATAGGAACGGAGCGCCGGCGTCCCGCCGGCAACCAGCGCAGCCGGCGAGACGCCGGCGGTCCGAGAACGTTAAACCGTCGTCCCGGAAGCGAGCGTAGCGAGCTATCCGGGACCTAGGGGCGGCCCCCACTGGCGTTCCTGCTCCCTGGGTCCAGCATCTACGCTTCGCTTCGTGCGGGATGACGGTGCTATTCAGGTGTTCAGCATTTTGAGGAGCGCCGCGGCATGTCGAGATCGATGGGATTGTCGCCCGAGGTTCTGGGCTATCTGCAGGCCTGGGGCGTCAACGAGCACCCGGTGCTCAGCAAATGCCGCGCCGAGACCGCGTCCGACCCCCGCGCCGGCATGCAGATCAGCCCCGAACAGGGCGCCTTCATGCAGGTGCTCGCCACCGCCATCCGCGCCCGCCGCGCCCTCGAGGTCGGGGTCTTCACCGGCTATTCCTCGACGGCGACGGCCCTGGCGCTGAAGGCCATGCACGGGGCCGATGCCGAGCTCGTGGCCTGCGACCTCTCCGGCGCCCTGATCGATCGGGCGGCCGCCTACTGGCGCGAGGCCGGCGTCGAGGAGATCGTCGCGCCCCGCGTGGGGCCGGGCGCGGACAGCCTGCGCGCCTTGCTGGACGAGGGGTTCCACGGCCATTTCGACCTGATGTTCATCGACGCCGACAAGATCGGCTACGACGCCTATTACGAGCTGGGGCTGGAGCTGCTGAGGCCCGGCGGGCTCATGCTCATCGACAACATGTTGTGGAGCGGGGCGGTTGCCGACCCCAAGGATACGTCGGCGGACACGCTCGCCCTGCGGTCCCTGGCCGCCAAGATCCACGCCGATTCGCGTGTCGAAAGCACGCTCGCCAGTATCGGCGACGGCCTTTCCGTCATCGTGCGAAAGTAATTCCGTCCACAGGCGGGAGCGCTTTTTCTTGACCGGGGGCTTGGCAAGGGCGGAGTTTTGGCCATTGTCTCTCTATGAGGGCCGCTGCGATCGCCGCGACGGGCCTCTTTGGGAGCGAGAATACCAACATGGCAGATAAAAAGCCAAACGGGCTTCAACAGGTTCTGAAACCCTCATCCGAGTTGTCGGCGATTGTCGGCTCGGCTTCACTTTCCCGCGGCGAAGTCGTCTCGAAGATGTGGGCCTACATCAAAGCCAACAAACTTCAGAATCCCGCCAACAAGCGCGAGATCCTGGCCGACGCGAAGTTGAAGCCGGTCTTCGGGGGGTTGGCCAAGGTGAACATGTTCGAGATGAACAAGCATCTCGCCAAGCACCTCAAGTAATCTCCCCAGACGCCAACTGATTCGCTCTTCTCCCCCTGCGTTCGCGGGGGGAGGGAGCTCTCTTACAGGTCCGTCCGCACCTTCAGCAGGTCCGGAAAGAACTGGGTTTTCAGGACGCGGGCGAGGTAGGCGAGGCCCTGGCTGCCGCCGGTCCCCATCTTGCCGCCGATGATTCGCTCCACCGTCTTGAGGTGGGCGAAGCGCCATTGCTGGAAGCGATATTCCAGGTCGACCAGCTTTTCGGCCAGCTCATAGAGATCCCAGAACCGCTCCGGGTCGCGATAGACCGCGAGCCACGCCGCCTCGACGGGGGGGGACGGCGCGTGGGGCTGGCTCCAGTCGCGCTCCAGCACGGCCGGGTCGATGGCGAAGCCGCGCCGCGCCAGCAGGCGGATGGCCTCGTCATAGAGGCTGGGTTGCCTGAGCATCTCTTCCAGACGGGCGTGGATCTCCGGCGTCGCCTCGTGCACGGCGAGCGGCCCGGCGCGGCGCGCGCCCAGGATCAGGTCGAGCATCCGGTACTGGTAGGACTGGAAGCCGGAACTCTGGCCGAGCGAGGGGCGGATCAGGCGGTATTCGCTGGGCGTCAGGGTCGCCAGGACGTCCCACGACTGGATCATCTGGGCCTGGATGCGGCCGACGCGGGCGATCATCTTCAGCGCGGCGGGGAGATCGTCGGCGGCGATCCGGTCGCGCGCGGCGGCGAGCTCGTGGATCGACAGCTTCATCCACAGCTCGGAGGCCTGGTGGATGATGATGAACAGCATCTCGTCGTGCTGGCCGGACCTGGGGCGCTGGGCGCCGAGGATCGTCTCCAGCTCGAGATAGCCGCCGTAGGTCAGATCGGGCTTCAGGTGCTCGCCTTCCGCCCCGCGCGTCGTCATCCTGGCTTTCTCCATCGCTCCGCCGCCTTCATACCAATCGCCCAGCCAAACAACGAACGGGATGACGGCTGCGTACGCGGATTGAGAAGGTAAGTGTGCTCGGAGCGCCGGCGTCTCGCCGGCAACCGGCCCAGGGGGCGAGACGCCGGCGGTCCGTCCAATCACCGCTCATCCCGGAGGCCGAGCGGGTAGCGAGGCCATTCGGGACCCAGGCGTTTTCTGAAACCCCGCGCCTTACGATAAAACAACTGGGTCCCGGGTCTCGCCGCAACACGCGGATCGCCTTGGACGAGCGGAGGGGAGGGGGCGGATGAACGTCAGCAGCGCAGGGTTCGCCGCATCCGTCCTCGCGCTTGCCTTGACCGCGGTCGCGGCGACGTCGCGGGCGGCGCCGCCGGCCCATCCGCCGTCGATCGAGGCCCTTCAGGCGGCCGTCGAGCGCGACAAGGCCGCCGGCGACTTCGCCGCCATGGCCAGGGACGCCCAGGCCGCCGTCACGGCCCTGGCCGCCGCGCACGGGCCCGACTCGCCAAACGTCGCCCTGGCCAGCGTCGCGCTGGGAACGGCCTTTCAGGCGTTGGGCCGGTTTCCGGAGTCCGAGGCGGCCTATCGCCGCTCCCTCGCCATCATCGAAAAGGCGGTCGGCCCCGATCAGCCGGTGGTCGCCACCCTGCTGGGCGCCGTGGCCTCGGTGCTCGAGGATGAGGGCCGCTATGGCGAGGCCGAGGCCGCCGACCGCCGCTCCCTGGCCATTCGCGAGAAAGCGGATGCGCCCCATCTCCCCGACGGCCTCAACCATCTCGCCCTGGTGCTTGAGGATGAGGGCCGCTACCGCGAGGCCGAGCCGCTGCTGCGACGCGCCGTCGCCATCTGGGATACGCCGCCAGGGTCCGGCGGAAAGGACCTGGCCTCGGGTCTCGACAACCTCGCCGGCGTGCTCGACGCCGAGGGCCAGGCCGACAAGGCCGAGCCGCTCTACCGGCGGGCCCTGGAGCTGCGCGAGGCGCTGACGGGTCCTGACAGCGACGATGTCGCCGCCAGTCTCAACAACCTGGGCCAGCTTCTGTCCGAAGAGGGGCGGACGGCGGAGGCCGAGCCGCTCTACCGCCGCGCCCTGGCGATCCGCGAAAAGCTCTTCGGGCCGGACCATCCTCTGGCGGCGACGAGCCTCAACAGCCTCGCCTTCCTGCTGGAAAACGACAACCGCGACCGCGAGGCCGAGCCGTTGCTGCGACGAGCCGTGGCCATCTGGGAAAAGACCCTGGGTCCGAACCACCCGCTCGCCGTCGTCGCCCGGAACAACCTCGCCAGCGCCCTGGCGGATGAGGGACGTTACGCCGAGGCCGAACCCCTCTACCGACGCAACCTGGAGGCGGCGCAGGCGGTGTTCGGCGAGGACAATCGCAGACTCGCCGGGCCGCTCAACAACCTCGCCCTGGCGCTGGACAACCAGGGGCGTCACGACGACGCCGAGCCGCTGCTCATCCAGGCCCTGACGATCGACCAGAAGGCGCTGGGCGCCGATCACCCGGAGACGATCGACGGACGGATCAATCTGGCCTTCAACCTCGCGGCCCAGGACAGATATGCAGCGGCGGTGGAGGCCTTCCGGCCGAGCTGCGCGGCCCTCGCCGGAGCGGCCCGGCATGTCACCGCCAGCCAGGCCGCCACGCGGGTATCGCGGGGGAGCGAGAGCCAGTGCGGCGGCTATCTCTCGCTCGCCCTCTGGTCATGGGCCGAGGCGGGCGGCGGCGCGGCGGCGGAAGACAGGCCGGCGGCATTGAGAGGCGAGGCTTTCGACTGGGCGCAGCGGGCGGTGGGCTCATCGGCCGGCGAGGCCCTTTCCCGTTCGGCCGCCCTGACGGCGGCCACGGCCGGCGGCGCCGGCGATCTCGCCGGCGAGTTCGAAGACGCCCTCGTCGCCCTCGACCGCCTCAACGGGACCTTCGCCGAAGCCGCGGGCGCTTCGGGAAATCCGGAACGTCAGGCGGACCTGGCCCACCAGCGCGACGAGCTGGCCGCGCGCGTAGGTGAACTCCAGTCGGAGCTCCAGACCCGCTACCCGCTCTATTGGGACTATCGCTCGCCCTCGCCCCTGACCGTCGTGGCCTTGCAGGCGGCGGGCGGGCCGGACGCGGCGCTGCTCGAGGCCAACGAGGCTGTGGTGCTGTGGATGGTCGCGCCGGGGGCCGAACACGGCCTGGTGTTCGCGGTCTCGCGGACCGGCTTCGCCTGGGCCCGGATGGGGATGAGCGGCGATGAGATCGCCGCCGGGGTCAAGGCGATGCGGCGGGAACTCGACCCGCAGGCGGCGCTGGGCGCGCTGAGCGGGGCGGACCTGGCGGCGGCGGGATCCGGCGGCATGACCCAAGGAGGGCCTTCAGGGGCGCCGGCTGCGCCGCCGGCCCAGTCTGCCCCCGGGGGCTTCGATCGCGCGGGCGCCTGGCGGCTCTACCAAGCCCTACTGGGCGATCCCGAGACCCAGAACGTCATCCATGGGCCGGGGATCGACACCCTGCTCATCGTCCCCTCGGGGCCGCTCACCAGCCTGCCGCCGGCGGTGCTTTCGACCGGCAAGCCGGGCGCTCCCGGCGCGCACTGGCTCATCGAGGACTATGCCCTGGCCGTCCTGCCGCAGGTCTCGGCGCTGAGGACCCTGCGGCAGCTGCTGCCGGCGTCACGCGGCGCCGTCGCCTCAAAGCCGCTGCTGGCCTTCGCCGATCCGGATTTCGCCGGCGTCGGCGCCGTCCCCGGCGTCTTCCCCGGCCGCGACCCCTATGCCCTGGCGTCCGGCCAGACGACCACCGCCGATGGTTCGCATGATGATCGGGGCGCGCCCAGCGCGTCGGCCGCCGAACGCGACGGCCGCTCCCGGGCCGAGATTCTCAAGGGACTGCCGCCGCTGTGGGACACCCGCGCCGAGGGGGTCGAGCTGATGACCCTGCTGGGCGCCGGCCGCTCGGACCTCCTGCTCGGCCCCGCGGCGACCAAGACCGCCCTGATGGACCGTCAGGCCGACCATAGTCTGGCCTCGGTAAGGGTCCTCGACTTCTCCACCCACGGCCTGATCACCGGCGACTTCGCCGGCCTCACCGAACCGGCGCTCGTCCTGGCGGCGCCGCCGGCGGGGACCGATCCGGCCAGGGACGACCAGCTGCTGCGCACCTCCGAGGCGGCGGGACTGACCCTCAACGCCGACTGGGTGGTGCTCAGCGCCTGCAACACCGCCGCCGGCGAGACACCGGGCGCCGACGGGCTCTCAGGGCTCGCCCGCGCCTTCTTCCACGCCGGCGCCAGGTCCCTGCTCGTCTCCCACTGGCGGGTGCAGTCCGACGCCACCGAGCGTCTGATCACCACGACCGTCAAGGGCTACCGGGACGGGGCGCCTTCCAAGGCCAAGGCCCTGCAGGCCGCCATGACGGCGATGATCCGGGACCCGGCGACGGCCAACCCCTCGCTCTGGGCGCCGTTCGTCATCGTCGGCGAACCACAGTAACACACGACGTCATCCGGCACGGAGCGCCCCCGGGTCCGGCCACAGGCCGGCCCGAGGATAAACTCCGCGTGGAGATGCGGGATGACCTATTTAAGCAAAGCTTATTCAATCCCGAGGAAGCTCTCCGGCAATCGAAAAGCGGCGACCGCCGTTCGCAACCATCTTCCTTTTGATTCGTTGATTTAGTCGTGCGCAAAAACGCCCTCCAGCGTTGTTGGTGCGCAGTCTTGGGCGAAGGGAAGGGCGGCGTCCTGACATTCATATCCTCGCCGCCAATACAAGCGGTACTTGAAAGGAAACATGATGAAACGCATTCCGAAGATCGCCACTGGCGCGCTGTTCGGCCTTGCCGCCGCCGCCATCATGGCGCCCGCCGCCTCGGCCGCCATCGTCTGCAACGCCGATGGCGATTGCTGGCACGTCCACAAGCACTACAATTACGCGCCGGACTTCGGCGTGACAGTGCACCCGGACAACTGGACCTGGGGCACGGACGACCACTATCGCTGGCGTGAGCATAACGGCCGCGGCTACTGGAAGAGCGGCGTGTGGATCACCTTCTAAGCCTTTAAAGCCTGATCCATGAGGCTTATGGGGCGGCGTCAGCGCGCCGCCCCTTCTTTTTGATTCACGGGCGCGGCGCCTCCGGCCGAACGCCGGAAGCTGAGCCCCCTGGATGACCCTCCTTGGCGCGAGCGGCTCGTCGGGCCGTCAATTCCATCGTGAGAGGTCGAAACGCGATGGCCACAGGTGGCCACAGAAAAAGCTCAACAATCTCCGCTCATCCCGGGCGAGCCGCGCGCAGCGGCTAGACCCGGGGACGCTCAGCCTCGAGGATGAGCGGAGGAGGGGACGTTCTTTCTGAGCCTTGAACTCCCTCACGCGCCGATCCAAAAGAGTGATCACAGATTGGCGGAGGCGAGATTGGCGGGAAACGTGGCCGACAAGAGCGATCGGATCGCGGGTCCGGCCGAGGCGCGCGCCTTCCTGGAGGCGTATCCCCATATCGCTTTCTTCGAACTCGTCTTCACGGCCCTCTCCGGCGTGCCGCGCGGCAAGCGTCTGCGCCGCGGCGAACTCATGGCCATCTATGACAACGGCCGCTTCCTGCCCGGATCGGTGCTCGTCTGTGATGTCACCGGTCGCGACGTCGAAGCCACGGGCCTGGTGTGGGAGGACGGCGACGCCGACCGCCTGGCCTGGCCGGCGCCGGGAACCCTGGTTCCCGCGCCGTGGCTGGGCGAGGACACCGGCCAGGTTCTGACCTCGATGTACGAGCTCGACGGGACGCCCAACGACCTCGACCCGCGCCATGTTCTGACCCGCGTCGTCGACCGCTTCGCCGCCGATGGACTGACCCCCGTGGTCGCCTGCGAACTCGAATACTACCTGGTCGATCCGGCCCGCGAGGCCAATGCGCCGCCGCGCCTGGCCGCCCCCCGCAACGGCCTGCCGCCCACCCAGCACGGCGTCTATGGCCTGCGCGAGCTGGAGGACTTCGCCCCCTTCCTGCGCGAGCTTTGGTCGACCGCCGACGCCCAGGGCGTGCCGCTGGAAGCGGCGATCTCGGAATATGCCCCCGGCCAGATCGAGCTCACCCTGCGCCATGGGCCTGACGCCCTGCGGGCGGCAGACGAAGCGGCGATGTACAAGCGCCTGGCCAAGGGCGTCGCGGCTCGCCACGGCCTGGAAGCGACCTTCATGGCCAAGCCGTTCGCCGAGCATGCCGGCAGCGGCCTCCATCTGCACGTCAGTGTACTCAACAAGGCGGGCGAGAACATCTTCGCGGCGGCGGCCCCGGCGGGCGCGCCGCCCCTGGCCCACGCGGTCGGCGGCCTCAAGGCCCTGCTCGGCGAGAGCATGGCCATCTTCGCGCCCAACGCCAATTCCTACCGCCGCTTCAGGCCCAACTCCTACGCCCCGGTGGCCCCGACCTGGGGGGTGAACAACCGCACCGTCTCCCTGCGCGTGCCGGCCGGGCCGCCGGCCTCGCGCCATATCGAGCACCGCGTGGCCGGAGCCGACGCCAATCCCTACCTGGCGCTCGCCGCCCTCCTGGCCGGCGTCCACCATGGCCTGACCGGCCGGATCGATCCCGGCCCGGCCGTCGAAGGCGACGGCTACGCCGCCGCGGCCGCTTCGTCGGAGCGCCTTCCGGCGCACTGGTACGCGGCGGTCGACCAGTTCGCGGGCTCTGAGGTCCTCAAGGATTACCTCGGCGCGCGGTTCGTCGACATGTTCGCCACCGTCAAGCGGGCCGAGCAGGATCGCTTCAACGAGGTCGTCTCGTCCCTCGACTACGACTGGGGCCTGAAGAATGCATGAGACGTCCGCTGACCCGATCCTCCCCCGTTCACGGGGGAGGGGGACCGCGAAGCGGTGGAGGGGGCGGAGGCCGCGCACCGACGCGCTTTCACACGCCCCCCTCCCGGCCTTAGGCCGTACTCCCCCCGCTTCGCAGGGGGAGATCCGTTGATTTCCGGCCGCCGCTCGCTCTTGGCGGGCCTGGGCGCCGCGGCCATCGGATTCGCGCTCGAGGGCTGCACGGACCGCGCCCCGATCGGTCCCAACGGCGAGGAGAAGCGGCTCAATTTCTACAACTGGGACAACTACATCGGCGAGACGACCCTGGCCGACTTCAAGGCCGCCAGCGGCGTGGCGGTGAAGATGAGCCTCTTTTCCACCAACGACGAACTCTTCGCCAAGCTCAGGCCCGGCAACCCCGGCTTCGACGTGATCGTGCCCTCCAACGAATATGTCACGCGGCTGCGGATCGCCGGCCTCCTCCAGCCGCTCGATCATGCCAGGCTGCCGAACCTGAAGAACATCCAGCCGGCGTTCCTGAACGCCCCGTTCGATCCCGGCCGGCGCTGGTCGGTTCCCTACACCTGGCTCGTCCAGGGGCTCGGCTACCGCAAGTCGAAGATCGACGGGGTCCCCGACAGCTGGAAATGGGTGATGGCGTCGGACCGCTACAAGGGCCGCATCGGCCTCGCCTCGGAGGCCGACGACCTCATCGAGCTGGGGGCCAAGTACCTCGGCTATTCGGTCCGCAACATCCCGCCGCCGGTCATCGAGCGGGTGGCCCAGATGTACATCCGCCAGAAACCGAACATCAAAGTCTTCCACCACGACGACGGCCAGGACCTGCTGCTGGCCGGGGATATCGACATCGTCATCGACTACAACGGCGACATCGCCCGGGTGATGCAGGAGGACGCCGATCTCGATTTCGTGGTGCCGCGCGAAGGCTCGATCCTCAATTCCGACTGCCTGTGCATCCCGACCGGCGCGCCGCGTCCGGACAACGCCCACCGCTTCATCAACTTCATCCTCGAGGGGCGGACCGATGCGGGGATCGCCGAGACGACCTATTATCCGACGCCCAACGCCGCGGCCCTGGCCCTGATGCCGGCGAGCTACCGCGACAGCCCGGTGATCTTCCCGCCTGCCCAGGCCCTGGCGAAGTGCGAATACGCCGACTTCGAGGGCCTCGAGCGCGCCCACCTGCTGGACGAAACCGCCACCCGGATCTTCGCGGCATGAAGGGAGGGCCTCGGATCCAACAAAACAGACCGTCATGGCCGGGCTTGTCCCGGCCACCCATGAACGCGGAATGGCGGGTGGCCATGCCCGGCATGGCCACTCGAGGGCTCGCGCCGAATGGACCCCCGGGACTGACGCCCGGGGATGACGGTTGTGTTGATTGGGGTGGTTGGCTGGCGCCGCGTTCCGCTTGGCTGAGATCAGCCTGATGGAACAGTCGTGGACCCGGGCGAAGGGGGTGTTCGGCACGGTCTTCGGGCCGCCGACGGTGTGGCTGACCGTCTTCTTCCTCGTCCCGCTGGCGATCATCTGGGCCTACAGCTTCGGCGAGAACACGTCCCTCACCCAGATCGGCGTCAACGGCACGCTCGCCAACTACGCCCACGCCATCCGCCCGCTCTATCTCGGCATCCTCGGCAAGTCCTTCTGGTACGCCGGCCTCACCACCTTCCTCTGCCTGGTCGCCGGCTTCCCGGTGGCCATCGCCATCAGCTTCGCCTCCGAGAAGACGCGCGTGTGGCTGCTGCTGCTGATCATGCTGCCGTTCTGGACCAACCTGCTGATCCGCACCTACGCCCTGATGGCGGTGCTGCGCGACGAGGGCTATGTGAACTGGACCCTGGCCTTCGTCTGGAGCGGCGCCGGCCACATCACCGCCGCCCTGGGTCACCCGCTGCCCGCATTCAAACCGCTGGAGCTGTTGCATAACGACTTCGCGGTCGTCTTCGGCCTAGTCTATGTCCAGCTGCCGTTCATGGTCCTGCCGCTCTATGCGGCGCTGGACCGGCTGGACCGCTCGCTCCTGGAGGCCAGCCTCGACCTCGGCGCCGGACACCTGGGGACCTTTCGCCGCGTGGTCATCCCACTCGCCATGCCGGGGATCGTCTCGGGCATCCTGATCACCTTCATCCCGACGATCGGCGCCTATCTGACGCCGGATCTCCTCGGCGGGCCCTCCAGCCAGATGATCGCCAACGTCATCGAGCACCAGTTCAAGAGCGCCAACGACTGGCCGTTCGGCGCGGCCCTGTCGTTCCTGCTGATGTACATGACCTTCGTGGCCATGGCCGTGCAGGGCCTGGTCTCTCGGCGGCGCAAGGAGGCGGTCCCGTGAGCGAACCGCCGCCCATGACTCCCCTCCCGGCTTCGCCGGCCCTCCCCCCTCAGGCGGGAGAGAACTCTGACCTTCTCCTCCCCCTCAGGGGGAGGGGGACCGCGAAGCGGTGGAGGGGGTCAACGCACCGAAAGCGGAAGGGCGGAGGGGGCCCCCTCGACTACCTCAACGCCTGGCCGATCCGCGGCTGGCTGGCCGTCACCGCCTTCTATCTCTACGCGCCGCTGATCAGCCTGATGGCGTTCAGCTTCGACGACTCCAGGCGCACCATCGTCTGGCGCGGCTTCACCCTGAAGTATTACCAGCAGGCCCTCGCCGACACCGACCTCATCACCGCCTTCGGCAATTCCCTGACCATCGCCCTCGTCTCCACAATCGTCAGCCTGATCCTGGGGGCCATGACCGCCCTCTTGCTATGGCGCTTCCGCTTTCCCGGCAAGGCGGCGCTGGAGGGCGCGCTCGGCCTGCCGATCGTCGTGCCGGAGATCTGCATGGGCGTGGCCATGCTGGTGTTCTTCACCGAGGTCGTGCCCTGGCCCACCGAGATGCCCTGGCCGCTCAACCTGGGCGCGATCATCATCTCGCACATCTCCTTCTCCTTCAGCTTTGTCGCCATCGTCATCCGCGGGCGCCTGGCCAGCTTCAACCGCGACCTGGAGGAGGCGGCGCGCGACCTCGGGGCCGGCGAGCGGCAGGTCTTCCGCGACGTCATCGCCCCGCACATGCGCCCGGGCCTCATCGCCGGGGCGCTGCTGGCCTTCACCCTCAGCCTCGACGACTTCGTCATCACCTTCTTCACCTCGGGACCGGACACCATCACCTTCCCGGTGAAGGTCTATTCCATGGTCCGCTTCTCGGTGACGCCGGAGGTCAACGCCGCCTCGACCATCCTCATCGTCGTCACCGTGGCCCTGACCGCGATCGCCCTTCGCCTGCAGGGGACGGACGTGGCCAAGGCCGAAGCCGGTGAGCTCGCCTGATGGCGCGTCCCCTGATCCGCTTCGAAGGCGTCTCGAAACGCTTCGGCAAGCTGACCGCGGTCGACGCCGTGACCCTTACCGTCGAGGAGGGCGAGTTCTTCGCCCTGCTGGGGCCGTCCGGCTGCGGCAAGACCACCCTGCTGCGCATGGTCGCCGGCTTCGAGACCCCGACCGAGGGCCGCATCCTCATCGACGATCAGGACATCACCGAGGCGCCGCCGAACCGGCGGCCGGTGAACATGGTCTTCCAGTCCTACGCCGTCTTTCCGCACATGAGCGTCGCCGACAACATCGGCTATGGCCTCAAGGTCGACCGCGTCGCCGCCGCGGAGCGGACGAGCCGGGTCGAGGAGGCCCTGGCGCTGGTCAAGCTGGATGGCCTCGGCGAGCGCAAGCCCGACCAGCTCTCCGGCGGCCAGCGCCAGCGGGTGGCGCTGGCCCGCGCGCTGATCAAGCGGCCGCGGGTGCTGCTGCTCGACGAGCCTTTGTCGGCCCTCGACGCCAAGCTGCGCGAGGCCATGCGCTTCGAGCTCGCCCAGCTGCAGGCCGAGGTCGGCGTTACCTTCCTCTTCGTCACCCACGACCAGGAGGAGGCCCTGGCCATGGCCAGCCGCTGCGCGGTGATGAACCGCGGTCTCATCCAGCAGGTGGCCGCGCCGGCCGACCTCTACGAGTTTCCCTCCAACCGCTTCGTCGCCGACTTCATCGGCCAGGTGAACCTGTTCGAGGGCCAGCTGACGCACGATGAGCCGAACGAGGCGCTCGTCGCCTGCGAGGGCCTGCCGGCGAAGGTCTGGCTCGACCACGGGGTGAGCGGCGCGACGGACGCCGCGGTCTGGGTCGCCCTGCGGCCGGAGAAGATCGAGCTCAGCCATGACGCTCCGCCGCCGGGCGGAGGACCGGAAGGCGCCAACCGCCTCAAGGGCCGCGTGCGCCACATGGCCTATCTCGGCGGCTCGTCCGTGTACGAAATCGAAGTGGAGGGAGGACGGATGATCAAGGTGGAGCGGCCCAATCTCGGCCGCCACGAGGCGGACGCCTTCAGGTCTGGAACCGAGGTCTGGCTCGCCTGGCGGGCCGACGCGGCGGCGGTGCTGCTGTCATGAGTCGGCCGGTCCCATGACACGTCCTGTATTGGGCATCACCTGCTGCAACCGGCCGTTCGGCGAGGAGACGGCGCAGGTGGTCATCAACCGCTATGTCGCCTCGGCCATGCGCTACGCCGACGTCGCCGCCCTGCTGATCCCGGCCCTGCCCGAGCTGATGAAACCGGAGGAGGTGGCCTCGCGCCTCGACGGCATCCTCCTCACCGGCAGCCCGTCCAATGTCGAACCCTGGCGCTATGGCGAGGCCGGCGCCGAGAACGCCGGCCCCTTCGATCCGAGCCGCGACGCCATGGTCTTCGGCCTCGTCGAGGCGATGAAGGAGGCCGGGCGGCCGGTGTTCGGCGTCTGCCGCGGCTTCGAGGAGGTCAATGTCGCTTTCGGCGGGACCCTGAGGCGCGACGCCGGCTCCAATCCGTCCCTCATCGACCATCACGCGCCGGACGGCGCCTCCCTGCCGGAGCTCTTCGCTCACGAACACGAGGTGGCGCTGACGCCGGGCGGGATCCTGGCGCGCGCCTTCGAGTGCGAAGACCTCACCGTCAATTCGGTCCACTACCAGGCGATCGGACGTCTCGGCGACGGCCTGACGGTGGAGGCGAGATCGCCGGACGGCCTCGTCGAAGCCGTCTCTGCGCCCGGCGTCCTCGCCGTGCAGTGGCACCCAGAATGGCGCGCCGGCGACCACCCCGATTCCCAGACCTTCTTCCGCCTCATCGGCCGTGCGCTCAGAGGAGAACCTATTTGACCATCGACTTTGAACCGCTGAGACGCGGAGGCGCGGAGAACCTGAGCGCGCGCAGCGCGCCCTCTCGTCCCGCAACGCAAAGATATTCGAGAGGGCCTCGGCGCTCTCTGAGTCTCTGCGTCTCTGCGGTTACCGCCTCGAGACTTCACGTCTCTGCGGTTCCTTTTTGGAGACATCACCCATGAACCTCAGGAACTACGACATCGCCGAGCTGCGCCGGCTGGACGTGGCCCACCATCTGCCCGCCCAGTCCGACTGGCGCGCCCAGCGTGAAGCGGGCGGCAGCCGCATCATCACCCGCGCCGAGGGCTGCTTCATCCACGACGGCGACGGCAATGCGCTGCTGGACGCCATGGCCGGGCTATGGTGCGTGCAGGTCGGCTACGGCCGCGCCGAACTGGCCGAGGCCGCGCGCGAGCAGATGCTCGAGCTGCCCTACTACAACACCTTCTTCCGCACCGCCGCGCCGCCGACGGTGAGGCTGGCGGCCAAGGTCGCCGAACTCATGGGGCCGCCGCTCAACCACGTCTTCTTCAACTCCTCCGGCTCGGAGGCGATCGACACCCTGATCCGGCTGATCCGCTACTACTGGCAGCAGCGCGGCCAGCCCCGGCGCAGCATCATCATCAGCCGCCTCAACGGCTATCACGGCTCGACCATCGCCGGGGTGAGCCTGGGCGGCATGAAGGCCATGCACGACCAGGGCGGGCCGTGGCTGCCGGACCTCGAGCACGTCATGCAGCCCTATCACTTCGGCGACGGCTTCACCGAAGACGAGGAGGAGTTCGGGGCGCGGGCGGCCGAAGCCATCGAGGAGCGCATCCTCGAGGTCGGGCCGGAGAATGTCGCCGCCTTCGTCGGCGAGCCGGTGCAGGGCGCGGGCGGGGTGATCATCCCGCCGGCCAGCTACTGGCCGCGGGTGGAGGGGATCTGCCGCAAGTACGGGATCCTCCTGGCCTGTGACGAGGTGATCTGCGGGTTCGGGCGCCTCGGCCGCTGGTTCGGCTTCCAGCGCTTCGGTGTGCAGCCCGACCTTGTCACCATGGCCAAGGGCCTCTCGTCCGGCTACCTGCCGATCTCGGCCGTGGGCGTCGCCGACCACGTCTATGACTCGATCACCGCCGTCGGCGGAGACTTCGTCCACGGCTACACCTATTCCGGCCATCCCACCTGCGCGGCCGTGGCGCTGAAGAACATCGAGATCATGCAGCGCGAGGACCTGGTGGGCCGCGCCGGCGGCGAGGCCGGAGCCTATCTCGCTGCCGCCCTGGGTCGCCTGGCCGAGCATCCACTGGTCGGCGAGACCCGCTCGCTCGGGCTGATCGGGGCGGTGGAGATCGTCGCCGAGAAGGGGACCAACAAGCGCTACGGCGGCGCCCCCGGCAAGGCCGGGCCGATCGTCCGCGACCTGTGCATCCAGAACGGGGTGATGATCCGCGCCATCCGCGACACCCTGGTGATGAGCCCGCCGCTGATCATCAGCCACGCCGAGATCGACCGGCTGGTGGGGACCATCGCCCAGTCCCTCGACGAGGCCGCCCCCAAGCTCGCGGCGCTGTAGCCCACTCGATCAGAGCCGTCACTCAATTGGCCGACTTGTAGAAGTCGCCATGGATTAATACCTTGGCAAGAACAGAAAGCATGTCACAAAATTGAAACCCGTCATGAGCGCCATCCAAGCCCATATGTCGCCGACCGGCCGACTGACGGTGCCCAAGAGCGCGCGCGCCAAGGCCGGACTCGCCCGCGGCGGACCGGTCGTGATCGAGATCGTCGATGGCGATCTGCGCGTACGAAGCATCGCCCAGGCCATGGCGCGAGCCAGGACGCTCGCGGCCGAGATCGCCGCCGAGGCGTCCGTCGGCGACGTAAACGCGTTTCTGGCAGAGCGCCGACGCGAAGCCGCTTCGGAGCCATGAGCGTCGTCCTCGACGCGTCGGCGCTGATTGCGTCGCTTCTGGGCGAGCCGGGCGCCAACGCGGTCGATGGCGCGCTCGACGGCGCCATCATGTCGACCGTCAATCTGGCCGAGGTCGCCGGGCATTTCGGCCGCGGCGGGGCGGCGGCGCAGCGCGTCGAGGAACTCCTTTCGGGCTTGCCGATAGATTACGTCGCGCCCGATCGAGACCTGGCGCTTCGCGCCGGGGCGATGAGGGCTCAGACGGATCGTCTCGGCCTCGCCCTGGGCGACCGGTTCTGCCTCGCCTTGGCCAAGTCGCTGGGGTTTCCCGTCCTCAGCGCCGATCGCGCATGGCTCGATGTCGCACCCTCGCTGGGCGTCGAGGTCCGGCTGATCCGCTGATCACGCTGGAGGGGCAATTTCGGTTCAGATTACCTGTCGCCGAAATAGGGTCAGGTCTTCGCCAGCTGGGTTTCGATCGGCAGGGTCCGGACGCGCATTCCCGTCGCGGCGAAGATGGCGTTGGTCACGGCCGGGGAGACGGCCGAGCACGGCGGCTCGCCGATGCCGCCGGGCGCCTCGTCGCTCTCCAGGATCACCGTCGTCACCACCGGCGCCTCGGCCATGCGCAGCGGCCGGTAGTCGTGGAAGTTCGACTGCCTGATCTGGCCCTTTTCGAACGTGACCTCGCCCCACAGGGCGGCGGTGAGGCCAAAGAGCACCCCGCCCATCACCTGGGCGCGGATGGTGTCGGGATTGACGATGCGGCCGCAGTCGACCGCGCAGGTCACCTTGTCGACCTTGACCGTCCCGTCCCTGGCCACCTCGACCTCGGCGACCTCGGCGAGGAAGCTGCCGAAGTCGGCGATCAGGGCGACGCCGCGGCCGCGGCCGGCGGGAAGCGGCTTTCCCCAGCCTGACGCCTCGGCCACAGCCTTGAGGACGGCGGCCGCCCGCGGCGCCTTGCCAAGGTGCTCGAGGCGGAAGGCGATCGGATCGGCGCCGGCGAGGGCCGCCATCTCGTCCATGAAGCTCTCGACCATGAAGATGTTGTGGGTGGGCCCGACCCCACGCCACCAGCCGGTGGGCACCTGGCCCGGCTCGATGCGGACATAGTCGGTGAGGACGTTGGTAAAGTCATAGGACCCGGCGGCCGGGTCGACGGCGTCGGGATCGAGCCCATTCTGCAGCGAGCCGGCGGCCCACTGTTCGGACACCGCCGAGGCGGCGACGCGGTGCTTCCAGGCGACGATGCGGCCTGACGCATCGAGGCCCGCCGCCAGCCGGTCGAGGTAGCAGGGCCGATAGTGGTCGTGGCGGATGTCCTCCTCGCGGGTCCAGATCACCTTGACGGGCGCCGCGACCTCGCGGGCGATGGCCGCCGCCTGGCCGATGTGGTCGACGTAGAGCCTGCGGCCAAAGCCGCCGCCGAGGAGCTGGTTGTGGATGATGACCTTTTCGGGCGCGACGCCGGCGCCCTTGGCGGCGGCGTCACGGGCGCGGACCGGCGCTTGCGTGCCGACCCAAACCTCGGCGCCGCCGTCCTTCACCTGGACCGTACAGTTGATCGGCTCCATGGTCGCATGCGCCAGCAAGGGCAGGCGGTAGACGGCCTCGAGTTTCTTAGCCGCCCCTGCGAGAGCCTGGTCGGCGTCGCCCGTCTTGACCCCGGTGGCGCCGGCTTTGGTCGAGGCCTTCTCCATCGCCGCCCAGGTCGTCGCGCTGCTGTCGCCGACGCCCGGCCCGAGATCCCAGTCGATGGAGAGCGCCTTCAGGCCCTTGAACGCAGCGCCGGTGTGGTCGGCGACGACGGCCACGGCATCGGGCAGGCGCACCACCTTAATCACCCCAGAGACCTCGAGGGCGGGGGCGTCGTCGACACCCTTCAGCTTGCCGCCAAAGGCCGGGCAGGCGGCGACGGTGGCAAAGACCATGCCCGGCAGGCGCACGTCGATGCCGAACTGGGCGCGGCCGACCACCTTGTCGGCCTGGTCGATGCGCGGGATCGGCTTGCCGAGCAAGCGACATTGGCTGGGTTCCTTGAGGGCCACCTCTGTCGGGACGGGGAGGGCGGCCGCCGCCTTGGCCAGGGACCCGTAGGCCGCCTTCCGACCGCTCCTGGCGTGTATCACCTGGCCGCGTTCGGCCTTCAGCTCAGCCGCCGGAACGCCGAACCGGTTCGCCGCCGCGCCAATCATCAGGGTACGGACGGTCGCTCCGGCCTGTCGAAGGGGGTCGTACCAGGCCATGGTGGTGGCCGAGGTGCCGGTGACCTGCTCGCCATTGATCGGGTCGGAATAGAGAGTGGCGTCGGGCGCCGCGGCCTCGACCGCGATCTGGTCCAGGCCCACCTCCAGCTCCTCCGCCAGAAGCATGGCAAGGGAGGTGTAGACGCCCTGGCCCATCTCCACGCGGGGCATGATCAGGACCACCGGCCCGGTCTCGGGCACGCGGATGAAGGCTGACGGCGGCGGGCGGGCCGGCGGGGCGTCTGCGAGCGCCAAGGCTGGTCTGATCGCCAGCAACAGGCCACCGCCCACGGCAGTGAGGACAAACCCCCGGCGGGAGAGTTCAGCGGTCATGAGCGCGCCGGCTTCGCCAAGTCCGTGGCGGCCGCATGGATCGCCGCCCGGATTCGCGGATAGGTCCCGCAGCGGCAGACATTGCCGCCCATGGCGCCGTCGATGTCGGCGTCCGTCGGCTTCGGGGTCTTCGCCAGCAGGGCCGCGGCGCTCATCAGCTGGCCGCTCTGGCAATAGCCGCATTGCACGACCTGGGCCTCCAGCCACGCCTTCTGCGCCGCCGCGCCCGTCCGCGTCTTCGCCAGCGCCTCGATGGTGGTGATCTTCTTGGCGCCCACGGCGGAGAGCGGCGTCAGGCAGGAACGGACCGGCGCGCCGTCCAGCCACACCGTGCACGCGCCGCAGACGCCCATGCCGCAGCCGAACTTGGTTCCGGTGAGGCCGACGAGATCGCGCAGGGCCCAAAGCAGCGGTGTGTCGGCGTCAGCCTCGACGCTGTGCGCCTGACCGTTGACCTGGAGCGCCACCTCCATGGCGCTCAGATCGCCCGGCCGGCGAACCGGCGGTTGAGCTTGCGCATGCCGCCCAGCCACCGATCGTAGTCGCCGGTCTTGCGGCGCATGTAGTCCAGCACCTCCGGATGGGGGAGGATGAGGAAGGTCTCGGCGGCGATGGCCGCCACGCAGGCCTCGGCCACCTCCTCCGGCTCGATCATGCCGTCGATGCTGGCGACCCCGTCCGGATTGCCCGCCGTCATGGCCGTCCGCACCGCCTGCGGGCAGAGCACCGAGACCTTGATGCCGTCATCACCGTGGGTGATCGACAGCCATTCGGCGAGCGCCACCGCCGCATGCTTGGTGACCGCATAGGGGGCCGAGCCGATTTGGGAGAGCAGGCCGGCGGCCGAGGCGGTGTTCATCAGGTAGCCGCCGCCGCGCGCGATCATCACCGGAACGACATGACGCGCCGCCCACACGTGGGCCATGACGTTGACGTCCCAGATCCTCTGCCAGGCCGCGTCGGAGGCCTCGGCTCCGCCGGCGACGCCGATGCCGGCGTTGGAGCAGAAGAGGTCGATGGGCCCGGTATCGCGCTCCGTCGCCTCGATCAGGGCGACGATATCCGCCTCTTTGGAGACGTCGGTGACGAAGGCGGTCCCGCCGCACGCTTCGGCCGTCGCCTTGACGCCGGCTTCATCGCGATCGGCGCAGACCACGGCCTTGGCGCCCTCGGCGGCGAAGCGCAGGGCCAGGGCCCGGCCGATGCCGCTGGCCGCCCCGGTCACCACCACGATCTTTCCGGCGATGTCCATGCGGCCCTCCCATTCGCGCTGCTAGGAACAAATAGCTGTCCGCCGCTGGAGCTTCTAGAGAAGAACCGCAGAGACGCGGAGACGCAGTCGAAATGGAGCTTCCAGCTGAGTACAATCGGATCTCGGGCGCCATCGTCGATTCCGCCCTGATGGTTCACAGGACCTTGGGTCCTGGGCTCCTGGAGTCGGTCTACGAGGAGTGTTTGGCATACGAGCTGAGGGAGCGCGGGTTTGCAATCTCACGCCAGGTCGGTTTGCCCGTCCTCTATCGTGAAGCGCGCATCGATCTGGGGTACCGGCTGGACCTGATTGTCGAAGACCTGATCGTCATCGAGATAAAGGCCGCTGAGCGGCTACTTCCATCCACGAAGCTCAGCTGCTCACTTATCTGAAACTGTCCGGTCGACGGCTCGGCTTGCTCATCAACTTCAACGTGCCGGTCATCAAGGACGGGATCAGGCGTCTGGTGCGCTCCGCCTGAATTCCACTCTGCGTCTCTGAGTCTCTGCGGTTCTATTCTTGCGGATCTTCAGCCCTCGCCCTCGCTCCAGCGGCTGGCGCCGATCAGGCCCATGCCGTCGGAAATGTCCGAGGCGATGGCCGCGCGCAGCGCCGCCGCATCGCCGGCGTCGATGGCGGCCAGGGCCACATGATGCTGGTCGACCAGGTTGGCGGTGCCGTAGCGGCCGTAGACCACCCGCATATAGGGCCCGAACTGCAGCCACAGGGTCTCGATCAGGCGGTTCAGGGTCGGCCGCTCGTTGGCGCGGTAGATATTGAAATGAAAGGCGAAATTGCCTTCCATATAGGCGATCACGTCGCCCGCCTCCATGGCCAGGTCGAGCGCCTCGTCGATTTCCCGGAGCCGCTTGAGGCGCGCCGGGCCAATGTGGGGCAGGGCCTGGGCCGCCGCCTCTGGCTCGAGCAGCAGGCGGCAGGTGAGGAGGTCGTTGAACCGCGCCTCGGTCATCGTCGGCGCCTCGACCCGGCGCTTGGAGCGGATCAGCACCGCGCCTTCGGCCGCCAGGCGCGAGAGCGCGTCGCGGACCGGCATCTGGCTCACGCCCAGCTCCAGCGCCAGGCCGCGGGTGGAAAGCGCCCCACCCGGCATGATCTTGCCGGTGATGAAACGGGCGCGCAGCTCCTCATAGACGGTGGCGTGGAGCAGCGGCTCAGGCGTATCGGCGGGCTGGACCAGGGCTTCTGACATCGTGCTATCGCAGAACCGACCCTAGCGGTCGCAAGGTTCTGCGCCAAGCATTGACGAGCGACCTCGGCTGGCCTGAATAGGCGCGGCGGCGTCTGTGATCCCAGGAGGGGCGCCAGGAGGTCCGAGTGAGCGAAATCGAACGGTGGATCACCGACCGCGGGGTCACCGAGGTCGAGTGCCTGATCCCCGACATGAACGGGGTGCTCCGCGGCAAGGTGCTGCCGGCCGCCAAGCTGATCGAGGCCGAGCGCGACCGCTCGCTGCGCCTGCCGTCTTCGGTGTTCCAGGTGACGGTGACCGGCCAGTACGCCGGCGACGAGGACGATCCGGAGACCTACCAGGATCCGGACATGGTGCTGATCCCGGACGCGGCGACCTTGAGGATCGCGCCTGGCCTGAAGACGCCGACCGCCTATGTCTTCGCCGACGCCCTGCACCGCGACGGCAGTCCATGGGCGTCCTCGCCCCGGCACGTGCTGCGCGGCGTCGCCGACCTCTACCGGGACCGTGGCTGGCGCCCGCTGATCGCTCCGGAGCTGGAGTTCTACCTGACCGCGGTCAATCCGGACCCCGACATCCCCCTCACGCCCGCGGTGGGTCGTTCGGGCCGCGCCGAGACCGCGCCCCAGCCCTACGGCCTGGAATCGATCAATGAATACGAGGACCTGATCGACGCCATCTACGAGCACTCGGACATCGCCGGGCTCTCGGTCGACACCATGATCCACGAGAGCGGCACGGCGCAGCTGGAGATCAACTTCCTGCACGGCGAGCCGGTGACGCTGTGCGACCAGGTGATGGTGTTCAAGCGTATCGTCCGCCAGGTGGCGCTCGCCCACGGCATGTACGCCACCTTCATGGCCAAGCCGATGGAGACCCAGCCCGGCAGCGCCATGCACCTGCACATCTCGGTCGAGGAGAACGGCGGCAACCTGTTCGCCGCCAGGGACGGCGCCGACAGCGATTTCTTCCGCCATTTCGTCGGCGGCCTGCAGGCCTTCCTGCCGGAGATCGCCCCGCTGTTCGCCCCCAACGTCAATTCCTTCCGCCGCATGCGGCCGAGCCACAGCGCGCCGATCAATGTCCAGTGGGGGCAGGACAACCGCTCCTGCGGCCTCAGGGTGCCGATCGCCGACGCACCCAACCGGCGGATCGAGGACCGCCTGCCGGGGGCCGACGCCAATCCCTATCTCGCCATGACCTCGGCCCTGGTGGCCGGCTGGTTGGGGATCACCGGCGCAGTCGAGCCGACGCCGCAGGTCCGTGGCAACGCCTATGAGCACGCCCGCACCTTGCCGCGCACCCTCGACGAGGCCCTGCAGCGCTTCCGCGCCTGCGAGCCGGTCCGCGCCCTGCTGGGCGAGCCGTTCTACGCCGCCTTCGCGGCCATCAAGCAGGCCGAGCTCGAAGCCTACGAAGGGGTGATCAGCTCCTGGGAGCGCGACCACCTGCTGCTCAAGGTGTGAGCGTGGCGGGCGGCGAAGGATTCAACGACGGCTTGGGTTTTCGCCAGTCCTATTACCTGGCCACAGCGAACGAGGCCGACACACACCCGACCCTGGAGGGTGCGGAAAAGGCTGACGTCGTCATCGTCGGCGGCGGATGCACGGGCCTTTCTGCCGCCTGGCACGCCGCCGAGCGCGGCCTCTCGGTTGTGGTCCTGGAAGGCGGCAAGGTCGGCTGGGGCGCTTCGGGGCGCAACGGCGGCCAGATCATTCCCGGCCTGCGCAAGGGCGCGGGCGAACTGACGCGGAGGCTGGGCGAAACCGAGGCCAGGGCCGTGTTCGACCTCGCGCTCGAAGCGCGTGACCTGGTGGTCGAACTCATCGATCGCCACGCCATAGACTGTGATCTCAGACTGTCCGGGCACGTCACCCTGGCGGCCAAGCCGCGAGACTTCGCCCACTTCGCCGAGGAGGCCGGGGCGCTGGCCCGCTGGGGCTATCATCCGGCCAGATTGCTCGATGCCGCCGAGGCCCGCGAATTCGTCGCCACGAAGAGCTTTGGCGGCCTCTTCGACGCCGCCGGCGGCCACTTCCATCCGCTCAACTACGCCCTGGGCCTCGCCAGCGCCGCGGCCGACGCCGGCGTCCGGATCTTCGAGGGCTCACCGGCGATCGCCCTCGAGTCGGGACCCGACGGGGTCACGGTCCGCACGGCCGCCGGAGAGGTGATGGCCCGGCACGCCATCCTGGGCGGCGACGCCCTGCTTTCCGGCCTCTGCCCCCGGGCCGAGGCGCGGATCATGCCGGTGGCGAGCTACATTGCCGTGACCGAACCGCTCGATTCGTCTGTGAGCTGCCTGTTGCCTGGCGGTGTGGCGGCTTCGGATAGCCGTTTCGTGGTCAATTACTACCGGTTGACGCGCGATAATCGACTGTTGTTCGGTGGCGGGGAACGGTACAGCCGCAGCCCCCCGGCCGACATCGCCGCCTTCGTCCGCCCGCACCTGGAGGCGGTGTTTCCGCCGCTCGCCGGCGTCGCCATCGCCTATGCCTGGGGCGGCCTCGTCTCGATCACCCGGAGCCGCCTGCCGCACCTGGCGCGAAAAGATAAGATACTGATCGCGCACGGTTATTCAGGCATGGGGGCGGTGCTTTCGACCCTGGCGGGCAAGCTGATGGTCGAGGAGATCAGCGGCGAGCACGATCGATTCCAGCGCTTCGCCGCCCTGGCGCCGCCGGCCTTTCCGGGCGGCCCCGCCCTGCGCGCGCCCCTGCATACGGCCGGCATGCTCTGGTACGCCTTGCGCGACCGCCTGTAAGAAATCCGTTCGGAGCCATTAAGTGACTGAAAAGACGTCTGATAAATCGCTCGGCATGGACCGGGCCATCGACCGTCGGGACTTCCTGAACGGGGTCGCGGTCGGGATCGGGACGCTGGGAAGCGGCCTTGCCGGCCAGGCATTGGCGCAAGCGGCCGCCGAGCCCTGGCCGCAGGACCGGCCGGACTACTATCCCCCGACTCTCAATGGCATGCGCGGCTCTCACCCGGGCAGCTTCGAGAACGCCCACAAGCTGCGCGACGGCGACTTCTGGAGCGGCCACAACGCCCCGGTCGACACCGGCGAAACCTATGACCTGGTGGTGGTCGGCGGCGGCATCAGCGGCCTGGCCTCCGCCTGGTTCTTCCGGGCCGCCCGGCCGGACGCCCGCATCCTCATTCTCGACAACCACGACGACTTCGGCGGTCACGCCAAGCGCAACGAGTTCCACCTGGGCGGCAAGCTACATCTCCTCAACGGCGGCACGCTGGAGATCGACAGTCCGTTCCCGTACAGCCCGGCGGCGGACGGTCTCCTGAAGTCCCTCGGCATCGATCCGCCGGCCCTGGAAAAGGCCTGCGACCGGGACGAGGTCTATGGCAAGCTCGGCCTTCGGCACGGCGTCTTCTTCGACAAGGAGACCTTTGGCCGCGACGCCACGGTGGCCGGCATGCCCAGCCGCTACTATGGCCCTGGCGGCTCGTGGCCGGACTTCCTGGCCAGATCGCCGCTCTCGGAGCGGGCCCGAGATGACCTCCTCAAGATCGAGACCGGCGAAACCGACTATCTGCCGGGCCTCACCGACGCGGCCAAGAAGGATCGCCTGTCGCGGATGAGCTACGCCGCCTATCTGAAGGACCTTGTCGGGGTCGGGCCGGAAGCGCTGGCCTTCTACCAGAGCGCGACCGATGGCGAGTGGGGCTGCGGCATCGATGCGGTCTCGGCGCTGGATTGCTGGGGCTTCCACATGTCCGGCTTCAAGGGCCTGAAGCTGATCCCCAAGGCGGCGCCCCGGATGAGCTACACCCCGGCGGGCTATATCGCCGGCGGCTCCTACACCTTCCATTTTCCGGACGGGAACGCCTCGATCGCCCGCCTGCTGGTGAGGAGCCTCGTCCCCGATGTGCTTTCCGGCCACGACTGCCGCGATGTGGTGACGAGCCGCGCCGACTATGCCGGGCTCGACCGGCCCTCGAACCCGGTGCGCGTCCGACTCTCCAGCATCTGCGTTCGCGCCCGCAACAACGGCGGCCCGGCCGATCCGCGCGGGGTCGACATCGCCTATGCTCGCGGAGACGGCGTCTTCCAGGTCCGCGCCCGCCAGTGCGTGCTCGCCTGCTGGAACATGATGATCCCCTACCTCTGTCCGGAGATGGGGGAGGGCCAGAAGGCGGCGCTGCACAAGCTGGTGAAGACGCCGCTGGTCTACACCTCGGTGGCCATACGCAACTGGACGGCGTTCCAGAAGCTCGGGATCGCCAGCGTCTATGCGCCCGGGAGCTATCACACCGAGTTCAACCTCAACTGGCCGGTGGACATCGGCGCCTATGAGACCGAACGCTCACCGGAAAAGCCGATCCTGGTCCACATGACGCGCACGCCCTGCCAGGCGGGCCTGTCCGAATTCGACCAGAACCGAGCCGGCCGGGCCGAGCTGCTTGTCACCCCGTTCGAGACTTTCGAGCGCAACATCCGCGATCAGCTCGGCCGGGCGCTGGGCCCGGGTGGCTTCGATTCGGCGACGGACATCACTGGCATCACCGTCAATCGCTGGCCGCACGGCTATGCGCCGGAATGGAACGCCCTATGGGACGAGCCTCTGCCGGAGGCGGAGCTGCCCAATGTCATCGGCCGCCAGCGCTTCGGGGCCATCGCCATCGCCAATTCCGACGCCGGCGCGGCCGCCTACACCTCCAGCGCCATCGATCAGGCGCGCCGGGCCGTGGACGACCTGCTGGCGATGAAGACCTAGACGTTCAGCAGCAGGAACTCGCGCTCCCAGGGGCTGATCACCCGCATGAAGGTGGCGAATTCGGCTCGCTTCACCGCCGCGAAGGTGGTGACGAAGGTGCGTCCGAAGACCTCGGTCAGCTCCTCGCTCTCCTCGAACAGATTGACGGCCTCCAGCAGGCCCACCGGCAGCTCATGATCATCGCCGCGGCTGTTGCCTTGCGTCGGCTCCGACGGCGCCAACTTTCGCGTCAGGCCCAGCCAGCCGCAGGCGAGCGACGCGGCCAGGGCGAGATAGGGATTGGCGTCCGAGGAGGGGACGCGGTTTTCCACGCGCCGGTTGGCCGGCTTGGACGGCGGGACCCTGAGGCCCGTGGTGCGGTTGTCGTAGCCCCAAGCGACGTTTACCGGCGCCGAGTGGCCCCTCACCAGCCGGCGGTAGGAATTGACGTAGGGCGCGATCATGCACGTCGCCGCCGGCAGATACTTCTGCTGGCCGGCGATGAAGTTGAAGAAGGCCGCGGCGGGCCTGTCGCCCTTGTCGGTAAAAATGTTCCGGCCCGTGTCGAAGGCCTGCACCGACTGGTGGATGTGCATGGCGCTGCCCGGCTCGTGGGCGATCGGCTTGGCCATGAAGGTCGCGTAGATATCATGCGCCAGGGCCGCCTCGCGGATGGTGCGCTTCAGCAGGAAGACCTGATCGGCCAGGGCCACGGGATCGCCATGGCGAAGGTTGATCTCCATCTGCGCCGCCCCCTCCTCATGGATGAGGGTGTCGACCTCCAGATCCTGGGCCTCGGCGAAGGCGTAGATATCCTCGAAGATATTGTCGAACTCGTTGACGGCGCTGATCGAGTAGGAGCGGCGGCCGGCTTCCGAGCGGCCTGAGCGGCCGATCGGCGGCTCGAGCGGATAGTCCGGATCGGTATTGCGCTTGACGAGATAGAATTCCAGCTCCGGCGCCACCGAGGGCGCCCAGCCGTGCTCGCGATAGAGGCCGACCACGCGCTGCAACAACTGCCGGGGCGCGATCTCGACCGAGCGGCCATCGTGGAACACCGCGTCATGGATCACCTGAGCCGTCGGCTCGGGCGCCCAGGGAACGAGAGTCATGGTTGTGAAGTCCGGGCGCAGCTCGATGTCGCCGTCGGACGGGTCGTAGCGGAAATCCTCGTCCTCCTCCGGGTACTCCCCGGAAATCGTCTGCATGAAGATCGACGAGGGCAGCGACATGCCGATGTCTTCGAAGAACTTGACGGCCGGCATGATCTTGCCGCGCGGCACGCCGGCGAGGTCCGGCACAAGGCACTCGACCTCGGTGACGCCGCGCGCAGCGGCCCAGGCGCGGGCCTCTGCGGCGCTGGTGATCGGCGTCGAATCTGGATCGGACAGTTTTTTCTTCTTGGCCATGGGCTTATCGAGAAAGGGTTGAAGGTCCGTGCAAGAGCATGCGGGCCCGCCGGGCTAGGGCGGGGCGCGGTGCTTCAGGTCCTCGGACGGCTCGGCAGTCGGCATGCACAGGCACGCCAAAGGTGGCGACGCCAGCGATCCTTTTGTCATTTTGCTTGGATCGACAGCATAGCCTGATCGACCGCCGGGCGCCAGCCTGGGCGCTCGCAATTGTGATCACAGAGCCTTGACGGCCTCGCGGACCGATAGGACATTCGCCGCCAACGAAGATATCTCGAGGGGGCAATGATGACGTCGAAACCGATTTGGCGCATGAGCGCGCTTCTGGCTGCTGCGGCCGCCGCGCCGCTGCTCATGACCCAGCCGGCGGCGGCTCAAAACGCTCCAGCCTCCGCCTCGCCGGAAGGGTCCACGAACATTTCAGAAATCGTGGTCACGGCCAACAGGCGCGAACAGGCCCTTTCAAAGGTGACGAGCAGCGTGAGCGCCTTCACCGCTGCGAAGATGGACGTCCAGGGGATCAAGTCCTTTGCCGACATCTCGAAGTTCACACCCGGCGTTACGTTCGATGAAGCAAGCCACGACATCACCATACGCGGCATCGAGTCGACGGCCGGATCGAGCACCACCGGGGTCTATATCGACGACACGCCGGTACAGATGCGCAACCTGGGCTTCAATTCCAACAATACGCTGCCCACCGTATTCGACCTCAACCGGGTCGAGGTCCTGCGCGGTCCCCAGGGCACGCTCTTCGGCGCCGGCTCCGAGGGCGGCACGATCCGCTACATCACCAACCAGCCGAGCCTTACCAACTTCTCCGGCTTCGCCCACAGCGAGGTTTCCTGGACCGATCACGGCGCGCCGTCCTATGAACTTGGTGCGGCCGCGGGTGGTCCGCTCATCGATGACAAGCTCGGCTTTCGGATCAGCGCCTGGGGCCGCCGCGACGGCGGCTATATCGACCGGGTCGACTATCAGACGCTTGATCCGACCCAGAGGAATGCGAACTCGGTCGACACGATCGCTCTGCGAGCGGCCCTGACCTGGAAGCCGATTCCAAGCCTTGAAATCACACCGGCTGTCGATTTCCAAAATCGATACCAGCACAACTACGACGATTATTGGGTGGCGATCTCCGATCCAGGATCGGGCGTCTATCTCAACGGCACGCCTGACCGAATGCCGGACCGCGACAAGTTTCTGCTGCCCAGCCTCAAGATCGAGTGGTATGGGCCCGGCGTAAACTTCATCTCCAACACCGGATATTACGCGCGCAAGGAGCGGGTCGGCGGCTACAGCGGCACGCTCTACGACCTGTCCTATTTCGAGGACTTCCTGAACGGCAGCATCTGGGGATATCCGTCTGATCCGCAGGGCAATGCGTGCGGCGCCTGCGCCAACCTCAATCCGCTTCTGACTCGCACCGGCCTCAACACCGCCGACGGACCGGCCATAGCCAATTACTACGCTTACAATCAGATCACCAATAGCCAGTACGACTGGACCCAGGAGTTCCGCCTGCAGTCGTCAAATTCCGAGTCCAAGCTGCAGTGGACCGCGGGCGTGTTCATGGCGTTCAATTATCAGCGGTCGACCGAGGAGATCCGGGACCCGGAATTGCCGATAATCACCAATCTTCTGTGGGGCGAGACCGATCTGGAAGCATGGGGGGAGGACCTGCTGCCGAATGGCGACGACTACATCAAGGATACGAAATCCCACGACCGGCAGATCGCGCTCTACGCCGACGCGACCTACAACATCACCCCCCAACTCAAAGTCGAAGCGGGCCTCCGGTTCGCATGGACCCACTTCGATTTCGTCAGCCTCGATGACGGGCCCCAGGATCTGCTCGACACCGGCGGTCTCCCGAACATCACAAGCGGCGGCAAGAATGAAAAGCCGCTGACGCCCAAGTTCGACATCTCTTACCAGTTAACGCCTGACGACATGGTCTATGGGACTATCGCCAAGGGCTATCGTATCGGCGGGGCGTCTCCGCCCCTCCCGCCAATAGCCTGCGGCGGAGACTTCCCGACCGAATACAATTCCGACTCGGTCTGGAGCTACGAGGTTGGCTCTAAAGACCGGTTCTTCGACCGGCGCCTGCAGGTCAGCGGCAGCGCCTACTACATCAGCTGGAGCAATATCCAGCAGTCTATCCTGGTGCCATCGTGCGCCATCATGTTCACGGCCAATGTCGGCTCGGCGGTCAGCAAGGGCTTCGATCTGCAGGGACAATGGCAACTCACAAGCGCCTTCGATGTTGAATTCGCGGTAGGGTACAACAAGGCCACCTTCTCGAACGACGCCGTCCTGACCGTACCCGTTCCGACCGCTCTTGGCGGCGGGACCCAAAGCCTGTTCCTGGCGGGCAAGGGTGACTCCCTTGATGTCACGCCCTGGACGGTCACTCTCGGCGCCCAATACAACTTCAGAGTATGGGATCGACCGGGGTTCGTCCGCGCCGACTGGGAATACACCTCCCACCTGAATACGCCGACGCCTACCCAAGATCCGAACGCCTTGTCGTTCGACCCCAACCTGGTCAACAACCCGGCGACGAACCTCGTCTCGCTTCGCGCCGGGATGACGTTCGACAAGGTGGATGTGGCTCTGTATGCCGACAATCTACTGAATGCGCATCCCCAACTCGATCTCACGCACCAGGATTCGTATACCCTCCTGTACGAAGCACGCACATTCCGGCCACTGACGATCGGTCTGTCAGTCAACTGGAAGTACTGAGCCAGCGCCTCCGGCGCTCATGAACTGGTCGGCGGCCACGCTCCATGGCGGCGGTCCGCCTTTGCTGTGGAGTTGGATATGGACCGGCCGGTGGTCAATTCCCTCGAAGCCTTCTGGATGGGCTTCACCCCCAACCGTGCGTTCAAGGCCGACCCGCGCCTGCTCGCGCGGGCCAGGGGCATGCACTATTTCACCCCGGACGGGCGGGCCATCCTCGACGGCACGTCGGGCCTCTGGTGCGTCAACGCCGGCCACGGCCGGGAAAAGATCATCGAGGCCATCGCCCGTCAGGCCGCCGAACTGGACTACGCTCCGACGTTCAACCTCGGTCACCCGGCGGTCTTCGAACTGGCATCACGCCTCGCCTCGATCCTGCCGGCCGGCCTGGACCACCTGTTCTTCTGCAACTCCGGGTCGGAGGCGGTGGACAGCGCGCTGAAGATCGCGCTCGCCTATCAGCGCGCGATCGGTCAGGGGACGCGCACCCGCTTCATCGGCCGCGAGCGCGGCTATCACGGCGTCGGCTTCGGCGGCATCAGCGTCGGCGGCATGGTCGGCAACCGCCGAACCTTCGGCACGTTGCTGCCGGGCGTGGACCACATGCGCCACACCCATGGGGCGGCTCCGGCTTTCACCCGTGGCCAGGGCGAGAGCGGCGCCGAACTGGCGGACGACCTCCAGCGGCTGGTGGACCTGCACGGCGCCGAGACCATCGCCGCGGTCATCGTCGAGCCCGTCGCCGGATCGACGGGCGTGCTCGTCCCGCCCAAGGGCTATCTCGAGCGCTTGCGCGAGATTGCCACGCGCCACGGCATCCTGCTGATTTTCGACGAGGTGATCACCGGATTCGGCCGCCTCGGCGCGCCGACGGGCGCGGACTTTTTCGGGGTCACGCCGGACCTGATGTCCCTGGCCAAAGGGATCACCAACGCCGCCGTGCCGATGGGAGCGGTGGCCGCGCACGTGCGGGTCTACGAGGCGGTCGTCAACAACGCCCCCTCCGGGATCGAGCTCTTCCATGGCTACACCTATTCCGGCCACCCCTTGGCCGCGGCGGCGGGCTTGGCGACCCTGGAGATTTATCGCGAGGAGGGCCTCTTCGAGCGCGCCGCCTCGCTCTCGACCTACTGGGCCGACGCGATCCATTCGCTCAAGGGCGCGCGCCACGTGATCGATATCCGCAACCTCGGGCTGGTCGGCGCGGTGGAGCTCGCCCCGCGCGAGGGCGCGCCGGGCGCCAGGGCCGGCGAGGCGTTCCGGCGCTGCTTCGACGACGGACTTCTTGCCCGCTACACGGGCGATACCCTCGCTTTCTCGCCGCCGCTGATCATCGAGAAGGCCGAGATCGACGAGCTTGTCGGCAAGCTGGGCGCCGTCATCGCCGCGGTGGACTGAGCGCTTGACGCCACGTCACAAACTACTGCGAAAATTCTACTTTCGACATGGCCAGGGCGCGTCCGACCGATCACGCCAGACCGCACGGCGACGATATCGACGGCAAGCCTCGCCTCGCCACAATGTTCGACTTCGGTTCCTGGAAGAGCGAGGTCGCCTCGCGCAAGAACGATGACGGCACGACTTCGTTCGTCACCATCGATCCGACCAACGCCGGCTTCAACGTCGTGGTGACGACCAACGATGGAAAGCGCGGCCTCGACATCCGCGACGGCCAGCAAGTATATCATTATACGGAAGGATGACCTTCCAAAGGCTCACCGTGATCGAGGTTCTTTGAATGGGGCCTCATAAACGTCACCGATCTCGTGGTGGCTAAGGTTCGAGAGCGTCAAAGGGGTGGTTGCGCAAAGACTATTTGGTCTTAGAAGCGGTCCATGCGCACCCTGATCGCCGCGGCGCTCGCCGCCGTCGCCGTCTCCGCTCTTGCTGCTCCGGCCCCCATGAACGTCCAGCTGCCCTCCGCCGCCCCCAGCGCGCCCGATCCGTTCGCCTGGCTGGAGGACATTCATTCGCCCAGGGCGATGGCGTGGGTGGAGAAGCAGAACGCCCGCACCGCCCAGGTCCTGGAGACCGATCCCCGCTACGCGCTCTTCCACCGCGAGGCCCTGGCGATCTTCACCGCCAAGGACCGCATCCCCTATCCGCGGTTCCTGGGGAACGGCGTCGAAAACTTCTGGCAGGACCAGGACCATGTGAAGGGCCTTTGGCGGCGGGCGAGCTTCGCTTCCTACAATTCGCTTGACCCCGCCTGGGAAAAGCTGATCGATTTCGACGCCCTCTCCAAGGCCGAAGCCAAGAACTGGATCTTCAAGGGGGCGACGTGTCTGCCGCCGGAAGACCGGCTCTGTCTTGTCCGCATGTCGAACGGCGGCGGCGACGCGGTGGAGATCCGTGAATTCGACACCCATGCGCGGGCCTTCGTCCCGGATGGCTTCCGGTTTTCCGTGGGCAAACAGCAGGTCGACTGGCTGGACGGCGACACCCTCCTGATCGCCCGCGACTTCGGACCGGGCACGCTGACCGCTTCCGGCTACCCCTTCGTGATCAAGGAGTTGAAGCGCGGCCAGCCGCTCGCCGACGCCAAGGAGGTCTTCCGCGGCGCCCCCGAGGATGTCTCGGCCGGTCCGGTCTTGCTGAGGGGTCCGGATGGGAGAGTTGAGCACGTCCTCTATCGGCGCGGCGTCGCCTTCTTCTCCACCCGCTATTGGCTGGCCCTGTCCGGCGGCGGGACGCGGCCCCTCAATCTGCCGGAAAAGGTCGAGGCGCACGGATACCTGGACCACCGAATGGTCCTCACGCTCAACGAGGCGTGGCCGGCCGGCCCCGGCCATCCGGCGTTCAAGGAAGGCGATCTCATTGCCTTCGACCCCGCAACCGGCGCGGCCGAGCTGATCTTCCATCCGTCGCCGACCCAGACGATCAACGAAGCGGCGGTGACCCGGAACCGGCTGTTGGTTGAGCTCCTCGACAACGTCAACGGCGCGCTTGACGTCTGGCGTCATGGACCGGATGGCTGGCGAGCCCAGCGACTCGCCTTCCCCAAGGGGCTGGCCCTGACGATCTCCGCCGCCGACCACGCCAGCGATCGGGCCTACGTCGCCGCAGAGAGCTTCCTTGCGCCGACAGCCCTGTGGTCGGTGGACGCGGCCAGCGGCGCCATGCGCAAGGTGAAGGCTCTGCCCGCCCGCTTCGACGCCTCCAAGGACGTCACCGAGCAGCGCTTCGCCATTTCCAAGGACGGCACGCGCATCCCCTATTGGCTGGTGCGACCGAAGACGATGAAGTTCGACGGCTCGACCCCCACCCAGATGTTCGGTTACGGCGGCTTCCTCATCTCCGAGACGCCCAGTTATCGGCCCGAGCTCGGCAAGCTATGGCTGGAGCGCGGCGGCGCCTATGTCCTGGCCAACATCCGCGGCGGCGGCGAGTTCGGGCCGGCCTGGCACGAGGCGGCGTTGCG
>DASXCH010000060.1:0-37284 GCA_036491275.1 Caulobacteraceae bacterium
AATTGATCCGCAGACACCGCAGATTGATTCAGATTGATTTGTTCGCGCGCCAAAGGCGCGCAATTCTCGCTCCGGCGTCGGTGCTCCAGTGTGATCCATCTGCGGCCATCACCTGGGCTTTCTGCGTAATCTGCGGATAAACTTTACCAGTTGCGGGGAATGATGACGCAGGACCACCATAAGCTCGGCCCGTTCCTGGCCACCATGCTGGTGGCCGGCGCGATGATCGGCTCGGGCGTCTATCTGCTGCCCGCGAGCCTGGGGGCGATCGGTTCGGTCTCGATCCTGGCGTGGCTGGCGGCCATCGGCGGCGGCGTCCTGCTGGCCGGCGTCTTTTCCTGGCTGGCGATCCTCAGGCCCGGCGCGGGCGGCCTCTTCGCCTACATCCACGAAGCCTTCGGCCCCGGCGTCAGCTTCGTCATCGGCTTCGTCTACTGGGTCGGCTACTGGATCGGCTGCGTGGCGATCGCCCTGGCCGCCACCGGCTATCTCAGCGTCTTCATTCCCGCCCTCGCCCACCCGCCGTGGACCACCCTGGCCACCCTCGCCATCCTGTGGCTGTTCGTCGGCGTCAACCTGATCGGGCCGAAGTTCGTGGCCAGACTGGGCGGCCTCACCCTGGCCGCGGGCCTGGCGCCGATCCTGCTCGTCGCCATCGGCGGCTGGTTCTATTTCCGGCCCGAGGTCTTCGCCGCCTCGTGGAACGTCAGCGGCCAGAGCGACCTGGCCGTCGTCCCGGCCGCCGTCGTCACCGTCTTCTGGGCCTTCACCGGCATCGAGAACGCCAGCGTGGTGGCCCGGATCGTGCGTGACCCCAAGCGGAACGTGCCGATCGCCACCCTCTGCGGCCTGGGCCTCGCCTCGTTGGTCTATCTGCTCGCCGGCGGCGTGATCATGGGCATCCTGCCGGCGCGGGTCCTGGCCAGATCCAGCGCTCCTTACGCCGACGCCGTGGCGCCGATCCTCGGCGGCCTGGCGGCGGCGGCGGTGGCCGCCTGCGCCCTGGCCAAGGTGTGCGGCACGCTCGGCGGATCCGTTCTGACCACCGTGGAGTGCGCCGACAGCGAAGGGGTTCTCGGCCACATCGCCGGTCGGACCGGACCGCGCCTCGCGGCCCGCGCCTCGGCGACACATCTGGCCTGGACCGGGGTGCTGATGTCGCTGGTCGCCCTGGCCACCGCCAGCCCGAGCCTCGCCCGCCAGTTCACCGTGGTGGTGGACGTCAGCGTCATCCTGTCGGTGGCGGCCTATCTCGGCGCCTGCGCGGCCCTCTGGCGGTTCGCCCGCGACGCCCGGCGCCCGACGAAGTGGCTGGCGCGGACGGCGGCGGTGGGCGCGGCCCTGTTCTGCGTCGCCATGGCCGGCGCCGCCGAGCCCAGACTGCTGCTGTGGAGCGCGGCGACGATCGCCGTCACGGCCGCGGGCTACGGCGCGTTCCGGGCCTGGCCGAGGCTCGCCAAGGCCGCCCTCTAGGCAGCCCGGGGTCGACGTCCACGGATGACCTCAATTCTAGCCGCTCGTCCCGGACGCCGAGCATGGAGCGAGGCGAGCCGGGATCCAGGCGTTTTATCGTTGAACTGTGAGTTTCAGAAAAGCCTGGGTGTCCGCATTCGCGAGGGTGAGCGGTTGAGCGGGCGGAGATTCAGCCGCAGCCGCAGCCCCCATGGCCATGGCCGTGATGGCCCGCATGGCTGGCCGCGGGGGCGGATTCCATCATCGCCTCGAGGGCCTGGCGCGAGTCCTCGGCGGTGACGGCGAAGTCCGCCTTGGCCTCCGCCAGCATCGCCGCATCGCTCATCAGGTCGAGCGCGGTGAGGGCCAGGGCCTTGGCCCCGTCGATCACCGCCCTGTCGCCGCGGTCGGTGGCGGCCGCGCGGGCGAACCGCGGATTGTGGATCGGGACCTCCGGCGGGGCCACCGCCAGCAGGGGATGGATCGAGGGCGTGCGGTGGCTAACATTGCCCATGTCGGTCGAGCCGGCCCGGTCGCGCGGGGCCAGATCCGCGGCCTCGAACGGCCGGCCGATGGCGGTGGCGTTGGCGGCGAAGGCCCTGGCCATGGGCCGGTTGGTCTTGAGGTCGAGATAGTCGGTCTCGCCCCAGATGGCCTCCAGCTTGCAGCCGGTGGCCAGAGCCCCGGCCTCGAAACAGGCCTGCACCCGGCGGCGCAGCGCCGCCAGGCCCTGGGCGGTGGGCGAGCGGACATAGAAGCGGCAGGCGGCGCGCTCGGGCACGATGTTCGGGGCGAGGCCCCCGTCGGTGATGATGCCGTGGATGCGCTCGCGGCTCTCGATGTGCTGACGCAGCTGGGCGATGGCCTGGTAGGCCGTGACCACGGCGTCGAGGGCATTGAGGCCGCGCTCGGGCTCGACCGAGGCGTGGGCGGTCTGGCCGACATAGGTGACGTCGACCTCGGTCACCGCCAGGCACGGCATGGTGATGAGGTCGGTGGTCGAGGGATGGACCATCATCGCCGCGTCGACGCCCTCGAAGGCGCCGGCGCGGGCCATCAGCTCCTTGCCGCCGAACCGCTCCTCGGCCGGGGTTCCGAGATAGCGCACGCGCCCGGGCAAGCGCCCGTTCAGCTTGGAGAGCGCCAGCGCGGCGCCCAGGCCCGCGGTGGCGATGATGTTGTGGCCGCAGGCGTGGCCGATGCCGGGCAGGGCGTCATATTCGGAGAGGATGGCGATGGTCGCTCCGCCGTCCTTGCCGAACTCGGCGGCGTAGGCGGTGGTCAGGCCGAACGCCTCGCGCTGCACGGTGAGGCCGTGGCCCTCGCTCGCCCTGACGAGGTTGGCGCAGGCCCTGACCTCTTCCAGCGCCAGCTCCGGCTCGGAATGGATGAGGTGGCTCAGGGAGATGAGCTCGCCGCTCATGGCCTCGACGGCGCCGATCACATCGGCCTTGAGTTGCTCGATCGACATCCGCTCGCCTTCTTGGACTTCTGGGCAAAGACGCTACCCCGGTCCTGCCACATGCGCCATGGTCCGGCTCCGTCAACACGAATACCAGGGTCGTCATCCCGGAAGACGGTGAAGCCGGTTATCGGAGACCCAGAGGATGACGAAACGCCGGTGCGAGCCGCGCCCCTGGGTTCTCCGCGCTGCGCGCTTCAGCCGGGATAACGCGCCGACCCGTCATCTTGACCCTCTACCCCCTCCTGGCGCATAAGCCGCGCCTCTCCGGCGCCTGACCTGATTTCAAGCGCCCTCCACCGCCACGACCCTCCTTCGAAGCCTTGCGCGACGTAGGAGACGAGGGCGGCGAGGATCCCCGTCCGCGTGAACGCGCACGGGGCCGCTCGGCGTTGGGCCGGCGCCGGAGCTGTGGATAAGCCTCAGGAGCGCACGCCCTTTGTTCGACGCGCTAACCGAACGCCTCTCCGGCGTCTTCGACCGGCTCGCCGGCCGCGGCGTGCTGACCGAGAAGGACATCGACGCGGCCATGCGCGAGGTGCGCGTGGCCCTCCTGGAAGCCGACGTCGCCCTGCCGGTGGTGCGGGAGTTCATCGACAAGGCGCGCGTGGAGGCGGCCGGCGAGGCGGTGATCCGCTCGGTCAAGCCGGCCGACCAGGTGATCAAGATCGTCTACGACGGCCTGGTCGAGATGCTCGGCGGCGAAGGCGTGGCCGAGCCGCTGAACATGGCCACCAATCCGCCGACGGTGCTGCTGATGGCCGGCCTGCAGGGCTCGGGCAAGACGACCATGGCGGCCAAGCTGGCCCTGCGGCTCTCGAAGCTGGAGCGCCAGAAGGTGCTGATGGCCTCGCTGGACGTCTATCGGCCGGCGGCCATGGAGCAGCTGGCGATCCTTGGGCGCGAGGCCGCCGTCGAGACGCTTCCGATCGTCGCCGGCCAGGCACCGGCCGACATCACCCGCCGGGCGCTCTCGGCGGCGAGGCTCGGCGGCTACGACGTGCTGATCCTCGACACCGCCGGCCGCACCACGCTGGACGAGGCGATGATGAGCGAGGCGGCCGAGATCGCCGCCATCTCGCGCCCGGCCGAAACCCTGCTGGTGGCCGACAGCCTGACCGGCCAGGACGCGGTGCGCACCGCCAGGGCCTTCCACGAGCGCCTGCCGCTGACCGGCCTGGCCCTGACCCGGGCCGACGGCGATTCCCGCGGCGGCGCGGCGCTTTCCATGCGGGCGGTGACCGGCCTGCCGATCAAGTTCCTCGGCACCGGCGAGAAGATCGACGCCCTCGACGTCTTCGATGCGCGGCGGGTGGCCGGCCGGATCCTCGGTCACGGCGACGTGGTGGCCCTGGTGGAGAAGGCCGCGGCCGACTTCGACGCCGCCAAGGCCGAAGTCATGGCCCGCAAGCTGGCCAAGGGCCAGTTCGATCTCGACGATCTCGCCGGACAGCTCGAACAGATGGAGCGGATGGGCGGCATGGAGGGCCTGATGGGCCTGTTGCCCGGCGTCCAGAAGGTGAAGCAGCAGATCGCCGAGGCCGGGGTCAGCGACAAGGCCATCCGCCGCCAGCGGGCGATCATCGGCTCGATGACCAAGAAGGAGCGCAAGAAGCCCGATGTCCTGCAGGCCTCGCGCAAGCGGCGGATCGCCGCCGGCGCCGGGGTGGACGTGGCCGAGATCAACCGGCTTCTGAAACAGCACCGGCAGATGCAGGACGCCTTCAAGCGCATGGCCCGCGGCGGCGGCAAGGGCTTTGCCCGCATGGCGGGAATGATGGGACTTGGCGGTCCCGGTGGTTTGGGCGGCCCCGGCGGCATGGACGCCTTGCAGAACCTCGGCTCCAAGGTGCTGGGGCCGGAAGCGGCCGAAGCGCAGAAGAATTCGCCGGACGTGAAATTGCCGGGCCTGGGCGGCCCTGGACCCTCGGCGCTTCCCGGTCTCGGAGGCGCCCCGTTCAATCCTTTCCGAAAACCCTGAGACTTTGACCTGACGAAGGAACAAGAATGCTCAAGATCAGACTCGCCCGCGGCGGGGCCAAGAAGCGGCCCTATTATTCGATCGTCATCGCCGACAGCCATTCGCCGCGCGACGGCCGCTTCATCGAGAAGGTCGGGGCCTATGACCCGCTGATGAAGCGGGACGATCCGCGGCGCGTGACGCTGCGCGCCGAGCGGATCAAGGAATGGCTCGGCCGGGGCGCGCAGCCCACCGACCGTGTCGCCCGGTTCCTGGCCGCCGAGGGCCTGGTGAAATGGGAGCACGGCAATAACCCGAACAAGGCCGAGCCGCACGCCAAGGCCAAGGAGCGCGTCACCGAGCGGGCCGACCGCGCGGTCGCCCGAGCCGCCGAGGCCGCGGAGGCCGCCGCCCGTCCGGCTCCCGTCGTCGAGGAGGTCATCGAAGAAACGCCGGCCGAGGAAGCGCCGGCCGAAGAGGCCGCAGTGGCAGCTGCGCCGCCGGAGGAGGCGGTCGCCGAAGAAGCTCCGGCTACGGAAGAAGCGCTGACCGAAGACCCGGCGGCGGCAGCGGTCGAGGAAGCGCCGACGGGCGAGACCGTCGCCGAGGAAGCTCAGGCGACGGAGGAAGCCCCAGCCGAAGAACCACCCGTCGCGGACGCGGCTGAGGAAACCCCGGCCGCCGAGAAAACGCCCGCGGAAGAGCCCGCTTCCGAGGAAACGCCCTCCGAGGAGGCCGTCGCCGGAGAGACTCCGGCCACGGAGGAATAGCCTCCCCGGATGGTTCCAGGCGATGCCACCGCTCCTCCGCTCATGCTGGACGAGCCGCGTGTAGCGGCGCGCGGGCGTAGGAAAGATCGGCCCAGCCTTCAGGATGAGCGGAGTGCTGCGGCGTGGTTTGCAACGCCCGAGCACCCATGTCTGAGCGCCTGATCCTGATCGCCGAGGTGGCGGGCGCCTTCGGCGTCAAGGGCGAGGTGCGGCTGACCTCGTGGGCCGCCGATCCGAAGAGTCTGCTCACCTACAGCCCCCTGCTCGATGAGGGCCGCCGGCCGGCCCTGACCCTGACCTCGGGCCGGGTCCACAAGGGCGGCCTGGTGGCGCGCGTGCGCGAGATCGAAACCCGAGAACAGGCCGAGGCCCTGCGCGGGCTGAAACTCTATATCGCCCGCGCGGCGCTGCCGGCGCCGGACGCGGACGAATACTACTTCGCCGATCTCATCGGCCTGGCGGCGATCAGCCCGGACGGCGCGCCGCTCGGCTGGATCAAGTCCGTCGCCGATTTCGGGGCCGGCGACCTGCTGGAGATCGATCCCGGCGACGGCGCCCCGGCCTGGTGGGCGCCCTTCACCCGCGAGGTGGTGACGGCCGTGGATCTGGCGGCGGCCCAGGTGGTGATCGTCCGCCCCGACGAGGTCTGAGCCCCTTGCGCGCGGGCGCGGCAGGGATAAAGCTCGGCCGTCGACCTGGAGTGAGCGCCGCATGACCTATCTGTCGGTGATCGCCGCCGCTGGGGCCGCGGCCCTGATCGCCGGCCAGGCCCCTGCCGATGACGTCACCGGCCAGTCGGCCGGCAAGCGGATCCACAAGCCGGCGAACTCCGCCACGGGCATGGGCGTCCACAAGCCCGGCGGCGCGTCGGGCGGGGATTCGAAGGGCTGGGCGACCGGCAAGCGGCGCCACAAGCCTCTGGTCGCGGCTGCGCCGGCAAAATAGCAGCCGCCTTAGCCGCAGTTCGCGAATTTCACGCGCGGCGGCGCCGCGCCTTTAGATTAACATAGGTTATCTTCGCGGCTAGACCGGGTATCTTCCAGACTGATCGATGGTGGGGTCTGGCGGACCTTCGGTCAACGGGAAAAAAGTGAACCTGGACAGTACAGGAATCGTCCGGCCAGATTTTTTTGTGAATGCGCCGGAACCGGCTCCCATGACTGGCGTTTCACGCTCGTCTTCTCGCTCAATGTTTCGCCCCCCCGACTGAAGGCGAGGAGTAAGGCCCGGTCCGCGAGGACCGGGCCTTTCAATTTGGCCCGCCAATCGCCCGTCGGCTGGGCCTTCCGAAAAATGTGGCGACACGCGGAACCGACCTTCGCCGTCGGCGTTCCAGCCTCACCTTCTCGCTCAATGTTTCGCCCCCCCGACTGAAGGCGAGGAGAAAAGGCCCGGTCCTGAAAAGGACCGGGCCTTTCATTTTTCCGCCCCCGCAAGAGCGGCGATCTGCCGATTTGACAGCGACCGGCCGGCGCCGCAGAGCGAGCTCATGTCTGGGCGGGACGAAACGGAAGAGCCGGGCGCCCAATCCGGCGCCGGTTCCGGCGTCGTGGGCGGGGCCCTGGCCGTTGTCGACCGCTTCATCACGCCAGAGAGGCTCAGGGCCTATTCGATCATCCTGGTGATCGGCTACGCGGCCGGGGTCGCGGTGCTGCTCGCCGGCCTGCGCCACGGCCTCGACGCCTATGGCAAGCCGCCGGGCGCCGACTTCATCATCTTCTATGGCGTCTCGAAGCTGACGCTCGCCGGCCGGGCGCTCGCCGCCTATGCGCCGCACCTGCTGCTGGCGGCGGAGCGGGCGGTGTTCCCGGCCAGCCGCGGTGTCTTCGTCTGGACCTATCCGCCGCCGTTCCAGCTTGTTGTCGCGCCGTTCAGCCTGGTTCCCTACGGCTGGGCCCTAGCCGGCTGGACGGCGGCCGGCCTCGCCGCCTATCTGGTGGTGGTGAAACGCGCCGCCGGCGGTGCGCGCGCGGTCCTGCTGCCGGCCCTGGCCTTCCCCGGCGTCTTCATGAACGCGACCCAGGGCCAGACCGGGTTCCTGCTCACCGGCCTGATGGGCGGCGGCCTTCTGATGATGGAACGCCGGCCGTGGCTGGCGGGGGTCCTGCTCGGCCTGCTGGTGGTGAAGCCGCAGTTCGGCCTGTTGCTGCCGCTGGTGTGCTTGGCCGGCGGCCGGTGGAAGACCGCGGTCGCCGGAGCCGGAACGGCTCTGGCGGTCGGCGCCGTGGCGACCCTCGCCTTCGGCGCGCCGGCGTGGATGGGCTTCCTGGAGGCCGCGGCGCGCAGCGGCGATTATCTCGCCGCCGGCGCCCTGCCGGTGGAAAAGGACCCGTCGGTTTTCGCCGCCCTCGTTCTCCTCGGCGCGCCGGTCCTCTGGGCGCTCATCATCCATCTGGCCCAGGCGGTGGTGGCCGTGATCCTGGCCTGGCCGATGTGGCGGCGCGGTCCGGCCGACATGGCCGCGGCGGGCGCCATCCTGGCGACCCTGATCGCCCTGCCTTATCTCTTCGACTACGACCTCGCCCTGCTGGCCGTGCCGATCGCGGTTGCCGCCAGGCGGGCCGGCCCGGAGGCCCCGGTCGGCAGCCGGACCGCCCTCATCTACCTCGCCGTCCTGCCGATCGTGCTGGCGACGCTCGGCAAGTATGCGCACACGCCGCTGGGCCCGGTTGTGCTGTGGGCCGGCCTGCTGGCGCTGCGGTCGATGTGGCTGGAATCCGCGCCGCGCGAACGGGTGCTGGCCGCCGCGGTGTGATCGGATATCTGGCGCTGTTGGCAAGGGGGAGGGCGCGACTGGACCCTCCGGCCGTCTTGATCTAGCTCGCCCCAGGCCATTTCTCAGCTCACCGAGGCGGCGAAGTCCATGAAGACCGTAATCCTTGCCGGAGGACTCGGCAGCCGACTGGGCGAAGAGACCGCCGCGCGTCCCAAGCCTATGGTGGAAATTGGCGGGCGACCGATCATCTGGCACATCATGAAGATCTATTCGGCTTACGGCCTCAATGATTTCATTATCCGCCTTGGTTACAAGGGCTACATGATCAAGGAGTATTTCTCCAATTATTTCCTGCACATGTCGGACGTGACGATCGACTTGGCGCGCAACGAAATTGAAACCCACCAGAACTCCGCCGAGCCTTGGCGCCTCACCCTCGTGGACACTGGGGCCGAGACCCAGACCGGCGGGCGGCTGAAGGCCATCCGGCCCTATCTCCCCGCATACGAGCCCTTCTGTTTCACGTATGGAGACGGCCTGGCCGCGATCGACATCCGAGTGCTTGTGGCATTCCACAAATCACATGGCCGACGTGCGACGATCACCGCTGTAGCGCCGCCCGGCCGTTTCGGCGCGCTGGAGCTGGAAAACGATCAGGTCGCCAGCTTCCGAGAGAAACCAGATGGCGACGGCGGCCGCATCAACGGCGGCTACTTCGTCGCCAACCCTTCGGTGCTCGATCTGGTGGCCGGACCCGAAACCATCTGGGAGCGCGATCCGTTGGAGGCTCTCGCCGCTGGGGGCGAGCTCGTCGCCTATCGACACGACGGCTTCTGGGCCGCCATGGACACCCTCCGCGACAAGATAACCCTGGACGAGATGTGGACGAGGGGCGAGGCGCCTTGGAACGTGTGGTGAGGGGACGAGTTGTCTTCGACCTAGATGGCACGCTGATCGACAGCGTCCCGCTCTGCACGCGCATCATCAACGAGATGCTCGCCGTCCGCGGAGCTGTCCGCCGCGTCAGCGAGGCGGAAACCAAGCCATATGTGACGACCGGCGGTCGTCGAATGCTGGCGGCGCTTCTCGCCGATCGATGCGGCGATATCGGCTCCGAGCTTGCGGAGTTCCGCCGGCGCTATGCCGAGACGCCCACAGACCGAGACCACCTGTTCCCCGGCGCGCGCGAGGCGCTGGTCGCGTTAAGGCGCGCCGGGCTGGAGCTCTCGGTATGGTCCAACAAGCCCCAGGAGCTCTGCGAAAAGGTGATCACGGAGCTTGGTCTCGCCCCGCTGTTCAGAACAGTCGTGGGGTCAGGTCCTAACGTGCCGCTCAAGCCGGATCTCACCGGTTTGGACGTTGCCTTGGGTGACACGCCAAGGACGCACTGCTGCTCGGTGGGAGATAGCGAGCCCGACTGGCAGGTGGCACGAGCGGCCGGATTGCGTCTGGTGCTGATGACCTTTGGCTACGGCGACTACGCGCGCGGCTGGCCGGGCGCGGCGCTCTGCGACAGCTTCCACGATCTGCCGGGACTCATCGAACTCATGTTGCCGGCAGGGGATGCGGCGTGAGTCTGAGGTCTACGCCGCACCCATTTCTGACCGGCGTCGGAGCTCAGAGCTTGGCCGAGGGAAATTTGCGCGTCGTGGTGACCGGCGCCGGCGGCTGGCTGGGCCTTGCCACGCTGGAGATGCTCCTCGGTCTCTTTGGGGCCGACTTCGACCGTCGCGTGGCCTGCTTCGGCTCCAACGCGCGCGCCCTCACGCTGCGCGGTGGCATGAGAATCGCTCAGCGGCCTCTCTCTGAGATAGGCGAGATTCAGCGGGCGCCCAGCCTTGTCCTTCATTTGGCCTATCTCACCCAGGAAAAGGCCGTCGGCATGTCGTCTGAAACCTATGCTGCGGCCAACCGCGCCATTTCCCAGCAGGTGTTGGAGGCCCTCGACCCGATCGGCGCACAAGGTGTGTTTCTGGCCTCGTCGGGCGCGGCTTGGCGGACCGACGATCCAACCGCACCGGCGTCGGTCCGGCTCTATGGAGCGCTCAAGGTCGAAGATGAAGACCGCTTCACAGCCTGGGCCGAAGAGGCCGGCGCGGCCGCCGTCATCGCCCGCGTCTTCAATCTCGCCGGTCCCTACATCAACAAGCGGTCCAGCTATGTCCTCGCCTGTCTGATCGCTGACGCCTTGGCGGACCGCCCGTTCGCCATCCGGTCTGCGAAGCCGGTCTATCGATCGTACGTCGCGATTTCCGAACTGATGAGCGTCGTATTCGGCGCACTGACGCGACCCAGTCCCGGTGTCGTAAGGTTCGACACGGCGGGCGAAGGCGTATACGAGGCGTCGGAAATCGCCGACGCAGTGGCGGTCGCCCTTAACCGCCCGCGCGGCGCCCAGCGACCGCCGCAAAGCGAGGAGATCGAGGACCGTTATGTCGGCGACGGGGTGACTTATGCGGCGCTGTGTCGAGATTTCGGCGTGGAGCGCGTCACATTTTCCGAACAGATCAGACAAACCGCGCGATTCATGGCGGAATGTACTTAAGGCGGCAACGGGCGGGTAACCGTAAGATTCACGACAAGATGAGACTATCAAGACCTACCAAACGCGCTGACAACCTGCGCCACTGGCGCTTCATTTGTCGACAGTCTCTGGGTTTCCTCATGTGTCTGGCGTTGGCCGCGCCGGCGTCTTCACAGACCTATTCGGGCATGGGGCAGCAACCCACCAACACCAACCCCTATTTGAACCAATATCCGTCCGCGAACGGGACGGGCGCGACCAATCCTGATTCACTATCGCCGTCGGATCAGCAGTTCCCAGGGTCGACGCAGTCGCAGTCGACAGGGCAGGGCCAGCTGAACAACCAGGGAGGCTTCACGCCCTTCACGTTGCCCAGCGTCGCGCCGGAATCCGCCCAGACCCTCTCTCCGCTGAACGGCACGCCTGGCGCCACTGCCACGCCTCAACCGCTTTACGCTCGGCCTGGATCGCAGCCGGGGCAATTCGAACTATTCACCCGGCCGCCGCCGCAGCCGGGTGAATTCGAGGCCTTTGTCAAGGAAAAGCTCGGCCGGGAACTGCCTCGTTTTGGTGCAAACCTGATCCTCGAAGGTTCGAAGGGCTTCGCTCAGCCGTCGAACGCGACCCTGCCCCCGGACTACCGGCTCAATCCGGGCGACGAACTGCTGATCGGAGTGACAGGATCGGTCGAGGCCAGTCTTCGCCTTACGATTGATGACGACGGGCGCATCTTCATCCCCAGGGTCGGCGCCGTCAGCGTAGCGGGGATACGCTATGGCGACCTTCAGGCGGCGCTCACGCGGCGCTTTGAAGAACAGTTCAAGGCTGTGACCCTGTCGGTGGTGATCTCGCGCCTGCATGGCCTCACCGTCTATGTCACCGGCTATGCCGTGAGCCCCGGCGCCTACACGGTGAGCAGTGTTTCGACGATGGTCGACGCTGTCCTCGCGGCCGGCGGACCGGCGGCCGGCGGCAGCTTCCGCAACATCGAGCTGCGCCGCAACGGCCAGGTGGTGTCGCAACTCGACCTGTATGATCTGCTTCTGAACGGCGACAAGAGCCACGACGCGGTGCTCCAGAACGAGGATGTGCTCAACATCGCGCCGGCCGGCCCGGAGGTGGCGGTCACCGGCAGCGTCAACTCCGAGGCGATCTTCGAAGCCAAGCCGGGCGAAACCCTCGGTGACATGATCCGCTACGCCGGCGGTTTCAATTCGCTCGCCGACCCGTCCCGCGTGATCGTCCAACGCCTCGCGGACCTCGATAAGGCCGGCTCTCAACAGCTGCCCTGGGACAGGGCGGTCGCCTTCCCTGCCGAAGGCGGCGACATCGTGCGCATACTTTCCCTGGGCCAGATCGCCAGGCCTGAAGAACGCCAGGCGATTCTCGCCACCATCGAGGGCGAGGTGGATCGCCCGGGCCGGTACTACCTGCGTCCAGGCGCCACCCTGGGCGACCTGCTCACCGCGGCCGGAGGCCTTTCCACGGGCGCCTTTGTCTACGGCTCCGACCTCACGCGCGCTTCTGTTCAGCGGCAGCAGGAAAAGAGCTACGGGCACGCGATCACAGAACTCGAATTCGCCGCCGCCACGGCACCGCTCACGGCTTTGGGCGCTACCGACGCCGCTACGGCGACCGCCCGTCAGGCCGCCGTCGCCAGCGTCGTGACTGAGCTGAGAAAGCAGAAGCCCGACGGACGGATCGTGTTGCCCATCGCCTATGGCGCCGCCACTCTTCAGTCAGATTTCGTCTTGGAGAATTTCGACCATCTCTACGTCCCGCCACGGCCCAAGACAGTGGGCGTTTTCGGCGCTGTCTACCAAGCGGCTTCGTTCCAGTACGCCGACAACACCCGCGTCGGCGACTATCTGAAGCTCGCCGGCGGCGCACGGCGCCATGTCTCCGACACCGGCCAGATCTTTGTGATCCGGGCCAATGGTTCGGTGATTTCGGCGGCGCAGATCCATGACTTGGCGAATCGGCCGGCCTATCCGGGCGATGTGATCTACGTGCCGGTGAGGACAGGGGCGAGCACCTGGGAGAAGGTCGAGCGGATCGCAGCCATCGTCGGCCAGTTCGGCGCGTCGGCGGCCGTGATCGGAATCCTGGCGGGCCGATGACCCGTCCGCCGTCTATGATCGACTGGGTCCTGGACGGACCCTGGTTCCGCAGCGCCATGCGGCGACGATTGACGTTCCTTTTCGCGGCGTTGATCGCGGGCGTGTTGGCCCTCTTCCCCCGTCCGTACACGGCGGAGGCCCAGCTGATGCCGCAGGAATCGAACGGGGGCCTCAGCTCTGTGCTCGCCTCCGAAGCCAGCGGAGCCCTGCTCAACCTTTCGGTGCTGACCGGCTCGCGCACCTCCATCGAAGAGGACGTAACGATCGCTCGCGGACACCAGGTCATGCAGGAGGCGATCGCCACTCTTCATCTGGTGGGAAAGCCCGGCTACCCAGACGCCCAGACCGCCGAGGCCAAGCTGAGCCGGAAGGTCAGCGTCATCGCCATCCGCGGCTCGATCATCCAGGTGGAAGCGACCGATCATGACAAAGCTTTCGTGAAAGCCTTTGTCGGTGCTGTCGCCGAGGCGATTCGCGGGCGATTGGCCGAGATCAGCTTGGAGCAGGCGGCCGAGAAGCGCCAAGTGACAGTCAACCGGTTGCAGGACGCTTCCGTGCGGCTCGCGAGGGCGCAGGACGCGCTCAACCAATACCGCCTGAACAAGAAGCTTCCGAGCCCTGAAATGCAGCTTGGCGCCGGGGTCGAAAACCTCGCCGCCCTTCAGGCCCAGTTGCAGGCCAAGGAAGTGGAACTCCAAACGCTGTCCGAAGTCGCTACACCCAACAACATCCAGATCAAGGTGATCCAGGCTGATATTGGCAGCCTGAGAAATCAGATCTCCCAGGCCCAGAAGACTTCTGGCGGCGCACTGGCCGGCGTTGCCGTCGCCAATACGGAATATTACGATCGCGTGCGAGATGTCAACGTCGCTCAACTGCTCTATCAAGTCTACAGTCGCTATATGGATGAGCTTACCATCGACGAGATGTCGGCGAATCAAGACGTCGAGACGATTCAACCTGTATTCGTCGATCCGAAGCCAGAGTACAATATGGTTTTCGTCGGCCTTCTCTGTCTGATTGTCGCTTTGGCGATTGGGGCTGAATACTACGCGGTCGGGGCGCGCAGCCGGCGTCCGGGTTAGCATGATGGATCCGCCCCAGATCTCGGTTGTCGTTCCGTGCCTGAACGAAGTTGAGAACGTCGCGCCCCTGACCGAGGCCATCAAGGCCGAGCTCGCCAAGTCGGACGTCGTTTCCTATGAGATCCTGTTCATCGACAACGGCTCGACCGACGGCACGATCGAGCTGGTCAAGGACCTTTGCACCGTTGATCCGGCCGTGCGGCTGATCGTCAACAATCGCAACTACGGCCAGAAGCGCTCGCCCACCTACGGCATCTACCAGGCGTCAGGCGCGGCGGTGATCAGCCTCTGCGCCGACTTCCAGGATCCGCCGCAGATGATCGGCGCCTTCATCGAGCGTTGGCGGACCGGGGTTAAGATCGTCCTGGGCAAGCGCGCGTTCGAAAAAATGTCCCCCGGCATGCGCCTGTTTCGCGCCATGGGGTATGGATTTCTCGCCCGCTTTGGCGACCATCCGGTGCTTCCCGACGTCACCGGATTCGGCCTTTACGACCGGGCGGTGGTGGACTGTCTGAAGCAGTGGCGAGATCCCGAGCCCTTCTTCCGCGGTATGCTTGTCGAGAGCGGCTTCAGTCTGGAGACCATCCCGTTCGATCGACCGGAGAGAGCCGCGGGACGCTCCAAGAACAGTGTGTTCGCGATGATCGATTTCGGCCTTTCGGGCGTGGCGAGCGCCTCCACTCAGCTTCTTCGCGCGCCGCTCTACCTATCGCCATTCGTCTTTGCCGCCGCCGGCCTGGCGCTCTTGATTGGGATCGGGCTGATCATTGTCGGCCGGGGCTCGTGGACGCCCTTTCTGCTGGCGCTGGTCGGCGGTTGTTTTGGGGTGAACCTGGTGTTCTTGGGCCTAATTGGCGAACAGGTCGGTCTGATCGCCAAGACGGTGCGCGGCGCGCCCCTGGTGGTTGAAAAGGAGCGGGTCAATTTTCCGGCATCCAGCCAGTAGGATTCGCAGCTTCGCGGGCGCGAACCGGTCAGGATTCGCTGAGATCTGGCGCTACTATTGCGTGGGCGCGATCAACACGGCGTTCGGCTTTGGCCTCTATGCCCTGCTCGTCTTCGTCGGGTTGAACCTGTTTGTGGCTCAGATTATCGCACATGTCACAGGGGCCACCTTCAACTATTTCATGTTCCGTCGGCACGTTTTCCGAAACATGGATCATCCGATCGGGCGCTACGGCCTCTCCTACGTCTTCAACTACCTTGTGAGCGTCAGCTGCCTTGCAATCCTGCACATCTTCATCCGCTCACCCTACCTGGCTGGCTTGGGAACCATCGTGACCACCGCGATGCTCAATTTTTTCGTACTTAAGTTCTTCGTGTTCAGGCCCACACGCGCGAGCGCATCGTGATCGGCTGGTTCAGGTCCGTGGGGTGGGGAAGGGCGATCGAAGCCGCCTTCCTTCTGGCCATACTTATCAGTGTCGTGGAGACGATCCGGTATTTTTTGGCCCTGGGCTTGCTGCCGCAGCCCTATTTTATCGACGCCAACGATACGTTCATGGACTGGTTCAACGTGGCTGTATGGTCACACAATCCTGGGGCGTATGATCAGTACTTATCGGTATATCCACCCTTTGTTTTCGTGTTCATGAAGCTCATGACGCCCTGGTCTTGCAACATTTATGACAAATTATACTCCAGAGAGTGTGATCAAGCCTTTCCATGGGAGATGGGATTCTTCTTCATTATTAATGCAATTTTCGTATACAAATCTTACTTGAAGAACAATCGCTCGACGGCGTGGATCCGCGCGGGCGCGCTCATCTTTGGTTTGCCGATGCTTTTTGGCGTCGAGCGAGGGCAACTCGCCATCCCAACCTTCACAGTATTTGTATTAGGCCATGGCAACCTTCTGAAATTGGCGCGTTGGAAATGGTTGAACATCGCCTTGGCCGTCAATTCCAAAATCTATTTGATTTTGACTTTGATTCCCCAGTTTCTGCGTCGTCGCTGGGTTGCATTGGAGGGCTGCGCGATTGCAATATCCGCAATATATCTGGTTAGCTTCTGTTTAGAGGGCGAGGGCAGTCTCCAACAGATCATCAGAAATATTACAGGTTTCAATGATCTCTCGGTCATCGTGCAATTTCAGAATGCATTCTACGAGCCGTCCTACACCGGCGTTGTCACGGCCCTGAAATCCCAATTCCCATTTATGTTCTATCTCGGTTCCGAGCCGGTGGATTCGATGCTCTTCTGGTTTCCAGCCGTGACCGTGGCGGGGCAGATTGGCGTCTTCGCCTGCTTCGTAATGGCGGCGTTTCGACCGTTCGCCGCGCCTGTCCGCAGGCTGACTGCACTCAGCATACTGTTGGTGATCACCTCGTCGCTCGCTGGCGGTTACACCCTGATCTTCGTGTTCTTTCTGGTATTATTCGAACCTTGGCGGGGGCCGGCAAGGATCACCGCGCTCGTCTGCGTCTATCTCCTCAGCGTCTCGACCGACTTCCCGCTTGTGGCCATTGGCCACGGCGAGGAGCAGAGCTACCTCAGCAATCGCTTCGTATCCTGGAATGTCGGTGTCAACCTGGGCGAACTGGTTCGTCCAGGGCTGGTTCTTCTGATCGAATACGCTTTGATCGCCCAGACCGTATGGGACGTCTGGAAGGCGCGGAAGCGGACGGTTCCGGTCGCCTTCGGCGCCCTGCCTCAGCCGGCCTGAAGCCACTCGCCGCGCCGGAACGAGGTTCGCTCCGGGGGGACCGGGGTCATGGCTCTGAAATCGGGATGATCATGTTTTCCGCGAACTCCTCGCGCGGCAGGAAGGGGGCAAGGTCCTCCAACGCCGAGGTCACCATTCCGCCGTCCTCGAGCTTGCGTGAGCTGAGCTTGGGGGCGAAGGGCTGGGATTTGTCGAGCATGACCTCGCAGAGCCGAGGGCCGGTGCCGTTCAGGGTCTGGCGAATCTGTTCGGCCAGGGTGTCGTGGCTCTCGATGCGACAGCTGGGAAGACCGAAGGCGTCGGCCAATTTGACGAAGTTGGGAAAAGTCACCCCACTCTCCGGCCCCACTCCCACGACGTTGTCCGGGAAATAGTTCTGCTGGGTCTGCCGGATCGAATGATAACCATCGTTGTTCAGCACGAAGACCTTCACCGGCAGAGCCAGACCGACAACGCTCTGCAACTCCTGCAGGTTCATCATCACGCTGCCGTCGCCAGCGACACAGACGATGCGTCGCGCCTGGCGATTGCCATAGTAGGCGCCGATGGCCGCCGGGAGGTCGTAACCCATGGAGGCCGAGCCTGAATTAGAGAAAAGGCGCTGGCCCTGTTTGATAGTGGCGGATTGAAAAATGACGACGCAGGCCGTGCCGTCGCCGGTGACCACCACGTCGTCCGGGTCCAGCTGCTCAAAGAGCGCATGACCGAAGCAATAAGGATTCACCCCGTTCGCGCTCTGCCAGTACTCTGGCAGGACCGTGGGGTAGCGGGCGACGCGGGCCCGGCACCACGCCAGATAGTCGGTATGGGCGGGCGGTGGAGCATAGCCCTCGATCTCGGCCTCAAGGGCGTCAAGGAAGGCATTGAGATCTGCATGAATCGGCAGGTCGATCTGGAGTGTAGGTTTGTCGAGTTCGGCGCGGTCGATGTCGACCATGGCGATATAGGCCGCACGGGCGAAGGAGCCCCAGTTGTAGCTGATCTGGCGGATGTTGAGCCGGCAGCCGAGGACCAGCAGGAAGTCTGCGTTCTGGACGGCGAAGTTACCCGGCCGATCGCCTACCGTGCCGGCACGCCCGGCGTAAAGGGCGTTGCCGTTGGCCAGGAGGTCATGGGCGTTGAAGGCGCTGGCCACCGGGACACCCAGCATTTCGGCGATCCGCAGAAACCGTTCGGCCGCTCCGGCTATGCGCACGCCCGTCCCCGGCAGGAGGCAGGGTCGCTGAGCCTCCTTCAGGCGCTCGATCACAATGCGGGCGGCCGCCCGAAGGTCCCCGCTTTCCAAGAGATTTGCCTCGGTTGCAATGTGATAGGGCTCTGACGACGGGTCGAATCTCTCGAGCGAGTCCGGATCGATCGACGTACCCTGGATGTCGATCGGCACGTCGACCCATGTCGGTCCCGGACGGCCTGTCACCGCTAGGTGGGCCGCCTTTTCGATCTCATAACGAATGCGGGTGGGGTCCTGGACGGTGACAGCGTATTTTGTGACGCTGCCCGCCATGCGGACGATGTCCACCTCCTGGTCACCCAGTTGGCGCAGGCCGATGGGAAAATTACCGGCGATTGTCTCGCGGCGCACCTGGCCGGACACCACAACCATGGGAATGCTGTCGGTGTAGGCGCCGAAAACGCCGTTCAGCGCGTTGATCCCGCCTGGTCCGGTTGTGACGTTTAGGATCGCCGGCCTTCCGCTGAGGCGGGCGTAAGCCTCAGCCGCCATGGCGCAGGCCTGCTCATGGTGCAGGCAGATGACGCTCAATCCGGGGCGACGTCCGAAGGCGTCGTTGAGATGCATGGCCCCCCCACCGGTGACCATGAAGACGTCTGTCAGGCCCAGTTCACCGAGCCGGGAGGCGATGTAGTCGGCGACGCGCACGGTGAATCCACGAGTTCGAAAGATCTCGGCCTGCGGTATCGCGGCCAGGGGCGGGCGCGCGGGCTATTCCGCTGCGGCCAGCTTGAATGGGGGAGAATCTGGTTGAGGTTGGACGGGAACGCCCCGATCCTGGACAAGACGCTGCAGCACCAGGTCGCGGGCGTAGTCGCTATCGATGTCTCTCAGGTAGATTGGCTCGTCGCGGAAGACGGATGTCTTCAATCTCTCGCCGCCGGTGAATTCGCGGACCGAGATTTGGCCGCGATTGAGCGGTACGGCCATGTAGATGTCGTCCTCATTGAGGATATGACCAGCGGGGAGGTCGCGCCGCACGTAGACCCCGCGCACCAACTGATCGAGGTAGTGGACCTCTTTCTCCGGCGGCACGCGTTTGCGATCGCCCGAACCGCCGCACATTTCCTGGGCCTTCCTGAAGGCCTTGAACCAGATGTCCGCCTCGCGGGGTCGGGTGCAGTATGGGGAAACTGGGACCCCTTCAAAATCGATGTCGACGTGGCGCTCAAATGTCCGCGCGCCCTTGCCGTAGGCTATGAGCATCGACGACGACCAGTCGGTCATCTCGTGAGTCGAAAATCCGACGGTGATGTCGGGGTAACGGACGCGCAAAAAGTCGATCTGGTTGAGATCCAGTTCGTTGTCCTCTGACGGGTAGATCGAAACGCAATGATTGAGCGCGAAGGGGATGCTCCGTTCGCGGAAAAACTCGACGAGTTCATCCATGTCGCGCAGCGACGAGCCGCCTGTGGAAGCGATGACCGGCTTGCCGGTTGAAGCGATCTTTCTGAGCAGGCGACGGTCGCGGATGTCGGAACTGGCGATCTTTAGTATTTCAACGCCGAAATATTCAGCCTTGTCGACCGACAGTTCGTCGAACGCCGTGGTCATGGTGATCATGCCCGCGGCCCGCACGGCCTCGACCATTGCGCCGAGGTCTTCCCAAGAGAGCTTGGTCGTCAGAGTCTTCTTGATGTAACGAACGTCCTGGCGATGACGATGGTCTCGGTGAATGAACGTATCCACATCGCGAAACTGCAGCTTAACGGCAGCTTTGACTTTATTGGATCTGACGACCAAACCAAAGTCCGCGATGATTTTCAGTCCGCGACCGAGACTTCCCCAGTGATTGTTGGCGAGTTCCAGAACAAAGAGTTCATCAAATATCTCAGACGTCATTCAATCAATTCCCTCATATCATATGTCCATGCAGGTGAGGGGCTTGCGTCCTGGCGGGGACTCGCAAGTGTACGTTCGCAGTCTATGAGCGAACATGGATTGTACAATTATCCACCCCTACCGAACTATTTCGGCTTACCGTTACACTTTAGAACATCTGACCCGTCTAGTCAGATGTTGCCATCAAACGCTAGTATAATGGCCGATTTTCGACCGTCTTGGCCTCTAACATGATCTTTGAGGAGGCGGAAGCGGAGCCGCTCAATTTATGTGTCGTGAGGCTCCGTTGCGTCACTCCTCGGTCCGAAGGGTGATTGCAGACGACTGTGGGCGCCGGTAAGGCTCGGCCCGGTCCGCCGTCGAGAGTATTCGTGAACCCTGATCTGAGAACTGGCGCGATTGGAATGGCGTTGGCCGATCCGCGCTCCTTGTCCAGGTCATTGGGCGCTCGGACGATAGAGACAGCTTTCGCCCTTCTTGTCATTGGCGCGGGCGGCTGGGTCCTATGGCGCTTTCATCAGCTCGGCTATCTGCCGCAGCCTTTTCATTATCGGCCTGATGAAACCTTTGGCGATCTATATCAGCTGGCCTGGTGGTCACATCACCCTGGCGGCTACCCGTTGTGGAAGGAGATTTATCCGCCATTATCGCCCGTCTTCGTTCGGCTGTTCAGCCTAGGGGGCTGTTACACCCAATCGTGGCCGGCGGGCTGGGTGTCGGGCCGGGCCTGCGATTGGCCGTTGTCCGTCGTGCTATCGGCCTTTTTCCTGGCGAATGCGCCGCTGGTCTGGCTGGCATACCGTCGAGCCGGATTGCCGAACGCCGCTGCGCGTGCGGCGGCCGTATCGCTTGGCCTGCCCATGCTGTACGCCCTCGACCGCGGCAACCTTGTCATCCCGTGTTTTACCGTCTTCGTCCTCGCTGAGGGAGTTCTTCTCAGCTCGCCGATCGCCCGGGGGCTCGCCACAGGGCTAGCCCTCAATTTCAAACCCTATCTGCTGATTGTCGCGCTCCCCCGTTTCGCGGGCCGGCGGTCGGCCTGGATCCTTGGATGCGGAGCCGCTGGCCTTGCGATCTATCTCGTCACCCTGATCCTGGAAGGGGCGGGGACACCCATCCAATTGCTCCGCAACGTCGTTTTCTACGGCCACAGCCGCTCTGATGGGTCGCAGTACTGGGCAAGCTTCTACTATGCCTCGTCCTTCTGGCCGCTGGCGCACATGGCGGCGGCGGGCTTTTCATTCACACGCAGTTTCGGGCCGGTCGGGGTCGCCATCCTTCGAGCGTCTATCGAAGTGGCCATACGGACGGCCCAGTTTGGGGCCGCCGCCTGCTTCCTGATCGCCTGCGCGCGGCCAAATCGTATCCATATCCCGCGGTTTTCCGCCCTGGCGGCGGGGTTGGCGCTGACCACCATCACGACAGGTTCGGCAGGCTACGCAGAGGTGTTTGTTCTGTTCCTGGTGTTCATGGAGCCGTGGCGGGGTCGCGTGCGCCCATTGATTCTCATTGCTGCCTACCTCTTGTGCATTCCGTTCGACTTCGCGCTCTGGCCGGTCAGCTCAGAACCGACACGCGCCTTCCTGAGCGGGCGCATCGTCGAGCCGCAGTTCGGCGTCGCGATCGGCCAACTGACGCGACCGTTCCTGATGCTCCTGATCCAGTTCGGTCTCACCGCCCTCAACCTTCAGGATATGCTGGGCCACGCGCCGCAGGCAAAGACGGTCTGAACACCGTTTTCGGCGGCGGAAATCGGTTGGAAGGTTTGGGGCATGGATCGACGCGTGCTTCTGGCGAACATGATCGGCGCTCCGCTCGCGTCGAAGGCGGACCCATTGATAGGTTTTGGGTCGCCTTTCGAGTCATTGGCTGAACTGCGTGCGGCGCGCTCCGCCGAGTCGGTGGCGGCCGTATTGGGTCACACCGTGGCTGGAGATGGCGGCGGCGGTGTCTTCATCCGAGTCCCTGGCGAAAAGGCCGCGGATGACGACACTATCCAAGTGATCGACTTGGCCGGCCAGCTCTGGCGTCGCTTTTACAGCGGTCCGATTGACGTGCGTTGGGCGGGGGCGCGGTGCGACGGCAAGGGCGATGACTCAGCGGCAATCGCAAAGGCTGCCCGCGCCGGTCCAATCCTCGTTTCAACCGGGGTCTGCCGCATTGCGTCGAGCCTGGAACTATCGTCACATGCTCGCATGGAAGCCGGCGCCTCGATCCTGATCGAGCAGGGCGCTACCGTCACGTTCGCCGCCGGCCTCGAAGCGCCGCTCGCCCAGATATTCCGAGGCTCCGGGGCCGTCCGCTTAGACCCGCGATTTTGCAGCATCGGCTATCCGGAGTGGTGGGGCGCCAAAGGATGGCTGCCGGGCCAACCGGCTCCCGGGCCGGACTGCCTGGCGGCGCTCACCGCCTGCGTGGAGGCTTGCCCGGTCACGGAGCTTCAGGCCGTCGATTACTGGGTCTCCTCGACCTGGAAGATCAATTCCGACAGCCGTGTCATTCGCGGGATTGGTGTCAACGCCCAAGGGCCCAATCTCGCTACTCGGGTTATCGTCCACAGCCACGACCTCGATGTCGTGCAGATCGGGCCCGATCGGCAGCCGTGCGGCGGCGTCAGCGCCTTCCTGTCGCGCGTCGAGTTCGGCCACATCACCTGCGCCCGATCGCTGCCCCCCGGTGCGCCCGCTGACGGCTTCGGCGGTCCGTCGGGTTTGCGCGTGCAGTTCTCCCAGAACATCCAAATCCACGACGTCTGGTCGCTGGAAAGCACAAACGGCTTTTACCTTTGCGGCGCAGTTTATTGCGCCTTCGATCGATGCTTCGCGGCCCGGGTGAACCCCGGCGCGGCCTCGATAAACGACTATTTCGCCGGCTTCCTCCTCGATGCGAACGACCGGATCGGCATGAACACTGGCCTTGCCTCGATCTATATCCGCAACAAGTGCGGCGCTCACGGGGGCGTCCACGCCAGCCCGACCTACGGCATCCGCACGCTGAGTGGCTGCACCGACCTTTTCATCGACGCGTTCGAAACGGCCTCCATAGAGTTCGGCATGTTTTTCGACGGCGAGAGCCCAACGGTCTATCCGTCGGAAAACCTGCGAGTCAGCAATTGCGTACTTGACCAGGTGAAGACTGGGGTCACTGTCCGCCGCGGCAACGCCGCCACCAACATCACCTTGATCAACAACTACTGCGCACCTACGCACGCCGGCGGATCGATCGGTTTCCTGGTGGAGCAGACACCGTCTTCCGGACCTGGAGGAGCGGTCTCATTGCTGGGGAACGAGGTGATCGGCGGCGGCGGCGGTGCGGTCGGCCTGATGGTTGACGGCGCATCCGGTGTGATTACCACTGGCAACCTGTTCACGGATCTTAATCGGCCGATAGTGCTGAACGGAGCCTCGGACTGCCGGATTGCCGACCGAATCAGCAACGTCGCTCAGCGCGGGATGGGCCCAGCGATCGAGTTCGCCAGCGCTTCGCAATGTGTCGTCGATGCGATCCTAGGTGGGGCCCCGGGAATTTTTCAGGTCGGAGTTGCGCTCGCGCTCAGTCGAAAAATCGAGGTCCGCTGTTCCGGGATCGACGGCAAGTCAGTCGCCGGCGCCAAATTGACGGCGGACGGCCGCCCCGTAGCGGCGGCCGGACCATTCGGCGCCGGCAACCTCGCTCAGGGGCTCCTTAACTAGGCCTCCCCCGAGGCTGAGGATAATGTTAGGTCACGCACCTTTCACGCCCCGCGTTATCCTCGGAGCATCAGTTGGCTGACCTATTTGCGACTCTCGCCATGCCCGAGCGAACGCTGGACACCGTCCGTGACGAGATCATGGATCTCGTCGACGAGTACCACGCCCTGCGCCACGCCCAGGGCCCCTTCAATCCGGAAAGCTCGCCGGCGCCCATATCGGGCCGGGTGTTCGACGCCTCGGACATCAGGAGCCTGGTGGATTCGGCGCTCGACTTCTGGCTGACCACCGGCCGATTCAACGACGCCTTCCAGGAAAAGCTCGCTAGGCGCGTCGGCGCCCGCTTTGCGACCACCGTCAACTCCGGCTCTTCGGCCAACCTGACCGCCTTCTCGGCGCTCACCTCGCCGCTGCTGGGTGATCGGCGGATCGAGCCGGGCGCGGAGGTGATCACCGCCGCCGCCGGTTTCCCGACCACCGTCAATCCGGCCATGCTGTGGGGCATGACGCCGGTATTCGTCGACGTCGACATCCCGACCTACAACCTCACCCCCGAGGCGGTGGAGGCGGCGATCGGGCCGAAAACCCGGGCGATCATGGCCGCCCACACGCTCGGCAATCCGTTCCGCGCCGATCAGCTGGCCGACCTCGCCGACAAGCATGACCTGTGGCTGATCGAGGACTGCTGCGACGCTCTGGGCGCGACGATCGGCGGCAAGCATGTCGGCACGTTCGGCGAGGCCGGCACCCTGAGCTTCTACCCGGCCCACCACATCACCATGGGCGAGGGCGGGGCGGTGTTCACCTCCAACCCGGCGCTAAAACGGGCTGTGGAGGCGTTCCGCGACTGGGGCCGCGACTGCTATTGCGAGCCGGGGGCGGAGAATACCTGCAACCGCCGCTTCGACTGGCAGCTGGGCGAGCTGCCATACGGCTACGACCACAAGTACGTCTACTCGCACCTCGGCTTCAATCTGAAGATCACCGACATGCAGGCGGCGGTGGGCCTGGCGCAGCTGGACCATCTGGACGACTTCGTCGCCGCCCGCCGGCGCAACTTCAGCCGGCTGAAGGAAGCGCTCACCCCCCTCGAGGACGTCTTCATCCTGCCCGAGGCGACGCAAGGGACCGAGCCATCCTGGTTCGGGTTCCTCCTCACCGTGCGCGAAACCGCGCCCTTCACCCGTGACGCCCTGGTTCGCCATCTCAACGCCCGGCGGATCGCCACGCGTCTGCTCTTCGGCGGCAACCTCACCCGCCAGCCCTACATGATCGGCCGCCCGTTCCGGATCAGCGGCGATCTGGCCAACAGCGACCGGATCATGCGCCAGACCTTCTGGATCGGCGTCTATCCGGGCCTCACCGACGCCGCCATCGACTACATGGCCGGAACCATTGCCGAGTTCTGCGCCGGCAAAAGCGCGCGATGAGCGCCCAGAAAGGGACCGCCTCCGCGGGCTGGCGCGGCGTTCGGGTCCTCATCACCGGCCACACCGGTTTCAAGGGCGCGTGGCTTGCCGAATGGCTGCTGGGCGAAGGCGCCGAGGTCTCCGGCCTGGCGCTCCCACCGGAGGCGCCTAGCCTCTACCGAGACCTCGATCTTGGCGGCCGCATGGCTTCGACTTTCGGCGACATCCGGGATTCGGCGGCGGTTGAGAAGGTCATGGACGAGGCGAAGCCGCAGATCATCTTCCATCTCGCCGCCCAGGCGCTCGTGCGCGCCGCCTACGCCGATCCGGTGGCGGCCTTCGCGACCAATGTCATGGGGACGGCCCATGTGCTGGAGGCGGCCCGAAACGCGCCCTCGGTGGGGGCGGTGGTCTGCGTCACGTCGGACAAGTGCTACGACAACCACGAGCAGGCCCAGGCTTTCCGCGAGGGCGACGCGCTCGGCGGGCGCGACCCCTACAGCGCCAGCAAGGCGGCGGCCGAGATCGTCGCCGGGTCGTGGCGCGAGACCCTCTTTCCGCTCGAGGGCCGGGTGCGGCTGGCGACCGCGCGCGCTGGCAATGTCATCGGCGGCGGCGATCGGGCGGCCGACCGGCTGATCCCCGACATGGTCCGCGCCATCGAGGCCCGGCGCCCATTGGCCTTAAGGAATCCCGACGCGGTGCGGCCGTGGCAGCACGTGCTGGAGCCGTTGCGCGGGTACCTGACGCTCGGCGAGGGCCTGCTGGCCGGCGAGCCGGTCGAGGGCGCGTGGAACTTCGGTCCGGGGCCGAACAGCGAGATCGGCGTCGCCGACATGGCCCGGCGCTTCGCCGCGGCGGCCGGGGCGGAGCTGGCCATCGGGATCGAACCCTCGCCCCTGCCCGAAGCCCAGGTCCTCCGCCTGGACATCGCCAAGGCGGCGACGGGTCTCGGCTGGCGCCCGGTCCTCTCCATCGACGACGCCGTGGCGCTCACCGCACAGTGGTGGAAGGCGAGGGCCGCCGATCCAGCCTCCATCGCCGAGGTCACCCGGGCCCAGATCGCGCGCTACAAGGAGGCCGTGTCGGAGGGCGTTGCGGGAGGCGACTCCGCTGACACCGGCCGGAACACGAACCGCCGCAGCACGAAGTAGTTGATCACCGTGCTGATCACGACGCCGATGAAGCCGGTAGCATAGGGATTGGCCACGAAGGGGTGGATGATCGCCAGCAGGACGAGACCCTGCACATAGTTGTAGATGTAAGCGCCGATGAAGGCGACGGGCCGCCGGCTCTCGCCCGGAAACACATGTCGGCTATAGGTGAAATAGTTGAACGCCACGGCGATCGGGTAGGAGATGATCTGCGCCACGAAGAGGTTGAGGCCAAGCCAGACCAGCAGCGAATAGAGGCCGAAGCCGAAGACCGTGTTGAGTCCGCCGACGGCATAGTAGCGGACGATTCGCTCAAGCGGATGCATCAGGCGTCCTGCGGCCAGGCGGCCATGAACGCCGCGGTCTGACGGATCTGGGTCGAGAGCGGGCGGCGCAGATGGCCGTATTGCCGAACCAGGGGGGCGAAGGCGGCGCCATTGCCCACGTAGCGGTCCGCGGGCGCGGCCGGATCGAAGGTGGAGCGCTCGACGCCCGGCGCGCCCAGGACCATGACGACGAGCTTGGCGAGATCGCCCATCTCCACCACGCGCCCGCCCACCGTCTCGAAGCGGCGGACCCCGACGGCGGGCTCGGTGAGCAGGCCCAGGACCACGCTCATCAGGATCTCGATCGCCACGTAGGAGCGGAAGACGCGGGTCTCCGCCCGCACCCTCACCCGCGCGCCGGAAAGGGCGTCGCCGATCATGCTGGAAAGGGCGTAGCTCGACCGCCGGTTGATGTAGGGCCCCGAAAGGTTGAACACCCGGCCGATCACCGCCGTGGCGCCGCGTCGGCCGGCCCAGTCGGCGAACACCGCCTCGTCGATGTATTTCAGCGCGCCATAGAGGCCCTTGGACTGGGGGCCGGCGCCCAGATCCCGCACATGGACCGCGCCGGAGGAGGCCAGGAAAACGGCTCGCGCGCCGATGCGGTCGAGGGCGGCGAGCACCATGGCCGAAAGGCGCAGGTTGGCCTCGACATAGCCTTCCCGGTCCAGGGTCATGGCCGGCCCCTGGGTGACGAAAGCCAGATGCAGGACGAGGCTGGGCGCCGGGGGCAGGTCGGCCATCTCGGCGATCGGCCTCTGCTCGATCCTGACTCCGCCGCGCAGTTTCAGGGTCCGCGCGTGGGTGCCGAAACAGACGACACGGCGGCGGAAATCGGCGCCCAGAAGACCGCTCAGCATCTCCAGAGACGCCAGGCCAAGCCAGCCGCCGGCGCCGGTGACGACGATGCGATCCTTCCCTGCCGCCAATCTCTCCGCCCCCGCGCCGACCAGCGCTGGACGGTCCGCCCGATGGCCCATCACCAGCATTTCCAGGGCGCGTCGCCGCCGGCCCACAGCTCCTCCAGGTGCGCCTTGTCGCGCAGGGTGTCCATCGCCCCCCAGAAGCCCTCATGCCGGTAGGCGACCAGCTCGCCCGCCCGGGCCAGTCGTTCCATGGGCTCGCGCTCCCATAGGGTGTCGGGGCCGTCGACGAGATCGAGCACCGAGGGGTGGGCGACGAAATAGCCGCCGTTGATGCGACCGCCGTCGCCGGGCGGTTTCTCGGTGAAATGGGTGACGATGTCGCCGTCCGTCTCCACCGCTCCGAAGCGCCCCGGCGGGGCGACGACGGTCATGGTGGCGCGCTTGCCGTGCGCCCTGTGGAACGCCAGCAGGGCGGCGATGTCGATCGCGGCCACCCCGTCGCCATAGGTGAAACAGAAGGCCTCCTCACCCTCGAGGTAGGGCGCGATCGCCTTCAGCCGGCCGCCCGTCTGGGTCACATCGCCGGTATCCACCAGGGTCACGCGCCACGGCTCGGAGGAATTCTGGTGGATGGTGGTGGAATTGTCGGAAAGGTCGAAGGTGACGTCCGACATGTGCAGGTAATAATTGGCGAAATACTCCTTGATCATATAGCCCTTGTAGCCGAGGCAGATGACGAAGTCGGAAAGCCCGAAAGCCGAATAGATCTTCATGATGTGCCAGATGATCGGCCGCCCGCCGATCTCGACCATGGGCTTGGGCCGCACGGCCGTTTCTTCGCCCAGACGGCTGCCGACGCCCCCGGCCAGGATCACCACCTTCATTCCGCGCCCCCTCCAACCGGCCCCCATGCCGGATCATAGAATCGCGCGCCTGATGATAGAGCGTTAACGGCGAGAAAACATGCGGCGACATTCGCCGGATTTCTTCCGTTTCGCTTACGCCTTGCGCCAGACGAACAGGATCGATTTGCTGAGGTTGAACCCCAGGAGCGGATCGATCAGGCGTGAGACCGGAACCATCCATCCGTCCCACAAGAGGATTTGCCGAAGGCTCGGCGTCGCGGAACGCAGCACCAGCCTGTTCGCCGCCGAGGCCGGCAGGCCGACAGGCCGACACTGCCCAGATAGCCGGCGGCGCCGGCCTCCGGCAGAGCCTTGGATCTGTCAGCGGCTCGTACATGTAGGGAGGCGCCGTCGCCGCCGGCGAATACGGCCGTGGTTTCGATACCGAGTTCGGCCGCCGCGCGGGCGATGCGGATGGCGATCTCGCCGCGGTTGGCGATCAGGATGTGCTCGATGGGCATGGCGCCACCATAGGTGGGATTGGCCGTCGGCCAAACCCCGCCAGCTTCATGCTGTGCTGAAGTTTGCCGATCCCCGACGGGTGAGGCGGCTCTCGAACCATTGGGCGAGCGCTTCAAGGCGGGCCGGGAAAAGCGTTCCGATGATCGCAAGCACGGCGCCGAGCGCCGCCAGGATGATCCCCGCCGTCAGACCCGCTGGCCAAAAGCTGAGGACCAGTTGGCCATGGCTCTTGGGTGGCAGGTCGACAGCGACCAGGACTTTGTCGAGGGGTTCGACGCGTAACGGCGCACCGTCCAGGCTGGCATGCCAGGCTGGATACCAAGCCCGAGCGACGACCAGCTTTCCGGGTGAGGCGGCGCTGTTGCTCGAGTCGATGACGATATGCGTGAGGCCGGCCTGGCGGGTCATCCCGGCCGCGCCCGGCGAGGCCCAGGTCACCTGACCCTCGCGGGAGGGTCGGACAAACCGCGCGCCGCCATCTGGTAAAGGACTGCGGATCCAGCCGCCAACGATATGCCCCGCAAACTGCGCGGCATCGCTGGACCGCTTAAAGTCGACCTCGCCTACTCCCATGAGATCGAGGAGGCTCCTTCCGGTGGGTGGCATTGGCGCGAGGGCGTTGACGACCACGTTGCTGCAGCGATCATTCGAGCGCGTCCAACAAACCAAAGGATCGTAGGCGGGTGTATGCATAGCACTGTAGCCGCCAATGCTGGCTCCGGGGTGATAGAGATTGGTGTTGTCTACCTGATAGTTGGCCCAGAATGCAGAACCTGGGACGGTCCGCTCATCAGCCCGATGGACAACATATAATCGTTCTGGCCCCGTCGCGCTCGCCGAGACGAGTGAAGACGCAGGCAACGCAAAGCGCCATGCCTGCGGATAGGTCGGGTAGCCGTCCTTGGCGAGATCCCATACCGTCAGCGCGAAGACGCCAAGTGAGGCGGTCAGCGCCATGGCCGTCCAGCGTGCATCTCGGCGGCCGCCGAATCTCGTGCTCACCCACGCGAGGACACCAAAGGCATAGGCTATGCCGAGGTAGACGAAGGCTAGCGAGCGGGTCTGGCTGAACGCCAGCCACACCTCGGCGGCGACGACCAGGGCTAGGCGGTCGAACGACCAGGCCGCGCCCTCCTCGTCGGACTTGGTGAGCGCCATGGCCGCCGCCACGATCACCGCCAGCTGGTAGTAGGGCAGCAGCCGGAACATCCAGCGCAGCAGGCCGATGTGCGAGATCATCGACAGGGCGGCGAAGGCGAGCGCCGAGCCCAGAACTATCCACACCCGTCTGTCGGCGGCCATCACGCGCCAGTTGGCCCCGGCCAGCGCCAGTGGCGCAAACCACGCGGCGTAGACGATCGGCTGGCGGACGATTTCGAACTCGCTGGCGCTGAAACTGCCCCAGCGGACCCGGACTAGCGGCATGCCGAATTCCAGGAGGCCGGTGAGGTCCGCGGCCCAGTGGCCTTCCACCTCCGGGCGCTGGGCGAAGGCCGCGTAGAACTCCAGCGGCAAGAGGGCCGGCATGGCCAAGAGTCCGCCGGCGACGAGCGCCAGCGCCGGCCACGCCGCCTTCCGCATTCGGCCTGCCAAGCCGCCCACAAGCAGGACCCGGGCGGCCACCAGCGCCGAGATGAGGAGCGCGAAGTCGGCGAACGGCCAACCCGAAAGCAGGGTCAGCGCCACGGCCCCCGCTGCCGCTGGCGCGAAGGCGCGGCGCCGCCAGGTGAGGATCAGCAGGGCCCACCCCCAGGCGAGCCACGCCAGGCTCACCAAGGCCGGGATCCAGTCGACCGCCCCCCAGAAGAAGATCCAGTCCGACAGGGGCGCGACGGCGCCGGCGAGGAAAGCGTGCCTCGGCAAGCACCCAAGCGCGCGGCAAAGGGCGTAAACCCCAGCCGCCAGAATTGCGATGTGGGCGAGCGAATAGATCGCCGCGCCGGCTGAGATATCGCTGAACTGGCCGATGATGACGTAGAGCAGCAGCGAAATCGGGTTGAACACTGCGTATTGGTATTCTTGCAGTAAGGCGCCGCCGTTCCACAGATGGTCTGTGAGCAACGGGAACTGGCCGTGGACGAGGAGGCGGGCGATCTCGTGGAATGCTGGCCGGAACTGGGTGATGTAGTCGTCGGTGAGGAAGAACGACGGGCTGACCAGCAGGGTAGAGGCGGCGACGAGCGTAGCGACCGCGGCGGCTGCCACGCCGAGAGCGAAATCGCGGCGGACCGGAACTGGGGCTGTCGGACCACTCGCTTCGGACGGAAATGCCGCTCTCATGAAGATCCCCCGAAGACTCCCCGCGCCTCGCGCTCCTGCTGGGCTATCGGGGTTCGCCAAAGCCGTCTACTCCCTAGGAACATCGTGCTCTGGGGAGCTGAATGACCGATCATGAGACCGGATCCGCGAGGTTGGTGGCGGTGGTCGCGCCGGTGCTCAACGACTGGGCGTCGCTGCAGCGCCTGATCGCCGACCTCGACCGCCTGGCGCTCGGCGGCCGTGGCATCGACATCTTTGCGGTCGACGACGGCTCGTTTCCATCGGCGCCGCTGACCGAGCTTTCGTCCGCGGCGAGCGGCGACGGCGCGGTGCGCTGCGTGCATGTGATTCAACTCGCCGCCAATCTCGGTCACCAGCGGGCGATCGCCGCCGGCCTTGTGGCGGTGGCCGGCCGCGCAGAATACGACTCCGTCCTGGTCATGGATGCCGATGGCGAGGATCGGCCGGAGGACGCCGCCCGCCTGATCGCCACCGACAATGACGCGGCCATCGTCCTCGCCCTGCGGTCGCGCCGCTCGGAGGGATTTCTCTTCCGGGCCGGGTACCGGGTCTATCGGCTGCTTTTCCGTCTCCTGACCGGCCGCACGATCCGCTTTGGCAACTTCTGCCTGATCCCGGCGCGGTTTCTGCCGGCCCTCACCCACAGCCCGGCGACCTGGAACAACCTCGCCGCCGCGATCATGCGCTCACGTCTGCCGACGGTGAATCTTCCCACTCCGCGGGGCGAACGCTATGCGGGCCGCTCGCAGATGAACTTCATTTCGTTGGCTGCGCACGGCCTATCAACCATTTCGGTCTACATCGACGTGATGCTGATCCGCGTCATCTGCGCGGCGCTGGCGGTGAGCGTAGTGATCGTCATCGCCGGCCTGGTGGTGGTGTGCCTCAAGCTTTTCACCGGCCTCGCCATTCCGGGCTGGGCCTCGCTGCTCGGCGTCTCGCTGCTGGTGCTGCTGTTCCAGGCGCTGATGTTCGCCTCGATCGCCCTCTTCCAGTTCCTCAGCTTCCGCTCCATGCCTACGGTCGTTCCGGCGGCGCATGCGCCGCAGCTGATCGCCCGGGTGATCGAGATCACCCCGTCTTGAGCAGGGCGTCGAAATGGGCGATGGTCTTCTCGAGGCCCTCCCGCAGGGGCGTGGCCGGCGTCCAGCCGAGGGTCTGCTTGGCCAGAGAGATGTCCGGCTGGCGCTGGCGCGGATCGTCTTCCGGCAGCGGCTTGAAGACCAGTTCAGACTTCGAGCCGGTCAGGTCGATGATGACTTCGGCCAGTTGGCGCACGCTGGTCTCATGTGGATTGCCGAGGTTGACCGGCCCGGTAACCTCGTCCGCCGTCGCCATCAGGCGGGCAAGGGCGTCGACCATGTCGTCGACGTAGCAGAACGAGCGGGTCTGGGCGCCGTCGCCATAGAGGGTGATCGGCTCGCCCTTGAGGGCCTGGACGATGAAGTTGGACACCACCCTGCCGTCGGCCGGGTGCATGTTGGGGCCATAGGTGTTGAAGATCCTGGCCACCTTGATCTTCAGACCGTGCTGGCGGCGGTAGTCGAAGAACAGGGTCTCGGCGCAGCGCTTGCCTTCGTCGTAGCAGGAGCGGATGCCGATCGGATTGACGTGGCCCCAATAGTCCTCGGTCTGGGGATGGACGGCCGGGTCGCCATAGACCTCCGAGGTGGAGGCCTGAAGGATCCTCGCCTTCACCCTCTTGGCCAGGCCGAGCATGTTGATGGCGCCGTGGACGCTGGTCTTGGTCGTCTGCACCGGGTCGTGCTGGTAGTGGATCGGGCTTGCCGGGCAGGCGAGATTGTAGATCTCGTCCACCTCCACATAGAGCGGGAAGGTGACGTCGTGGCGCAGGATCTCGAAGGCCTTGTCGTCCTTCAGCGGGGCGAGGTTGGCCCGTGTTCCGGTGAAGAAGTTGTCGACGCAGAGGACATGGAAGCCGTCGGCCAGGAGCCGGCGGCAAAGATGCGAGCCGATGAAGCCGGCGCCGCCGGTCACCATCGCGGTCCTGGTCGTCGGCATGGCCCCCCCATCAGATAGGCGGATGTTAGCCGCCAAAAATCAAAGTTCAGCGAAATTCATAAGCCTTCGATGCCGGTGCTTGTCGCGCCGAATCGCCTCTCGGCGCTAGACTTGGCCGGCCATGAAGTCGGTCACCATCCTCACGCCCTGCTACAATGAGGAGGCCAACGTCGAGCTGCTCTATGCGCGGGTGCGCAAGATCATGGCCGACGTCGGCCGCTACAATTACGAGCACCTCTTCATCGACAACGCCTCCACCGATTCCACGGTGGCGATCCTCCGCCGCCTGGCCGCCGCCGATCCCAACGTCAAGGTCATCGTCAATACCCGCAACTTCGGCCACATAACATCTCCGATGCACGCGCTATCGCAGGCGCGCGGCGATGCGGTTATCGGCGTCGTGGCCGACTTCCAGGATCCGCCGGAGTTGATTCCGCAGTTGCTGGCCGGCTGGGAGGAGGGCTACGCGATGGTCCTCTGCATCAAGCGGTCGAGCGCAGAAAACCCGGTGATGTTTGCGGCGCGCAAGGCCTACTACAGGATCATCAGTCGACTGGCCGCGATGGAGACGTTCGAGAACTTCACCGGCTACGGACTATTCGATCGAAAGGTCGTGGACCACGTGATCGCGCTGGGCGATCCGCTACCCTACTTCCGCGGCATGATCGCCGAGATCGGCTTTCCGCACAAAGCCATCCCTTACGACCAGCCGGTGCGCCTGCGGGGCAAGACCAAGAACAACTTTTTCACCCTGTTCGATCTGGCGCTGGTGGGGCTGATCAACCATTCGAAGGTGCCGCTCAGGCTGATGACAATCGCCGGTTTCGTCGGCGCGGCGGTCTCCTTCCTCGTGGGCCTCGCCTTCCTCATCTACAAGATATTGTTCTGGAGCCACTTCCAGGTGGGCGTCGCGCCCCTGGTCATCGGCCTCTTCTTCGGCTTTTCGATGCAACTGCTGTTCATGGGCATGCTCGGCGAATACGTCGGCGCCATCCACACCCAGCTCCAGAAGCGTCCCTGGGCGATCGAGCGCGAGCGGCTCAATTTCGAGCATGAGCCCGGGCCGCCAGGGCCTGGGCTTAAGCAATTCTTGAGCGCTTCAGGTCAGGTTCGGGGGCGAGGCGGAGGGTTTTCGGATTAGTGAGGGTAAGATCGGGGACCCGATCAATATCGGCGGAACGCCGGTCGGCGCGTGCCATCCCTGCTATGTGGTCGCCGAGATCGGCATCAACCACAACGGCGAACGTGCCGCGGAGATAGGGCGACATCCGGCCGGCGAGGTAGCGCTTCCAGCTGTGGGCGTGCGCGAAGAGTTCAAGTTCGCCGCCCTGATATTCGGACGTCTCGGTCATGGCATGCGACTCATGGTTGCGCAGTCGCCTCGTTCGAACAGGCGCCACTCGCCCTTCTCGGCGACGACCCTCGGCGGACAGAGCGCGCCGCCGAACAAGCGGGCGGGAATTGGTCCGGCGCTGCGGACGAAGAAGTAATCATAGCGCGAGCCGCCGTCCCGCCCCCAATCGAATTTGGATGCTTCGAGAGGCAGAATGCCGGCGGCGTAAACTGGCGGCTCGGCGCGGAAGCGCACGACCTCGGAGTGGAACTCGGCCAGGCTATAGTCGACGAAGCCGTGCTTATCGGCCCCGTACCAGGATGGGAAATATTCGTAGACCGCCGGATCGACGCCTGTGGCGGTGTGCAGATCCAATACCAGTCCAACCGCCCGTCGACCAGGTTTGGCCGCTTCCAGAACAGCCGTGAAATCTCGCGTTTCAGCGGCGAAGCGTACGGCCTGGAAAAGATGTGGACCGAGCGCGAGAAAGCCGGCGGCGGAAGCCACAACGTCGAGCCGTCGACCAGACAGAGGTGCGGGCGCGCCAGATTCGCTGAACAACCAGGCCCAGGCCGGCGGCAGGAAAAGGGTCAGCCTCGGCTGGACAAACAGAACGCCCCAAAACCAGTCAGGTGCGAGCGCCGCCGTCCCGATCGCGCCAAGGGCGATGACCAGGCTCTCGCGACGTCGCAGGTCCAGTCTGAGGCCGCCAAGGAATGGTGCGGCGACCAGCAGGATGAAGCAGACTATGGGGACTCGTCCGGGGTAGCCGAAGGCCCCGCAGACGAACCGGAAGATGCGAAGGACGACCGGCCCCATGTCGACCCGCGTAGCGAGGGCGCCGGCCACTTCCGGTTCCGTCCCCTGCATGACGAGGAAAATCAGAGCCGCCACCACGACGGGCGGGACGAACGGCCAGCAGCGCCCGGCGACCCGTCGGATCTGCGGAGTTCGAACCAATACAATTAAAGCGCCAACCGGCAGGCTGAGAAGAAAAACCAGGCCATGCGAAAAGAGCAACGTGATGCCGAGCGCCGACAGCCCCAGGCCCCAACACACGCCGCCGCGCTTGGCGTAGATCATCGAAAGCCAGATGAACGCGAGGCCCACCGGCGCCGCGACCAGGAATGTGTAGAGACCCCAGCTGTAGGCGAAACCGAAGAAGCTCACGAAGTAGAAGCTGTCGAGCCGCCGCGAGGCGCCGAGTTCCTCGGCGATCGCCATCCCAACCATTCCGAAGGCGGCGTAGGCCGCGGTCAGAACGGTCTTGAGCGCCGCCGCCATCGGCATGACCATCGCCAGTGGCGTGGCCAGGGCATAGCCAATGAGATAGGGCGTGAAGAGATTGATGCGGACTTCGTTCGCCCAGGGCGAGCGACCCAGGATCAGGTCCTTCAGCAGGCCGGCCTGGGCGGCGTGTTGCGGCAGATCGGCCATGGGTGGCCACGGCGGGATCCAGATAATCTCGACACCGATGGCAAATATGACCCATGGCGCGAGCCGCGTGAGCCTGACTAACGGAATGACCCAGACCGGGCCGGGCGAGAGTCCGGCAAATTGTCGGATCACCCCCGGACCCTCGTTGGGACTGAAGTGGAAACGGGTGTCATGTCACGACCTCGAGCGCTTTCCGCCAGGTGACAAGGAGTTCGCGCTCGCGACCTGAAACAGAGGCGCCCTCTTCGGGAGGGTTCGTCTTATGGCGACCACATAGGCGCAAAGAAAACTCGGAAGCAGAAATCGAGTGTCTGCGCCTACTCCGAAGACGGCCAACATGACGAGGTTGGCGATACCCATGGCTAAGGCTGTCACCTCGGTTTGATCAACCTGTTGCCTGGCGCGCCAATCGGCCACCGCCTTGCTGACTCCAGTCAAGAAAATAGCCAACACCACCAGCAACATCGGCCTAGAAAATAAGATGGCGGCCACCCACTCAAAAGGCAATTCGGCGATGCTTGGCCTCCAAAGCTGGAAGCGATCTCGCATGTCATACCCGAGCGTGTACTGGCCGTAATCGATCAGCCGAGAGTTAACATTTAACGCATAAGGATTGTGAAAGGAGGCGAGTGGATATGTGTCGGCAAAGAGAGCATACGTGAACCTCGCCCGGTGCTCGGCGTAAGCAACTGGGTGTTTCGCGATTATCTCAATCCACCAAGCTAGGTCGTTTAGTTTTAGGTTTAAGAATGCAGTTGAATAGTGCTCGCAGTCACCCCACCCAAACTGCCCCCAGCTGATCGGCGAATAGCACCGCCACGGAGGGAGAAGTTTGTCGGAGGGCCAGCCAGGCAGCTCACGAAAAATGTCTTTGTGAATAGATGTTGAAATGCCGGCCGCATCAAAGATTATAAGAGATGAGTCTGCGTGTCCGTCCTGTGCATGAAAGACGGTACGATCTAGAATCTTTTCAGCCGGGATTAGTGCAACTGAGAACAGGCAGATCGCGATTGTTACCAATATTCTCTTAGACCAAGCTTTGACATAAATGTATGTCCAAGTACATAGAACTGCAGCTAAAATTACAAAATTAGTGGGCCTGACAAGAGATACCAGAATTAATAATATAAATGCCAATGATATTCTCACACGCTTTGTATATTCTAACTCTCTCGCATCCACAACGGCAAGAATGCACATAATTAGTCCGGCAAGAACAACATCCTTCAGGATCGTTCCGGCCAGACAAACTAATGCAGCTATTAATATGGAATTATATACTATATGGAAGAGCGCCGGTTCGAAGTGGGGTGAGCGCAATCCGGCAGAAAATAATGAAATAGTCGATCGACCAAGCATAATGGATGGATAAACTAATAAGATAAGCGACTGAACAAGTAGCGCTCCGGCGGGTGGTAAAAGTATAGGATCGAATACTATCCAAAACGACGTGGTGATGGGTTCGTGCCAGTTATTCAGCACTGCTGGGTGTGCGGCCTGCGTCAACATGTATAAGGAGTCTGGTGATATTCGTCCGGGGTAATTTATGAAGAAAGCCACCGTGACGAGTGTAA
>DASXCH010000061.1:0-9928 GCA_036491275.1 Caulobacteraceae bacterium
GCTCCAACGCTCTCTGTGGGCCTTGTAGGGCTGTATAGGCGCAATCGCGGCCAGGTCCGCGCCTGGCTCGAACATAAGGACCACCGCGCCCAAGTGCTCCACGTCGGCGACGTTCCCCGCGCCCTTGGCTTGGCCGTATCGGCGCTTGAGCGCCATCACGAGATAGAGGTTAGGGCGACGGGCCTTTGTCATCCCCAAAAGGTGGGGTGAAACAGCGCCTTATGCTTCCACCGCTTGCGCCATAATACCGAACCTTACCTCGAATTATGTTGGCTCGGGCCGCTCAATCGACACAGACTCCCAGGCGAATTCGCGTTGCCCCACACGACGCCTTAAGTCCCGGAGCTTTTAAGTCTTGCTCGCCTTCATCGCCGCCCTCTCGACGGGCATGGCCGCCTTCACTTCCGAGATCCCCAGTCTGCCGCCGATCCGGCGCGATCCGCAGATCACCTACCTCGACCGCACCGGCGCGGTGATCGGCGTGCGCGGCGGCCGCTATGGCCCGCCGATCGATATCGCCAGATTACCTCCTTACGTCCCCGCGGCCTTCGTCGCCATCGAGGACCGGCGCTTCTACGAGCATGGCGGGGTCGATCCGCTGGGCATGGCCCGCGCGCTCGTCGCCGACATCACCCAGGGCCGTACCGCCCAGGGCGGCTCGACCATCACCCAGCAGCTCGCCCGCAACCTGTTCCTCAGCTCGAGCCAGACGCTCGAGCGCAAGGGCGAGGAGATCGTCTACGCCACCGAGCTCGAGCGGCGTTTCAGCAAGAAACAGATTCTCGGCATGTACCTCAGCCGGATCTATTTCGGCTCCGGCGCCTACGGCCTGGAGGCCGCGTCAGAGCGCTATTTCAACAAGCCGGCGAGGCTTCTGACCCTGCGCGAAGCGGCCATGATGGCGGCGATCCCCAAGTCGCCCGCCGAATACGATCCGGTGAGCCAGCCGCAGCGCTCCGCCGAGCGCACCGCCCTGGTGCTGGACGCCATGGTCCAGAGCGGCGCCATAACCCCGGCGCAGCGGGCCAGAGCCCTCGCCCGGCCGGCGAAGGTGTGGAAAAGCGCCCATAACGCGGGGGGGCAGTATTTCGTCGACTGGATCGACGGGCCCGTGCGCAAGACGGTCGGCCCGCTGCGGACCGACCTGATCGTCGACACGACCCTGGATCTGGCGGCCGAGGCCGAGGCCGAAGCGGCCGCCAGGGCCGTGGTCGATCGCTTCGCCCGGGCCGGCGCCAGCCAGGCGGCGCTGGTCGCCGTCGACCCCTCAGGGCGCGTTCGGGCCTTCATCGGCGGAGTGGACTATGACGCCAGCACCTATGACCGGGCGACGCTGGCCCATCGCCAGACCGGTTCGGCGTTCAAGCCCTTCGTCTATCTCACGGCCATGGAGGCCGGCCGCACGCCGGAGACCATCGAAGTCGACGAGCCGGTGACCATCGACGGCTGGTCGCCGCATGATTTCGAGCCCAGCTTCCTGGGGCCGATCACCTTGACGACGGCGCTGGCCCAATCGGTCAATACCGTGGCCGCGCGCCTGGCCGACGAGATCGGCCGGCCTAATATCGCCGCCACGGCCCGGCGCCTCGGCATCGTCTCGCCGGTCAATACCGATCCGGCCATGGCGCTCGGTACCAGCCAGCTGACGCCGCTGGAGGTAGCCCAGGCCTATGACGCCTTCGCCAACGGCGGCAACCGCGTCTCGGCCTATGGGATCGAGCGGATCCGCACCGAGACGGGCCGCATCGTCTGGCGCCGGGCGCCGGCCGCGCCCGTTCCGGTGATCCAGAACCCGCCGCTCGATGAGATGCTGGGCATGCTGCGGCAGGTGATCGCCTCCGGCACCGGCGCCAGGGGCGCCATCCCCGGCTATGATCTCGCCGGCAAGACCGGCACCACCAGCGACTTCAGGGACGCCTGGTTCTGCGGCTTCACCGGCGGCCTCACCACCGTGGTATGGATGGGCCGCGACGACAATGCGCCGATGCGGGGGATCACCGGCGGCACGGTGCCGACGGAACTGTGGCGCGATTTCATGCGCGCCGCCCTGCCGCGCCTGCCGCACGGGCCGATCCCGGCCGGTCCGCCGGCGCCGGCGCCGGTGGTCCCGAACCCGGCCAACCCCACTGGGCCTCCGCCGATCGGCCAACCGCCCGCGCCGACGCCGTCCTGAGCGTTCGCCTTGTGGTTGTTTGAGCTCGGAGCGCCGGGGTCCCGCCGGCCCGCGTCCGCGACTGCGTTTTTTTCGCAAATGACCGCAGATATTCTGTCATCCCCCAGATGACGCAGATCTACGCAGATTGATTTAGCCGCGCGCCTGCGGCGCGCCGCTGATCTCGAATGCCTACCCCTCCTCCGCTCGTCCTGGACGAGCCGCGTGTAGCGGCGAGATCCAGGATCCAGGTGTTTTATCGTAGAGTTCAGACCTTCATAAAAAGCCTGGGTCCTTGATGGCCTCGCGGAGTTTATCCTCGGGCCGGCCTTCGGCCGGACCCGGGGGCGCTCGGCCTCAAGGATGAGCGGAAGATGTTGAGCTTCATCTGCAGCCATCTGCGGATAAACAAACCGCGCAGGCGCGGGTCGAGGTTCTATGGCCCCGAATTGCGCGAGATGATGGCGGCGCTCGCCCAGCGCCTTGGCGCGATCTATGCTTGATCGGGTCGTCGTGTCGGGGTTTCTGACGACATGACCATGGTCGACCCCGCGACGCCGAACATCGGCGATGTGCGCGCCAACAACCGCTTCGACGTCGAACGCCTGAGGGCCTGGCTGGCGCCGCGGCTCGATGACCTCGAAGGCCCGCTGACGGTCTCGCAGTTCACGCGCGGGGCGTCGAATCCGACCTTCCTCCTGTGCGACGACAACGACCGCCGCTGGGTGTTGCGCAAGAAGCCGCCCGGCCAACTTTTGGCTAGCGCCCACCAGGTCGACCGCGAGTTCCGGGTGATGAAAGCGCTGGGCGAGACCGGCTTTCCCGTCCCGAAGATGCGCGTGCTGTGCGAGGACGAGAGCGTCATCGGCCAGACCTTCTACGTCATGGATTTCACGCCCGGCCGCATCTTCCGGGACGCGCGCATGCCGGGCCTCGCGCGCGATGAGCGCGCCGCTCTTTACGACGACCTCAACGCCACCCTGGCCCGCCTCCACCAGACCGACTGGCGCGCCATCGGCCTCGAGGATTACGGCCGGCCCGGAAATTACTTCGAGCGTCAGATCGCCCGCTGGACGCGCCAGTATCGCGGGGCCGAAACCGAGCACATCGCGGACATGGAGCGGCTCATCACCGACCTGCCGCCGCGCATTCCGCTCGATGAGACCACGACCATCGTCCACGGCGATTACCGGCCTGAGAACGTTATGTTTCATTTGACAGTGCCGAGGGTGGCGGCGGTGCTCGATTGGGAGCTATCCACCCTCGGAAATCCCCTGGCGGACATCGCCTATAACTGCATCCTCTATCATTCCAACTCGGAAAGCTGGGGTAGTTTGAAGGATGTCGATCTGGAAGCGGCCGGCATCCCCACTGAATCGCAATATGTCAAAGCCTATTGCGTTCGGACCGGTCGTGAGGCAGTAAAGGACTTCGAATTTTACTTGGCGTTTTCCATTTTTAGGCTCGCGTCCATTGGCCAAGGCGTATTCAAGCGTAATCTTGACGGGATCGGTAATGCCGACGCGGCGCCGGACAATTCGGGCACGCGAGTGCTCGCCCGCACGGCGTTGGACGTCCTGATGCGGTAAGGACCGGCGCTCAGGCGTCGCTCCGCTCCGTTCCGGACTGCGCCGCCGCGGACCAGACTTGGGGGTTCGATGGCGAGAACGCTAAAGCTTGCCTGGATCAAGGGGTTGACGCCCCTTGCGATCCTCCTGGCGGCGTTCGCATTCGCGTCGGCCGTCACTGCGGCCATCCCGTCAAGAGCGATCAAGACCCAGGCGGTCAAAGCCCAGCCGATCACGCTCGGTCCCGCGGTCGTGGCCCTCGACGGCCCCTGGAAGTTCCGCACCGGCGACGATCCCAGCTGGTCCAACACGGCCACGGACGTTTCCACCTGGGGAAACATCGACCTCACCGCCGCACCGCCAAAAGGCCGGCTCGGGCCGGGCAATCCGCCTCTCACCGCCGGTTGGACCGCTCACGGCGACAAGGACTACGTCGGTGTCGCCTGGTACCGCATGACGGTCAAGGTCGACACCGACGCTCCGCTGGCCATCGCCGGACCCTCCAGCGCCGACGGCCCCTACCAGCTTTTCGTCAACGGCGAGCTGCTCGGCGGTTCGGGTGACTTCAGTCCCGGCCGGCCAACCGCTCACCGCACCCTGCCGCGCCTATTCGAGGTGCCGCCGGACGCGCAGGCCGGAACGTCCCGCACCCTGGTCATCGCCATCCGCACCTGGTCGCCCCCCGAACTCGTGGGCGAGGCCGGCGGCGGCCTCAGGGCGGCCCCGATCTTCGGCCTGCGCGACGATGTCACCGCCGTCTTCCAGCAGCAGAGCGGGGCCGTGTTCGCCGCCCACGCGGTCGATCTCATCGAGATGTTCGCCTTCCTGATCCTGGCCGCGGCCGCCGGGACACTGCTGGCGATCAAGCCGAACGAGGCCGCCTATCGCTGGCTGATCTCGGCCCTGGCGGCGACGGCGCTCATCCACGCCAACGAGTGCCTCTATTACCTGACGCCGGTCGAAGGGATCGGCGCTCACGGCATCCTGCGCAACGTCATCCTCATTCCGATCGCCCTGGCGCTGTGGACCCTGACCTGGCGGTGGTGGCTGGGCGGCAAGCTCCGCCGCTGGCTGTCGCTCGACCTGACCCTGGTCCTCTCCGGCGGCGTGGGACTGACCATGGCGATCGCGATGGGCGGCCTTCTGGCCTTCGACTCCGACGCCCTGGCGCACGGCTTCTTCCTGCGCTCGGATCTCGCGCTCAAGGGCGCGCTGGCGGTGTTCTATGCCGTGGCGGTCGCCGCGGGCCTTTTCAACAACGCTACCCGGGCGAACATCGTCGCCGCTGTGGCCGCTGCTTTCGGCGCCATTTTCCTGTTCGGCGACGAACTGGGTTTGATCGGCCTTTCCTGGGACTGGCGGCCGTTCGGCGCCGAAGTCTCGCCCCCGCAACTGGCCGAAGTGTTCTTCATCTTCGCGCTCTTCGCCACCATGATGCTGCGCTTCATCGACCTGGTGAACGGCATCGAGGAAGACGACGAAGTCGAAGATCTGTGGGGCGAGGTGCCGGCGATGGAACGCGCTTCCGCGGCCGGCTTCTCGCGGACGCCGTTCTGGCGGACCCCGGTCCGGCGCGTCGAACCGGCGCGGACGGAAAACGGCGACGACAGCACCCGGACCGCCGCCTAGAGCACGATGCGATCAAGCGAGATCGCCTGATCGTTGAATCGTGCTCGCGACTCAAAACTTTTGAACGCGTTCTTGAGTAGTTCCCATTTTTTCGGACGCGCTCCGGGTTGAAATTCCATCCGGTTTTCGGACTAGCCTCGCCGGACACTGTTTCCATGGAGACGCGCATGCGCCCGACCCGCCGCGACGTCGCGCTCGCCGCCCTGGGCGGCTGGGCCCTATCCGAAGCCGGCGCCCTGGCCGCCGGCCGGCCGCCGCGCCGCCTCGAGATCCTGATCCTCGGCGGCACCGGCTTCATCGGCCCCAACCAGGTACGCTACGCCCTGGCGCGCGGCCACCAGGTGACCTTGTTCAACCGCGGGAAACAGAAGGAGGCCTGGCCCGGGCCGGTCGAGGAGTTGCTCGGCGACCGCAACACCGGCGACCTCGAGGCCCTGGCGGGGCGAACCTGGGACGTCGCCATCGACAACCCGACCACCCTGCCGTTCTGGGTGCGCGACGCCGGGGCCGCCCTGAAGGGCAAGGTCGGCCAATACATCTTCATCTCGACCATCTCGGTCTATGCCGCCAACGACAAGCCGGCCGACGAGAGCGCCGCCCTGGCCCCCTACACGGGCAAGGACGCCATGGCCGAGACCACAAAAAGCCTGATGGCCGACGTCGGCGCCCTCTACGGCCCTCTGAAGGCCCTCTCCGAGGCCGAGGCGCGCAAGCAGTTCGGCGAGCAAACCACCATCATCCGGCCGGGCCTCATCGTCGGCCCTGGCGACCCGACCGATCGCTTCACCTACTGGCCGGTGAGGCTGGCGCGGGGCGGAACGGTTCTGGCCCCCGGCGACGGGACCGACCCGGTTCAGTTCATCGACGCCCGCGATCTGGCCGAATGGACCATCCGCATGGCCGAGGCGCGGACTTTCGGGACGTTCAACGCCACCGGGCCGGCAAGGCCGATTACCATGAAGCGGTTCCTGGCCGACGTCGGGCGCGGCGTCGGCGCCCATCCGGAGCTCGTCTGGGTCCCGGCGAACTTCCTCGACAAGGAAAAGGTCGGGGCCTGGTCCGACATGCCGGTCTGGGTGCCCGCCTCGGGCGACTCCGCCGGCTTCCATAAGCGCAGCATCGTCCGGGCGCTCGCCGCCGGCCTGACCTTCCGACCGCTTTCGAGCACGGCCGCCGACACCCTGGCCTGGTTCAGGATGCAGCCGGACGACCGCCAGGCCAAGCTCCGCGCTGGCCTCACTCCGGAGCGCGAGACCAAGGTCCTGGCCGATTGGAAGGCGAAGGCATAGCCAGCGTTGGGCGACCGGTGAACGGGGCGGCCCGCACGCTCGGCGCCGAGCTGGTCACGCTCGACCGGAAACTGGCGGCCGTTCGGCGCGCTACACGGTGGCGTCCCATAGAGGACTCGAACCTCTCCGTTGGCAGACGGCCTCGCCACGAGTGAGCGCGCTGCCTTCGGTGATCATGACGAACCCCCGTTCGCCAGCTTTGCCAGCATCGATCGCGAGGGGGCGAAGAACGTCGTGCCCGTTTGTGCCACTGAGTAGTCAAGAAGTCTGTCGTAGGCGCCAATCGGTTCACCCACGAACATGCGCTCAAGCATCTTCCCGATTACCCACAGGTGGCGGGAATATCCTATGAAATAAGTTCCAAATTCACGCCGACCTGGACTGCCGAATGGCATGTTGTCCCGAAGAATATCATGTTCAATCCCCTTCGGGTCGATGATCGTCGCGAGCGTTTTGTGCGACTTCCGAACCGCCTTCTCATCGTCGAGTTCGATGTTGTCGACTTTGGTGCGGCCGATGATTCTCTCCTGCTCGTCAGCGCCGATCGCATTCCATGCAGACAGATTGTGCAGATATTTCTGAGTCACAACATAGCTCCCGCCGGCATATTCACGATCTTCGTCTCCCACCAACGCCGCATCCGGAATGTCGAGGCCGGCCGGGTTCGCGGTCCCGTCGACGAAGCCCAGGAGGTCCCTTGCGTCAAAATAACGGAAGCCGGACGTTTCATCGACGAGCCGCACCGCATCGCCGAGCCTGTCGAGCAGCAGCTTTGCCAGTTCAAAGCACAGGTCGGGGCGCTCAGCCCGGATGTGGAAAAGCAAATCGCCTGGGGTTGAGGGCGCCTTGTGCGCCGGTCCGTCTATCTGGGAGAAAGGCCTGAGTTCGGCTGGCCGACCGGAAGAGTCAAGCCGACTCCACAGAGCAGACCCGATCGCCGCAATGCAGGACAGTTTGCCATCAAGATCACGAAACCCCACCGTCTTGAGAAGATCATCAAGGCCGCCGAGCGAAGCACGGACGCTGCCGATCGCCTCTTCGCCGTCGACAACTTCGACGACCAGGAAGATAGCGGCGCCCGAAAGCGGCGCCTCGATGCTCTGAGCGTCGATGGGCACTCGATCCCAGGTTTGCCCTGCCATATCTGCTCCGCCTCTACGATGTGACGGTCAGGTCGACGATGTGCCGTCCGCTTTGACCCCTTCTACGCGGGAGAGCGGACGGTCTCCAGGCCACCAGCTCCGGTCATCGGCGTATGACGGCGGCGGACACGGCGGCGAAGCGGAGACGTCACGTCCGCGGCGCCGTCAGTTTCCAGGCAGCTGACCTTCCCGAAGACTGGGTTGGCTGGAGAGCCGACATTGGCCTCACGACCGGAAGCCGGGCCATTCGCCGCCTATTCGTAACCCAGCGCCCAACCCACCCCACGCGCCCAGCAGACTTCGGGGGGAACATCATTCGATCGGTAGAGCCGGCGAACCTTCTCGGGGCTACCCTTGCGGAACGCTTCCTTGAGGCCAGCTTCCGACTCCGGATCGGACGCTCCGAAGCACGGATAGATGGCGGTCGGCGACTTATAGGCCGCGGCGTAGTCGTCACCGCGCCGTTCGATCAGGAAGATTCCGCCGCGGGTCATCGGCGCGCCCGATGGCATCTTGAAGCTGGTGCAGAGGGGCAGGATGAGGCGGCCACCGTCGTTCAGCGCGTCGAGCCACAGATCGAGCGGCCGTGATGCGCCAGCGTTGACCAGGATGACATCGGCCGGCTCCAAGGGATGGCTCGACCCGTCGCCGTGGACGCAGCGTACCTGGGGGTAGGGTGCGAGATTTCGCTCGGCGCGAGCCGCCAGGTCAGGTTCGTATTCGATGGCGGTTATCTGGCCGCCAGCGCCAACCAGGCGGGCCAGAAAGGCGGTGTAGTAGCCGACGCCGGCGCCGATATGGACCGCGTGCTCCCCCTCAGCGGCCCGACCGAGCGATACCAGGAAGGTCAGGAACGACGGCACGCCGTTGTTCAGTTCCCTGCCCGGGATCAGGCCGATCAGGGCGTCCTGGTAGAGCCAGTGGGGATCGTCGTCCGGCGTGCGACGATAGTTGTTCCCGCCCGGGACGCCGAGCACCGGCACGTCCCAAGGCCCGGGACCGATGAAGTCTTCGCGCCGCACCTCGGCGAGCGCAGATTCAAGGCGCGGGTCGTCGGCGCCGGAATTGAAATAGACGTGCTGGGCATAGGCCCGGCGAAGGGAGTCAAGATCGAACGCGTCCACGGCGTGTTCCTGGCGCCTGCAACTATCTTCATCAAATCGCGGCCGCTGGCCGGCGCGATCTTGCCAACGGCATTGTCTAGCGCACCGCCTCGGTGTCGACGAAAGGGAAAAGCAAACGGCGATGCGTTCTTGCTACAGCCCGACAAGCTTGGTTTGGGTTACGTGCAACCCGAACACCGAGGCACTTGATGGATGATGATGCCGACGTGCGGCGACTCGATGAGGCTTGGAACGAAGCCTATCGTCAGCATGATCGCTCGGCGCTCTCGGGCATTCTCTCCGACGACTTCGCCGCACTGACCGCCTCGGGTGGCCCTGTCTCCAAAGCGTCACTGATGGTCGACCCACCGGGTCGAGCCCGCTCGGTAACATTCAGCGACCAGGAGGTGCGGGTGTTCGCCGACACCGCCATCAGCAGAGGGCGCCTTAAGCTGGAGCTTGAGGATCGCTTTTTGGACCAGTGGTTTCTGCGTGTCTTCGCGAAGCGAGACGGTCGGTGGCAGGCCGTTTCGGTCGCAGTAACCCCATTCGTTGACCAGCCCTGACAAGTCGGCTCGAGGTCGATCTTCCCGTAAGGCGCCCGCCCGGAAACGGACTTTGCCGTTATGTCCGCCAAACCACTGAAGATGGACAGGTTGGCGTGTCCCACCCCGCAAAAGGGCAGGCTCAACAGGCGTCCGTGATCTCTCCCCTGTACGCACGGAGCGCCCGTCCGTAGGACTGAAGCGAGGACTCATCGAAGCCCAACAGTGCATCCAACAGGTTCACGGCAGCCGCAAGTGGCTGCCCGTCGGCGATGTCCGTCAAGGCCCTAAAGGCGTGAAGGGCGCTGTAGTCCGGAAATCGGCCGATCCCCTCGCTTAGAACTGCGCGGGACTGATCGAAGCGACCGAGAAGCCGAAGGGTGCTTCCGGCCTGGACGTACCATCGCGGCTGATCGTCCGGCGGCAACGACTCCAGCCCGATCGTCCTGACCCGCTGATAGAGGACATTGGCCTCAGCCTCGCGATCAAGCATGTCGTTG
>DASXCH010000062.1:0-10482 GCA_036491275.1 Caulobacteraceae bacterium
CGCGCCAGGGCCTCGTCGGCGGCGCGGGCCTGGGCGAGCAGAGCCTCGCGCGGCTGCATGGAGACAATTGCGTTGACCGCCGGATTCACCGCCTCGATGTGATCGAGAAAGGCGGCCATGACCTCGACCGCCGAGACTTCCCGCGCGCGAGTCGCGGCGGCCAGGCGGGTGGCGGGCCAGGTGAATAGGTCTGAAATCCGGCTCAAGGCCGCAGGCTTCGCGGACCGGCCGGGCGTCTCGACCATAAGTTAATGCGCAACATTGCCGACCCTGGCAACTAAAGCTCGCGATTTCGGCAAATGCGAAAAATCGGCAGCGGCGAGGTGAAGCAAGTCAAACCGGTTCAGGGTTGGAATCAGAGTAGCTTACTAAATGAGTAGCGGCTTTGTCTCGCTTTTGAGTGTGCCGTTGACGAGACGCATGGTCGGAGACGGGGTGAGCCAATGACCGGTCGAATGATCATCGTCCACGGGCGGGCAAACGGCCCGACCTTCTGGACTTGGCTACTGGGCCTCTACGCAATCGAAGCGGTCTGCAATTTCACGATCCACGGACCATTTCCCTTAAGCCAATTCCTGTACCCACTCATCTGCGTCCCGCGGTTGCACGATGTTGGCCGCTCGGGTTGGTGGGCCTTTGGCGCAGCGGTGTTGGGGATCGCCCTGGGCACGTTAGCATCTGTGTACCTGTCGCCCATGAATGCGAGACACGTCAGAGGGGCGATCGTCCTAGTCGAACTCATTCTTCTTGTGATCCTGGGCGTTTCGTCCGGACAACCCGGAGCGAACAAGTTCGGCGATCCGCCCTCGAAAGGCGTGGCGAATCTGTTCGCACGCCGACTGGCCTCGGAATCTGAGGCGAAGATCGCCGATACGATGTAGCCTCCGGCGCGACCCGCGGAGGCGCGCTTCTATCCCATGCGTCGTCTAACGCGCAGCACGCCCCACTACCCGCATTTTCCTCTGCGAGGTTTGGCGCCACAGTCCTCGCCGGGCGGGAGGCGAACCCCATGGCCATTCCGAAGATCACCTCTTCGGGCGAATTAACCGCGCGACCTTCTGGACCCTGTATGTGGCCCAGGGCCTCGTTCTCTTTGCGCTGCTCATGCTCCACTTCGTGGCGCCCTTCAGCGATGTGCTTCTTGCCCTGATCGCCGCGCCAAGGCTGCGGGATGTAGGGCGCTCCGGATGGTGGGCGGCGGTTGTGCTCGTACCGGACCTCTTGGTCAGCGGGTTCGTTTTCCCGACCTTGCCGCGGGAAGAGCGGCTGACGGCCTTCATCCTGCTAGGCCTGATTGCCAATGGTCTCTTCGTGGTGTTGGGCGCATGGCCCGGCCAGTCGGGGGCGAACAGGTTCGGAGACCGTCCTCCGGCTGGCCTCACAAATCCGTTTGGCCGCCCGGTGGCGGCGGTGAAGCGCCAGAGCGCCGGCGAAGCGCGGCCGACGGCCCGTCCGAGGATCATCATTTCCGGGCGGGCCAACCACGCGACCTATCTGGCGTGGCTGACGGCGCTCCTTGTTCTCATCATTATTCTCATCGTCATGGGCGTGAGCCTGGCGAACAATCTGATTCTGTGCCTCAAAGCGCTCGCCATCGCCATCAGCGCGCCGCGTCTGCGCGACCTTGGCCGCTCGGGCTGGTGGGCCTTCGGCGTTTTCCTTGCGGATTTCCTGATCATCCTCGTCGCCGTCTACCTCGATAGCGTCCACGAACTGTCATCATGGGCGTCCCAGGTCATAGCCGCCGCAGTTATAATCCTGACCCCGGTTGTCCCCCTCGTGCTGCTCGCGGCGTGGAAGGGCGATCCGGCTCCGAACAAGTTCGGCAATCCGCCGCCGCCCGGCGTCGTCAATCTGTTCGGGCGATCGCCGCCAACTGAGACGGAGATCGCCGACACCTTCGCTTAGCGCCGGCTTCTCAAAAAGCTGTGCCCCCCGAGCCTGGACCCCTTGCCAGGCGAGGGAATCGTGGGGCAGATGCGTGAGGCGCAGCTTGAGTTGGGCCGCGCCCGGTCCAGTGAGCGTAGCGTATGAAAATCGGACGGATGGCCGCCCTGGCGGCCGGCGCCTCTCTGGCCGCGGGCGCGGCGGGCGCCACCACCCTCCAGGTCACCCTCACCAACGGCGTTAGCGGGCATGACCTGGCCTGGGATCAGTCGTCCGCGCCCGTCGGCGCGCCGGGCGGGCCCTTCGAAACCATCGATCCCGTCACCCACCTCGCGGTGAACGGCGTCGACGATTCCGCCGAAACCACGGTGGAGGTCTACGACAGCGCCGTCAGCAGCGGAACATTCGACAACGCCCTGATGGGTGAGGCGGACGCCGTCAGGGTGACAGGGGCGCCGGTTTCCCACCCGTCGATCTGGACCATGATGCAGGCCGCTTTCGCCAACGTCGGCCGGGCGCTCCGGCGGATCGCGTCGTCCGCTTAGGTCGGCGGATCCTTGCCGTTCAGCACCGCGCCGCGGGCGTCGTCGCGGGAACCCTGGATGGTCTCGCCATAGGCGCGGCAGCCGTCTTCGAACGCATCGCCGCGATCGCTCGGGCAGGTTTCCGAATCTTCGAGCTTCTTGGCTTTGGCCCAGGCGAAGCCGGCGTTGTGGCCGGCGCAATCGTCGTCCGCGCAATCGCCGACGGTCTGTTCGTAGTTGCTCGACGACATCGCATTTCGGGCGCGGTTCGCCGCCTGGTCGCCCGCCTTGCCGGCGCGCGATTCGATGGTGTCGCCAAACAGCGCGTTGGCCTTCTTCGCCAGGGCGTCGGTGTACTGGACGAGCGTGGGTTTCGGCTTGGCTCCGCCGGTTTCGCTCGCCTTCGGATTGGTCTGATCGCACGCGGCCAGGCTCGCGACGGCCACGACGACCGTCAGGGTTGAAACTATTCGCATCATGATCGCCCGCCTCGAATCCTGAGGGAATTTCGGTGACAGATTCAATGACCCAAAATGCCATTTCGACAATTGATAATGTCACCGAAATTCGACGGCGCCCGAGGGTGATCCCGGAGCGCCGACGTCTCGCCGGCATGCCGCCGGGACGGCGGCGCTTCGTTCGTAATCCCCGCACCCCCGCGCCGCAGGCGTACGAAAAGTTCAATCCGCGGCCATCTGTGGATCCCTGTTCTCCAGCGCCGGTGAATCCCTTTGAACCTCGAACCGCGGCGCGGGAATAAGGCTTCGAGGGACACCACACGCCGGATCGCCGGCCGCGCCGGCGCGCCATTCGGCCACGGCCGCTCAGGAACCTGAAGTCATGCGGCCCGCGAAACTCCTGTCTGTCGCAACGGCGGTCCCGCCGCACTGCTTTGCGCAACGAGACATCGCCGCGGCCGCGCGCACGCTCTTCGCCGGCCGCTTCGGCGACTTCGACCGCCTTGCCCGGGTGTTCGCAAGCTCGGGCATCTCCCGGCGCTTCGCTGTGCGCCCGATCGACTGGTATTTCGCTCCGCTCGGCTGGCCCGAGCGCACCGCGGCCTATCTCGACGGCGCCGTGGAGCTCTTCATCGACGCCGCCGGTCAGGCGCTCGAGACGGCGGGCCTCACCGCCGGCGAGGTCGACACGATCGTCACCGTCTCGTCCACGGGCATCGCCACCCCGAGCCTCGAAGCCCGCGCCGCCGCCCGCCTCGGCTTTCGAGCCGATGTCGAGCGCGTTCCGGTGTTCGGCCTCGGCTGCGCCGGCGGGGTCTCCGGACTCGCCCTTGCCGCTCGCCTGGCCCAGGCCCGGCCGGGCAGCGTAGTGCTGATGGTGACGATCGAGCTCTGCACCCTCGCCTTCCGCCACGACGAACTGACCAAGGCCAATATCGTCGCCACGGCCTTGTTCGGGGACGGCGCCGCGGCCTGCGTCCTCCGCGCCCCCGATCGCGGCGATGAGGACGCCGGCGAGTTCACCGTCGAGATGAGCGGTCAGCACACCTGGCCGGATACCCTGGAGATCATGGGCTGGTCGGTGGATCCGCCCGGCTTCGGCGTCATCTTCGATCGCGCCATCCCGCCCTTCGCGCGGGACCACATGGCCGCGGCCATGGGCGGCATCCTGCAGCGAGGGGGCCTCGCCATGGCGGATGTCGACCGCTTCGCGTTCCATCCCGGCGGCGTGAAGGTGATCGAGGCCCTCGAAGACGCCCTCGACCTGGGCCAGGGCGCCCTCAACGTCGAGCGCGAGGTGCTGGCGGAGTACGGCAACATGTCCGCGCCCACGGCCCTCTTCGTTCTCGACCGGGCCATGGCCGCCGGCCTGCCGGCGCGGACGCTCCTTACAGCCATGGGACCAGGCTTCACCGCCAGCAGCGTGGCGCTCGCGCGGGCTGCATGACGGGGCCAGACCCCAGGTGACAGTGGCCCCATGACACTGACAGGGGCCGAAATCCTCCTCGCCCTTGTCACGGCCGAGCGTCTGGCCGAACTGTGGCTCGCCCGGCGAAACACCGCCGCCCTGATCGCCGCCGGCGCCCATGAGGCGGCCCCCGGACACTATCGCCTCATCGTCCTGCTGCACGCCGCCTGGCTCGCGGGACTGTGGTGGCTGGCCAGGGACCGCCCCGTGCAATACGCGTGGCTGGGCCTGTTCCTGGCGCTGCAGGGATTGCGGGTCTGGACCCTGGCGAGCCTCGGCCGGCGCTGGACGACCCGCATCATCGTCGTTCCGGGCGAACGGCTTGTGGCCAGTGGACCCTACCGCTTCATCCGCCACCCGAACTACCTGGTGGTGGTGGGCGAGATCGCCTGCCTGCCCCTGGCCCTGCGCGCGCCCCTCTTCGCCCTCGTCTTCTCCGTGGCCAACGCGGCCCTGCTCTGGATCCGCATCCGCGCCGAGAACGCCGCCCTCGCCGGGACTCCGTCTTGACCACCATCGCCCAGGCGAGTGGCGTCAGGCCCGCCGCGGCATGGGCCGGCTTCGCCGCCATGAGCGTGGGCATGTTCATGGCCATTCTCGACGTCCAGGTGGTGGCCACCTCCCTGCCGACCATCAGCGACGCCCTGGCCATCGCCCCGCAGAAGATCAGCTGGATCCAGACCGCCTATCTGATCGCCGAGGTGATCGCCATTCCGCTCACCGGCCTCTTCATCCGCGTGCTGGGCATGAGCCGGCTGTTCGTCATCGCCATCAGCCTCTTCACCCTGGCCTCGATCGGCTGTGCGGCGAGCGGCGGCTTTGAGATGCTGATCGCCTGGCGGATCGTCCAGGGCTTCGCAGGCGGCGTGCTGATCCCGACGGTATTCTCCGCCGTCTTCCTGCTGTTCCCGGTCGAACGGCAGGGCCTGGCGACGATGATCGCCGGCGTCCTGGCGGTTCTGGCGCCCACCGTCGGGCCGATCGTCGGCGGCTGGATCACCTCGACCTATTCCTGGCGGTGGCTGTTCCTGATCAATGTCACCCCGGGCCTGGTGACGGCGGCGGTGGTGGTCCTGTTCGCGCCGCGCTCGCCGCTTCGCCCACGCCAGTTGCGCTCCCTGGACATCGCGGCCCTCATGCTCCTGGCGCTCGCTCTGGCGGCGCTGGAAATCGGCCTGAAGGAAGCGCCGACGCGCGGCTGGGCCTCGCCACTGGTAATCGGTCTCTCGACCCTCAGTCTCGCCTCAGCGGCCGCCTGCGGTCGACGCCTCCTCGAGGCCAACCTGCCGATCGTCGAGCTGCGCACCTTCGCCGACCGGCGATTCGCCATCGGCTGCCTGCTCAGCTTTGTGCTCGGCGTCGGCCTCTATGGCTCTGTCTATATGATGCCGGTGTTCCTCGGCTTCGTGCGCGATCACAGCGCCATGGAAATCGGCGTCATCATGCTGGTGACCGGCTGCTGCCAGCTGGCCGCGGCGCCGGTGGCTGTGGTCCTCGAGAAGCGCCTCGACGCGCGCTGGCTCACCGCCTTCGGCTTCACCCTCTTCGCCATTGGCCTGGGGATGGGCGCCTTGGCGACGCCCGAAACCGATTTTGCCGGCATGTTCTGGCCCCAGGTGGTGCGCGGCCTCGCCGTGATGTTCTGTCTCCTGCCGCCCACCCGCCTGGCGCTGGGCCACCTCGCCCCGCACAAGGTCCCGGACGCCAGCGGTCTCTTCAACCTCATGCGCAATCTGGGCGGCGCCATCGGCCTCGCTCTCATCGACACCGTGATCTACGGCCGCGCCAAGGGGCACGCCGCCGAGATCGCCAGGCGGCTGGCGGCGGGCGACACGTCGATGGCGAAGTTCGTCGGCATCCCCGTGGACCTGTTCGTCAATCGGCCCGCCGGGCCGCCGGACGAGGCGACCCGCGAATTCCTGCGGCCGCTGGTGGAGAAGGCGGCCATGACCTGGTCGATCAACGAGGCCTGGGCCCTCATCGCCGTGCTGACGGCCGCGGCGCTCATCAGCATCCCCTTCGCCAAGCCGAGACGGACGGATGGCTGAGCGGAGAGCAGTTTCCCCCACACTCCGCTCATCCTGAATGGCCTCGCGCCCGACAGGGCGCTTGCGTCGAGGAGGGTCATCTAGGGCGCTCGGCCGCAGGCATCCGGCCACGCGGCCGCGCCCGTGGGAAAAACTCCGCTCGCGCCTGCGGCTTCCGGCCAAGCGCGCCGCGCCCGTGAGACAACCCCGCTCGCGCCCGCGGCTTCCGGCCAAGGGCGCGTGGGCGTCGGACAGACTCGCTCGGCCTTCGGATGAGCGGAGTTTATTGAGCTTGATCTGCGGCCGTCTGAGGATCTCTTCTCTTGTCGGCGTCATCCAGGGCGCGGCGAGCGCCGAAGGGCAGGCGAGCCTGCGCTGTGGAAGGTGTTAGTGCGGCGGCCCCGCCGGTGGCGCGCCCTGGTCCGGGCGGGCCTTCATCTCGGCCTGCCGGGCCATGATCGCCGACTTGCAGTCGCTGGAAAGCTCGGCCCAGTGCTGGCGCATGCACCTGGCGCGCGCGCCTTTCTCCTGAGGGGCGTCGGCGCAGAGGCGCATGGCGTCGACGCCGCAGGCCTGGCGAACCTGAGGCGAGGGCTGGGCGATGACCGACGTGGCAAAAAGCAAGCCGGACAGTCCGGCGATGGCGATGCGAAGCATGTGACCTCCGATAAGGGCGACGAGGGTGACGACACGCAGACAGTAAGCCCGCCTTGCACGTGATGGATTACACCAGCGTAACTTTGGCGTGGGCGCCCGCGGGCGTAGCGTCCGCGGCCAAGGTTAAGGGGAAACACCATGTCCAGTCTCCATGCCGCGCCGCTTCTGGCGCTCGGCCTATTCGCTTCGCCGGCGCTGGCGGCGAAAATTCCAGCCTACGTCACCGCCGCTGTCGCCGATTCTTCGCGGCCCAAGGACGACGTCGCCCAGGACGTCCTGCGCGATCCGGGCGACACGATCGCCTTCGCCGGGGTCAAGCCCGGCATGAAGGTGGCCGAGCTCTTTCCGGGCGGCGGCTACTACTCGCGCATGCTCATCGACGTGGTCGGGCCCAAGGGCGCGGTGTGGGCCATGGAGAACACCGGCTGGAAGGGCGCAGTGGAGGCCGACAACAAGGTCGTCGCCGAGCTGAAGCGCCCGAACCTCTCGGTGGACGCTGAGCCGTTCGGCCAGTTCAAGCTGCCGGGCAAGGCCGACCTCTTCTGGATCACCCAGAATTATCACGACCTGCACATCGCCAAATACGGCGTGGTCGACATGGCGGCCTTCAACAAGGCGGTGTTCGCCGCGCTCAGGACCGGCGGGACCTATTTCATCCTCGACCATGACGCCAAGCCCGGGACGACGGACGAGCAGATCTCGCGCCTGCATCGCATCCCCAAGGCCGAGCTGGTCAAGGAGGTGACGGCGGCGGGATTCAAGCTCGTGGCCGAGGGCAAGTTCCTCGAGCGCCCGGGCGATAACCTGACGAAGACGGTGTTCGATCCGGCGATCCGGGGCAAGACCAGCCAGTACGCCCTGAAGTTCGTGCGGCCTTGATTTGCCTTCTCTCCCCCTTGCGAAGCGGGCGGAGGGGTTACGGCGCCTAAGGCTAATCCCGGAGCAGATTGGTCAGCTCAATCACCCGTCACCTTCGGGTTCCCTTCCACCCTCTCCAGCACCCTGGCCAGGATCTCGGCCTTGGCCGGCGCCAGTTCTCCGAGCCGCGCGCGCACCCGGGCGGCGTCGAAGAAGGCCGCCGCCGCCTCCAGGGGCAGCCGATCGAGGACGTCCGCCTCCGCCGCCGACCGATCGAACAGCGGCGGGAGCCGCGGCTGGCGGACGGCCTGGAGGCCCTCGAAACTGACCTCGAGCCCGCACTCGCGCCGCAGCTGCACCTCCAGGCCATGGGCATAGCCCGGCTCGTCGGCCAGGCTCATGTCGAGGATCAGGTCCGCGTGGCTGGCGGCATGCAGCAGGTTCAACAGCCAGAACCAGAACACCAGGCCGTAGCTCTCGGCCGGAGCCAGGCTGTCGATCGTCCTGCGGTAGAAACGCCTGGGCTTGATCATCTTTTCGAGGCCGCGCCGCAGCTCGAAACGCTCCGCCAGGGGGGCGAACAGCGGGTGGGCGGCATTGCGCTCCAGGATCAGGAAAAGCCCGGCGAAGAAGTTGTAGGTCCCTTCGGCGGCGTGCCGCCGATAGGACGCCCAGATCGCCAGCGAATCGCGGTCGATGTGCACATCATAGGCGCCGAAGGCGGCGCGCAGTCGCGCCATCCGAAGCCCCGTCAGGACGAAGCCGAGGACGGGCGTGTGGCCCTCGGCCCAGGCGTGGGTCAGCAGGGAGGCGATATAGGCCTCGAGGTCGGGATCGCGTTCGTCGCGCAGGCGAGCGAAATGATCGGCGGCGAAGGAGCGGTGGTACAACCGGACGCCACGGCCGCGCATGAGCGGCTCGTATTCGGCGAAATAGGGCTGGTCCATGAGCGGGTGGCGGCTGCGGGCCATGGCGTCACGCCAGCCCTCGCGGCCGATACGCCGTGGGGTGAGCCGGGCCAGGGCCGGGCCCAGGGGTTCGAAATAGGCCGTCACGCCCTCGGCGGCGCGGAACCTCGACCAGACGAAGGTGGTGCCGCTGCGCCACATCCCGTGGAGGAAGACCGGGCGCGGCCCTGCGTGCGCGAGCGGGCGCGGACCCGCGCCGGCCTCGTCGTCATGCGCGGGGTCGGGCGCACGGGCATAGGCTTGCAAGGCGCCACCCATCACTCGTCCATCCAACGCAGTACTCCCGGACCGACAGGATAGCGGCGCAAATCGCGGGATGAAAATGCGGCTCTGAAACGACGCGGAAACCGCGTGACTGCCATCATTTATGAAGGAGGCGTCCCGCCGCGAGCGCCGAAGGGCAAGCGAGCCTGCGCCCGTGGGAAAAACTCCGCTCGCGCCCGCGGCTTCCGGCCAAGGGCGCGCGGGCGTGGTTGTTAGCCCGCGCCGACGATGCCGCGGAGAAACGCGAGCCAGGGCGTCGGCGGACTGTGCCACAGCCACAGGCTGGCGAGCTGCACGGCGATCATCGCCGGCAGGCCCCAGGCGAACACCGGATGGACGCGCTTGATGGTGACAAGATCGCGGACGATCGCCAGGACGACCAGGCCGTCGATCACCAGGCAGTACCAGCCGGCGTTGAACCAGGCGTCGGGGACGGGCCAGCGACCGATGCCGGCATCGATCACGCTGAGAGTGGCCATGAACATCGCCCGACGGTGGATTTCAGGGACGCGCCGATTGAGGGCGGCGACTGCGAAGAAGCCGCTGAACAGCAGCATGTCGGTGAGCGGAACGGCGATGAAATTGAGGCGGTCGTGAAAATGGTCGATGTCGAACCGGCGCATGACGAAGGCCGTCGGCACGCCCACCAGCGGGATGGCGATCCCGATGGCGAGGCTCCACAGGCCCAGGGCCCGATGCCAGGTGACCTTGCGGGCTCTGGCGAGACCGGTCTGGACAACGAAAAGCGCCAGCCAGGCGGACATCAGGAAAGCATGGACCCAGAGAATCGGCGGCCGCGCGATCTTCGGGCGCAGAAGGCTGTCGTTCACCGTCAGCGAAAAGCCGTAGGCGACGAAGCCGGCCATGACGATCGCCATGGCGAAGAAGAACCAGCGCGCGGCGGCCGCAACGGCCTTGGACGGCCGCGCACCCGGCCGGCCCACCTCGGTGATGGTCGCCATGAAATCCCCCTGTCCCCACGGCGGACCTTAGGGGCTTGCGCGAAAAGGGAAAGAGGGGCGCCCGTCCCAGTCCCCCATCCTCTGCCGTCATCGGCGGGCGTCAGTCCCGCCGATCCATTCGGCGCTGGCCGATGAGTGGCCATGCCGGCATGGCCACGCGCCATTCGGCGTTCTTGGGTGGCCGGGCCATGAGCGCGATGCGATCGGGCGAACCCGCCGGATCGTTGAATCGCGCTCGAGACTCCGAAGTTGGAGCGCGTTCCGATCGCAAAAGTAGTTCCCCACTTTTGCGGAACGCGCTCAGTCGCCCGGCCATGACGACCGTTGCTGTGGTAAGAATTTTCGATAGCCCTCCGGGCGCGGCGGAGGGGGTGATCCCACGGCGAAATCTGCGATCATCTGCCAGCAT
>DASXCH010000063.1:0-10025 GCA_036491275.1 Caulobacteraceae bacterium
ATTTCGGTGACAGCTTATCAATTGTCCGCCCGACGAGGCGCTCGCGCCGAGGCGGGTCAACCAGGCCGCTCGCGCCCGGGCTTCCGGCCACGGGTGCGCGGCCGTGATACAAACCCGCTCGCGCCCGGGCTTCCGGCCACGGGTGCGCGGCCGTAATACAAATCACGGAGCGCCGGCGTCTCGCCGGCAACCGCCCTGGCCGGCGAGACGCCGGCGGTCCGGGACAGTTCGCCGATGATTTTCCACGTCACAAAAGTCCGAAGTGGTGCGCTGTCAGCACAATCATCAAGATGGCGATGTCCGGCCAAGGATGCGCGGCCGTGATACAAATCCGCGGCGGCCGAAGGGCGAGCCGCTCGCGAGCGTGGAACACAGGGGGCGCCGATGTGGAATTGGTTCAGATGGAGATACCAGTTTCGCCGCCAGGAACTGACGGCGTTCATCTGGTTCATCCCGCTGCTCTGGATCGGCTGGTTCATCTGGAAGGCCGGTTACCAGGTCATGGCCGTCATCCTGGTGATCGCCGCCACAGGCGCGGGGATCTGGCTGCAATGGGCGCTCTTCAGCGCCCGGCTGTCGCCCAACGCCGCCAGATCGACCATGGCCGTGAGCGACCCGGTGTACGACATCCCGCTTCGGGAGGATGACGACCGGCCCTCGAACCCGGCCTCCGACCCGCTGTACGACACCGATACCGACTTCACCGAGGCCCCTGCCGAACCTGCGGTCGATCCGCTGGCGCGGGCGACCGACGAGGGCGAGAAACCTTCCGCCGCTTCCGGGTGACTTCGCGCGGCACGGCGCCGAACGGGTCGCCCCACTGGGGATGGCGCTTGAGGTCCTCCTCCCGGCAGCCCTTGGTTCGCTTCCGATCGACTCGATCGCGCGCATTGTCCTTGGCCGTCCCGAGCTTCAGGTGTTCCGGGTTGCAGCAGCGGCGATTGTCGCAGGTGTGCAGCACCTTCATTCCTTCGGGGATCGGCCCGTTCGCCAGTTCCCAGGCCAGGCGGTGGACCATTGGGTTGCGTCCGGCCACAAACATGCGCCCATAGCCGAAGGGGCAAAGCTTGCCCGTCCAGATATGACAGCCCGTCTCGGGATCGACTTCGACATAGGCCTTCAATCGCTCTGCGGGCGTGCCGCGCATCTGCCTGCGTAAGGGAGCGCGCAATGGCTGTCCTCTGAGGTGGCGCATATGATGCGCACTGCAAAGGTCCAAGCCATGCACGGGTCGACCGCAGCCGGGAATGCGACATTTCTTCACGATTCCTTCCTTTCGGCGTTGAGGACGCTTCGGGCGCGAAGTCTGCCGGCGGCCGGCGAGCCTTCGACGCCCAACGCGCCAGTCTGAAAAGAGCGACGAGATCGGCCCGCTGAAACGAACTCTCTCGAATATTGCTTATTGTAACATGGCGGGATTTACCCTTGTCAAGCGGATAATTGCGTTCCGCAAGGAACCGGCGCGTGAGCTTAATCTCGGAGCGCCGGCGTCTCGCCGGCAACCGTCCGGCGTCTCGCCGGCGGACCGTGAATAAAACCTCGTCATCCTGGGCAAGGCGCTCTCGCCGAGACCCGGGACCTGGTTTGAAAGAATGCCTGCGCTTCCCGCTTCCCGGTCCCCCCGCTCGCGCCCGCGGCTACCGGCCAAGGCGCGCCGGCGTGGATAAAACAGGGCGCGGCGAGCGCGGCCCGTGGAACCCAAGACAAACGCCTTGCCAGTCAGACGAACCGGCGCGAGGATCAAAGAACAGTGCGGGCGAACGGGGGTGTAAGTCCATGCGCCTGTTGATCTTGGCCGCCGTCGCGGCCTTGACTTCCTTCTCTGGAGCGCCGGCTCAGGTCGCCTCGCCAGCAAACTGCGCGGCCCAGGCGCCGCATAGTCTTTCGCTTTCTTTCGCGGACAATCAGGCCGCCTTGACGCCGCAGGCTCGGGCGATGCTCACCCAGGCCGCGCAGATCGCCGGGGCCTGCCCGACCTGGACGGCGGTGGTCACCGTCTATCCGGGAGACAGCGGCCTGGCGGCCGCGGACCAGGCGGTGGCGGCCAGGCGGCTCGGCGTCATCGTCTCCGTCCTAGCCAAGCTGGGCGTCCCGTCCGCGCGCCTGCGCCTGGTCACCGCCGCCGCCCCAGCCGGTCCAGCGCCCGGCCCTGCGGCGCCGTCCGTGACCGGGGCCGTGATCGAGTTTGCGGCCCAGGGCCTGCCCCAGATCGCGCGCACATTCCGGCGGGAGATCCTTCCTGGCGGCGCTCCGCCGACCAGGGTGGAAAGCCTCGTCGGAGCCCTTCCGAAGGGGCCACTGATGGTCACCAACAGCGGCGCGGCAACCGCCGGCGCGCCGCCGCCCAACGCCGGGCCTGCGCCGATAACCCCGATACCCTCGCCGACCACCGGCCCGCCCCCGCCGGCGCCGGCCACCGGCCCGCCTCCGCCGGCGCCAAAGCTCACCGTGACCTACAACGCGCCGGACAGCATCCCGCTGGGGCAGGACAGCAACTACCGGCTGATCATCGAATCCGCCAACCCCGCGGGGACGGCGGACTTCACCGGCGCCCCGGGGCCCCTGGCCAGCCACCAGATCCCCACCCTGACCTGGGCCCGGGCGGTGATGGCCGGACCGCAGGACGTGGTGACCGTGCAACCCCTGTCCGCTCCCTGCCAGCAGGTGAGCAGTGTGGGAAATCCGACCTGGACGTGGGCGGTGACGCCCAAGACCAACAAGCCCTTCTTCCTGACCGTGGACATCTATCAGGTGGCCGATTGCAATGCCGCGGGCGTGCAGGACATCCGCGAGGACACCTTCTCCATCAAGGTGACCGAGAGCTTCTGGAGCGGCCTGCTCTATGAATGGCCGGCGTGGAAGAGCGCGCTGGCCTGGCTGCTGGCCACGATCACGGCCGTCGGCGGTGCCTTCGGCGCCTGGACCTGGCTGAAGTCCAACAAGTCGGCATCCACCTCTCCCTGAGGGAGATCCGCGACGAGGCGCTTGCGCCGAGTGGCGACTTAACGGGCCCGCGAGCGCCGAAGGGCAGGCGAGTTGGGCCCGTAGAACATGAGGGGTTCCAGCGTCAAAGAATAGGATCCGCAGATGGCCGCGGATTGATGGCCGCGCGTGGGTCTCAACGATCTCCGTTCATCCTGAAGGCCGAGCCGATTCATCCCACGCCCGCGCGCCCTTGGCCGGAAGCCGCAGGCGCGAGCGGGCTATTTGACCCTCCTCGGCGCAAGGGCCTGGTTTGATTCACGCCCGCGCGCCCTTGGCCGGAAGCCGCAGGCGCGAGCGGGCTATTTGACCCTCCTCGGCGCGAGCGCCTCGTCGGGTCCGAGGCCATCAAGGACCCAGGCTTTTTATGAAGGTCTGAGCTCTACGATAAAACACCTGGATCCTGGATCTCGCCGCTACACGCGGCTCGTCCAGGACGAGCGGAGGAGGGATCGGCGTTCGGGATCAAAGGCGCGCCGCAGGCGCGCGAAAAATCAATCTGCGTAGATCTGCGTGATCTGCGGATGAAACCTGCGGCGCGCCGGCGTGACGACGGCTCTCCGACTCACCCTGTCTGCCCCGCCCGCCACATCGGCCACAGCGTCGGGCCGCCGGGCAGCTTGATCTCGCCGGTCACCTCGAAGCCGAAGCTCTGGTAGATCGGGATGTTGGTCGGCTTGCTGGATTCCAGATAGCAGGGCGCCGCGGCGGCGTCGGCCGCGGCCAGCTGGCGGCGGATGACCACCCCGCCCCAGCCCCTGCCCTGCTTGGCCGGGTCCGTGCCCAGGGCCTGCAGATAGTAGTGCGGCTCGTGCGGGTGCCAGCCCTCGACCACGTCCATGAATTTCAGCGCCCGCCCCAGGCCGCCCAGGCCGAAGATGGCGAAGGCGTCGCCGGCCGTCGTCAGGCTGCTGAGGATCGGCGTCTCCCACTTGCCGGGCGGGCGCCACAGCGCCACCGCGGCCAGATCCCCGGTGACGTCGCAGCAGCCGTGGGGGAAGCCCAGGCGGAACATCAGCCGGAAGAGGCGCGGGGCGGCCCGCTCCCGCCGCGCCGCGTCGGGGATGAGGTGCATGATCACCGGATCGTCGTGGAAGGCGCGGGCCATGGTTTCGCCGATGGCGCTCGCGTCGGCGGGCGTGGCGGCGCGGGCGGCGACGCCGGCCTCGCGGGCGGTTGGCGCCGAACTCTGGGCGGCGGATGCTTCCCCGGTCGTCATGGACGTCTCCCTCCCACGGGTCCGGCGTTCATATGACGCCGGGCCGCCGCAAAGGGAAAGCCGGCGGTCAGGCGTCCCGCGGGTCGGGCCGATTGCGGCCGGGCGGGTTGGTCAGCGGGCACGGCCCCGCCAGGATCCGCACATAGGCCTCGCGGATGTCGTTGAGGCGTTGCAGCCCTTCGATGGCGTGCTCGACGCCCGCCGCGCCCAGCGCGCGCAGGCGCTTGAGCTGCTCCATCTGATTGACGATACGCTGATCCGTCTCCCGGATGCGGGTGGCCAGCTGTTCGGCGTGGGTCATGTCGCCACTCCCGTCTGTTGGCGAGGCTCCCGTTGGAAGAGCCCGTAACGCACAAACGCGACCTTCGTGCGACGGCGATCACTTAGGTAACGTCACATTTCAGTGAGAGGGGCGTGAATCCACAGGTTTCGCGTTTCCTCCCCATCCCGTCATCCAAGACGCGGACGGCGCTCACGCCGCCAGGGCGCCTCAAGACCCGTGTCCCCGCATTGGCGGCGGCGGCAGAGACGGAATATTGCTCAGGTTCCAGCACGGGAGGGGAGGGCGATGAGTTTTGAGCTTGGGATGCTGGCGGCCGCCAGCCTCTGGGGTTTCGTCCAGCTGGTCGCCGCCGCTCAGGCCACGAACATGCAGTACGGCCTCAAATGGGCGGCGAGCCCACGCGATGCCGAGCCGCCGCCGCTCATGCCGACCCCCGGACGCTTCAGCCGTAACTTCCGCAACTACATGGAGACCTTTCCGTACTTCGCCGCGGCCGTGCTCATCGCCCAGGCGACGGGCGTCCACAACGCGCTGACCTGGTGGGGATCGGTGGCCTATCTGAGTGGTCGCCTCGCCTACACCGCGCTCTACGTGGCTGGCGTACCGCTCGTCCGCTCGCTCTTCTGGAACGTCGCCGCCTTCGGCATGCTTGCGGTGCTGGCCGCGCCTTTCGTCTCGCGCTGAAAGGCTGGGCGCCGAACGCGGGGCCGCAAGACGCCGGCGCTCCGTACAAAATCTCCGCTCATCCCGGGCGAGCCGCGTGTTGCGGCGAGACCCGGGACCCAGGTTTTTTATCGTAGGACTCGGGGTTTCAGTAAAACCCGTGGGTCCCGGATGGCCTCGCTACCCGCTCGGCCTCCGGGATGAGCGGAGTTTAGAGGCGCCGTTAACGAATGCATGATTGGCGCCGCGCTCCCGAAATGCGAGTGCGACGCCGAACCTTCCGGAGACCCCGATGACCAGGCCGGCGATGGCGATCCACGGCGGCGCGGGCGCGCTGACGAACCGCGACTACAGCCGCGAGGTCGAGCACATGCGCGGCCTGGCCGAAGCGGGCCGCGGGCGCCTCAACGCCGGCGCCTCCGCCCTCGAGGTCGTGGTCGAGACCGTGGCGGCGCTGGAGGCCTCGGGCCTCTATGTCGCCGGTCGCGGCGCCTCGCCCAATACCGCCGGCGTCTATGAGCTGGACGCCTCGGTGATGGACGGCGCGACCCGCCGCGCCGGCGCCGTGGCGGCGCTGCAAGGCTTCGCCTCGCCGGTTCGCGCGGCCCTGGCGGTGATGGAGGCGACGCCGCACGTCATCCTGGCCGGCGAAGGCGCGGCCGAGTTCGCCGGCAAGCAGGGCCTGGCGCGGATCGCCGATCCCGAGGCCTGGTTCACCCGGGTCGGCTTCGGCGGACGCTCGGCGCCCGCCCTTTCCACCGGCACCGTGGGGTGCGTGGCCCGGGACAAGGAGGGGCGCCTGGCCGCGGCCACCTCCACCGGCGGGGTGTTCGGCAAGCTCTTCGGCCGCGTGGGGGACTCGCCCATTCCCGGCGCGGGCGTCTGGGCCGACGGCTCGGCGGCGGTTTCCTGCACCGGGACCGGCGAGATGTTTCTGCGCGCGGCCGTGGCGGCCCAGGTCGCCCACCGCATCGCCTACGCCGGCGAGAGCCTGGCGGTGGCGGCGGACAAGGCCCTGGCCGAGGTCAAGGCCCTGGGCGGCGACGGCGGCCTCATCGCCATCGGCGCGGCGGGCGATCCGGTCCTGCCCTTCGTCTCCCAGGGCATGAAGCGCGCGGCGGTGCTCACCGACGAGACGATCGTCGCCGAGGTGTTCTGAGCGCTTTGGTTGGTTTTAACCGGGACGCGCTATATTTCGCCCCATGACTCACATTCCACCGTCATCCCGGCCAAGGCGCGTCAGCGCCGCCGAGCCGGGACCCAGACGGCGCTGTGATCAGCGCTTGCGGCCCCTGATGGGTCCCGCGTCTCGTTGCTTCGCATCTCGCCCGGGATGACGAAGATGATGAGTTGAGCGTCGGTGCTTCCATGACCAACCTCGCCGGGCTCACCCGCGCGCAACTCGAGGGCGCCCTCGTCACGTCCGGCGTCGCCGGCGCGCGCGAGGCGCGCATGCGCACCGCCCAGGTGTGGAGCTGGATCCACCGCCGCGGCGTCACCGACTTCGCCGCCATGAGCAACGTCGCCAAGGACGCCCGCGCGGCCCTCGCCGACCGCTTCACGCTGGCGCGTCCGGAAATCGTCGAGCGCCTCCAGAGCAGCGACGGTGTCATCAAGTGGCTGATCCGCTTCGCCCCCGGGATCGAGGCCGAGAGCGTCTACATCCCTGGCGTCGGCCGCGCCGGCGCCCTGTGCGTCTCCTCCCAGGTGGGCTGCACCCTCAACTGCACCTTCTGCCACACCGGCACCCAGGCCCTGGTGCGCAACCTCACGGCGGCCGAGATCATCGCCCAGGTGCAGGTGGCGCGCGACGATCTCGCCGAATGGACCGCCGGCGAGGGCGAGCGGCGACTCTCCAACATCGTGTTCATGGGCATGGGCGAGCCGCTCTACAATCTCGACGCCGTGGCCGACGCCCTGGACGTGATCAGCGACAACGAGGGGATCGGCATCTCGCGGCGGCGGATCACCGTCTCCACCTCCGGCGTCGTCCCCAAGCTCACGGAGCTGGGCGAGCGGACCAGCGCCATGCTGGCCATCTCGCTGCACGCCACCAACGATGAGCTGCGCAACGTCCTGGTGCCGCTCAACCGCCGCTATCCCATCGCCGAACTGATGGCGGCGATCCGCGCCTATCCGGGTCTTTCCAACGCCCGCCGCGTGACCTTCGAATACGTCATGCTGAAGGGCGTCAACGATTCGCCGGCCGAGGCCCGCGCCCTGGTGCGGCTGCTGGCCGGGATCCCGGCCAAGATCAATCTCATTCCCTTCAATCCCTGGCCCGGCAGCCCCTACGTATGCTCGGACCGGGCGACGATCGAGGCCTTTGCGACGATCGTGAACCGTGCCGGCTACGCCTCGCCGGTGAGGACGCCGCGCGGGCGGGACATCCAGGCCGCCTGCGGCCAGCTGCGCACGGAAAGCGCCAAGGTGCGGGCGAGCGCCCGCCGGGAAAAGGCGGCCTGACCTGATCCCGCGCCCTCCCGACTGGCTGATCCTGATCGCCGTGGTCGGCGGCCTCGCCTGGGGCGCCGTGACGATTCCGCCGACGGCTCCAAAGCCGGAGCGCGTCCCGGCCGTGGTGCTGACTCCGGTGAGCCAGACCGTGGCGGCGGCGGCGCCGCCGGTTGGAAGACCCCCGGAAGGGCCGCCGCTGGAGGCGGCTTCGGTGTTCGATCCGGCGATCTTCGTCGCCGCCCCGCCGCCGGGGCCGGGGTCCGGCACCGCATTTTCGGTGTCCGACCAGGGCGTGTGGCTTACGGCCCGCCACGTGGTCGAGGGCTGCGGGCGGACGGTGATCGTCACCGCGCCCGGCCAGGGCGTGGCGGCCGAGGCGAAGATCCTGCCGGGCAAGGAGACGGCGCTGCTCTTCACCAAGGGCGGCGCCCCAGCCCTGCCGATCGCCCCGACCGCGTCGCTGAGGCGGGGCCAGGCCGCCTGGCACCCAGGCTTCCCGCAGACCCGGCCGGGCGAGGCGGCCTCCGACCTGATGCGACGGGCGAACCTGTGGGTCGGCTGGCGGGGCCTGAGGGCCCAGCCGGTGCTGGTGTTCCGCGAGACCGCGCGCTCGCCCGCCCTGCGCGGCAGCCTGACCGGCCTCTCGGGCGCCCCGGCCCTGGATCGCGAGGGCCGCGTCATCGGTGTCACAGTGGCCGAGAACCCGCGGCGCCGGCGGCTCTACGCCACGACCCCGTCCTCCCTGCGCGCGGTGCTGGCCGAAGCCAAGGTGACGGCGGCGGACTCCGGCGGCGAGGCGATGACCTCGGAGACCTGGCGCTCTGCCTCCGACCGCCTCCGCGCCGCGCTCAGTATCGCCGAGGTGGAGTGCCTGGCGGGGTAGGGCTTCTCCCGCGCCCCCGCGCCCTTGGCCGGAAGCCGGGCGCGAGCGGGCTAGATGGCCCTCCTCGGCGCAAGCGCCTCCTCGGGCGCGCAACCTCTCCCACAGGGAAAGGCAGAGCCACGCGCCCGGGCGGGTGATCGGCAGAAGGTTTACAGCGCCTGCTTAACTAACCTCCGCTCATCCTTGAGGCCGAGCGTCCCCGGGTCCGGCCGAAGCAACCGCCCCGGCCGGCGAGACGCCGGCGCTCCGAGACAAACCCCGCTCATCCTTGAGGCCGAGCGCCCCCGGGTCCGGCCGAAGGCCGGCCCGAGGATAAACTCCGCGAGGCCATCAAGGACCCAGGTGTTTTATCGTAGGGCTCAGCGGCTGCTGCGCGAACAGGGCGTCGATGATCGGACATTCGGGAACGTCATTGCCGGCGCAGCGCGAGGAGATGTCCTTCATCACCCGCGCCAGCCGCTGCAGGTCGGCAATCTTGCGGCGGATGTCCGCCACGTGCTCGAGCATCAGGGCCTTCACCTGGGCGCAGGTGAAGGCGTGGCCGTCGACCAGCCGGATGAGTTCGCGGAGTTCATCGAGGCTGAAGCCGAGTTCGCGCCCGCGACGGATGAACGTCAGCCGCTTCAGATGCTCGGCCGAATAGAGCCGATAACCGCCGGCGCTGCGGGGTGGCTTCGGCATGACGCCGATCTTCTCGTACCAGCGAATGGTCTCGATCTTGACGCCGCTCTGGCCGGCCAGGACGCCAATCGGCACGTCGGTCGGGAAACGGGAGGCACGGGCCATGGGAAAAACCTCTTGAGTCTGTAGTGACTATAGGGTCCAAGACAAACCTAACGCACTCCAGGAAGCATGGGCAACAGGCGATCTGCGCGCTTCAAGAAGACCTGCTGCGCTATCCTCCCTCGTCAAGGCTCGGAGAACAGGAGGCTTTTCAGGGCTCCCGCTTTGAATGCAGCATGGACGCCCAATCCTGCGCAGCGCGAACCAGGATGGTGCGGGCGGTCGGGGTCGAACCGACACTCTGTCACCAGAACCGGATTTTGAGTCCGGCGCGTCTGCCAATTCCGCCACGCCCGCGCGGGAAAGCGCTCTAGCAATCGGGGGAGATCGTCACAAGCCGGGCGCTCAGCGGTTGAGATAGATCGGATTGCCGATCATCAGCGTCCTGCTGGCGTCGGCGGAGCGGATGTCGGCCCGGATCCAGTGGCGTTCGCCATCGCCCGGCAGTTGGAAGCTCAGGATCTCGTCGTCGCCGGCGAGGATGGTGTTTTCCATCGCCGCGTCATGGCGACCGTCCATGACGATGTCGACCTGGGCCCCGGCGAGGCCGCGCCCATGAAGTGTGAAGTCCGCCGACGCGCCGGACGGGATGGTCAGAGCCTCACCCATCATCGCCCAGGCGTCGCCGCAGGAGGCTGTCAATTCCAGAAGCCGATCGCCGCTCCCCTCGACATCGATGAAGACGCGGCCGCCGCGGATGGCGTCGAGGATCGCCCGTTCTGAAAGCTCGGCCGCCCACACGCAGGTGGTCGGCG
>DASXCH010000064.1:0-3934 GCA_036491275.1 Caulobacteraceae bacterium
GAAGCGCCCCAGCTCCAGCCGTCGATCAGAGCCTGCGCCGACACCTTCTCGTTCGCCAAGAACCGGTTGAAGCCGACGATCAGGCTGCGCGCGCCCCGCGCCAGTCGACGAAGGCAGCAACTCTCATGCGCCACCATCCGACAAAGCAGATCGCCGCCCCGATTGTCGAGACGCTCGTCGCCAAAGGCGCCCAAAGAAAAATCAACCGCCGTCATCGCCATCCTCCGAATCAAGATGGCGAAGGAATCAGAACCCTGGATCGGCGGCCAATCACGCCGGAGTCATTCAACGCCCCGGAGATGTGTGCATCCCCTAGCGTGAGGGGGAGGAGAATTGAGCTCAAAATCTCTCCCCCCTGAGGGGGGAGGGCCGGCGAAGCCGCGAGGGGGGTCCTGGAAGTCCCTCACCCCTCCTCCTCGCTCGGCAGGCCCATCATGTGGAAGCCGGCGTCGACGTGCACCACCTCCCCGGTGGTCGAGCGGCCGAGGTCGGAGAGCAGCCACAGGGCGCAGCCGGCGACGCCCTCCATCGAGGTGTCCTCCTTCAGCGCGCTGAGCGCCCGCCCCTGCGAGAGCATGCTGCGTCCGCCTGAGATCCCCGCCAGCGACAGGGTGCGCATGGCGCCCGCCGAGATGGCGTTGACCCGGATCCCCTTGGGCCCCAGGTCGCGCGCCACGTAGCGCACCGACGCCTCCAGCGCCGCCTTGGCCACGCCCATGGTGTTGTAGTTGGGGATGGCGCGCTCGGAGCCCAGGAAGGTGAGGGTGATGATCGAGCCGCCGTTGGGCATCAGGGCCGCGGCGCGGCGCGAGGCGTCGACGAAGCTGTAGGCGGAGATGTCCAGCGCCTGGGCGAAGGCCTCGCGCGTGACGTTGTCGACGAACGAGCCCTTGATCTGGTCGCGGCCGGCGAAGGCGATGGCGTGGACCAGGAAATCCACCGAGCCCCAGGCGTCCTCCACCACCTTGAACGCGCCTTCCATGGAGTCATCGCTCGAGGCGTCGAAGGTGGTCCAGAGTTTGACGCCGATGCTTTCGCCCAGTGGCCGCACCCGGCGCTCGTTCATCTCCATGTAGGCGAGGCCGACCTCCGCCCCCTGCGCGGCGAGCTGGGCGGCGATGCCCCAGGCGATCGAATTGTGGTTCGCCACGCCCATGACCAGGCCGCGCTTGCCGGCCATCAGCTGGCCCTTGGGCAGGAGGTAGTCGTCGGCCATGCGCTAAATCCCCGGGGCTGCGGAAAAGGCGCCGCTATTTGACCGGTTGTCGGCGCGGCGGCAACGCCGCCTCACACCTTTCCCACTGGGGAGGCGAAGGGGCGCGTCCGACGAGGCGCTTGCGCCGAGGAGGGCCAACTAGCCCGCCCGCGCCCGTGGCTTCCGGCCAAGGGCGCGCGGGCGTGAATCAAACTTCGCTTGCGCCGAGGAGGGCCAACTAGCCCGCTCGGCCGCCCCTGCCACGCGGCCGCGCCCGTGGGGAAAACTCCGCCAGCGCCCGTGGCTTCCGGCAAAGGACGCGCGGGCGTGGAATGAAAAGCGGCGTCTCGCCGGCAACGAGACTGCCGTCACAAAGGCCGCCGGAGTATCCCTCCGACGGCCTTTGCTTATCTCGCCCGCGGAGTGCTGGTTGCGCCGCCGGGAGCGTGCAGAGGTAGGTGCGGCACGGCGCAATTCAATCTTTGCGCCTGTTTTGGCGACAGCTCCGCTTGTCCCGGACGCCGCTTTCGCGGGGATGCACGGAGTGTTTGCGACCTGTCTGCCTCTATCTGCGGATCAACGATTGAGATGCCTGGATCAGAGATCCGCCCGGCTCAGCACCAGGCAGCCGTTGGTGCCCCCGAAGCCGAAGCTGTTGGACAGCACCGTCTCCAACGCCATGTCCCGCCGTTCACGGAGGATCGGCAGGTCGGCGAAGGCCGGGTCGAGGTTTTCGATGTTGGCGCTCTTGGCGGCGAAGCCCTCGCGCATCATCAGCAGGCTGTAGATCGCCTCCTGCGCCCCGGCGGCGCCGAGGCTGTGGCCGGTCAGGGCCTTTGTCGAGGAGATGGCCGGGACGGTGTCGCCGAACACCTGGCGCACCGCCTCCATTTCCTTGATATCGCCCACGGGCGTGCCTGTGCCGTGCGGGTTGAGATAGTCCACCTTGCGGTTTCCCGCGCCGGCGAGTGCCATGCGCATGCAGCGGATCGCGCCTTCGCCGGAGGGCGCGACCATGTCGAAGCCGTCGGAGTTGGCGGCGTAGCCGACGATCTCGCCCCAGACATGGGCGCCGCGGGCCCTGGCGCGCTCGAGATCCTCGAGCACCACGATCCCGGCCCCGCCGGCGATGACGAAGCCGTCGCGATCGACGTCATAGGGCCGGCTGGCCGTGGCCGGCCTGTCGTTGAAGTCGGAGGACATCGCGCCCATGGCGTCGAAGAGGGAACTCAGGGTCCAGTCCAGCTCCTCGCAGCCGCCGGCGAAGACCATGTCCTGCTTGCCCATCTGGATCAGCTCGGCGCCATAGCCGATGCAGTGGGTGGAGGTGGCGCAGGCCGAGGAGATCGAGAGGTTGATCCCCTTGATCTTGAACCAGGTGGAGAGCGTGCCCGACGGTCCCGAACACATGGCCTTGGGCACGGCAAAGGGGCCGATGCGCCTGACGCCCTTGGCCCGGGCGGTGTCGGCCGCCTCGACGATGGTCTTGGTCGACGGGCCGCCGGCGCCGACGATCAGGCCCACGCGCTCGTTCGAGATCTCGTCCGGCCGGAGACCCGCATCGGCCATCGCCTGTTCCATGGCGATGTGGGCATAGCCCGTGCCGGCGGCGAGGAACCGGGCGGCCCGGCGATCGACCTTGCTTTCCCAGTCGATGGTCGGGGCGGCGTGCACCTGGCAGCGGAAGCCGAGCTCGGCGTACTGCGGGGCCGCGACCACGCCCGAGCGCGCTTCACGAAGCGACGCCGTCACCTCGGCGGCGTCGGCTCCGATCGGCGAGACGATCCCCAGACCTGTCACGGCTACTCGCCGCATCGCAGCTCCTCTCCCCCTTCCAACCCCCTGGAGTTTGCCCCTCAGGCCAGATCGGCGGCGTTATACAGGCCGACCCTCAGGTCTTTGGCCTCATAGATGGGCTTGCCGTCGGCCTCCATCACCCCGTCCGCCACCCCCATGACGAGTTTGCGGATGATGACGCGCTTGAAATCGATGCGATAGACGACGCGCTTCACATTCGGCGTCACCTGGCCGCTGAACTTGACCTCGCCGACGCCGACCGCCCGGCCGCGTCCCGGGCCGCCGGACCAGGCGAGGAAGAAGCCGACCAGCTGCCACATGGCGTCGAGACCCAGGCATCCCGGCATCACCGGATCACCCAGGAAGTGGCAGGCGAAGAACCACTGATCCGGGCGGATATCGAGTTCGGCGACGATGTAGCCCTTGCCGTAGGCGCCGCCTTCGGCCGAGACGTCGGTGATACGGTCGAACATCAGCATCGGCGGGGCCGGCAGCTGGGCGTTGCCGGGGCCGAACATGTCGCCGCGGGCGCAGGCCAGCAGGTCTTCCTTGCTGAAGCTGCGCGGAATGAGAGCGTCCATGGCCGCTGGGTAGCATGGGGGCGGTACAAGAAAAACTCCGCTCGTCCCGGGCGCCGAGCGCCCCCGGATCCGGCCCAAGGCCGGCCCGAGGATAAACTCCGCGAGGCGAGCCGGGATCCAGGTGTTTTGTCGTTGAACTGTGGGTTTCAGAAGAAACCTCGCCGGCAACCTTCACCTCTCCCTCGGGGCCCTCCGGGAGAGGTGTGGGCGATCACAACGCCTTCCACTGCGGGTTCTTCTCGCGGTCGCGCACCTTGGCGCCCTTGCCGCGGCCCCGCTCTGCCTTGTGGCGCATGTTCTCGGCGTGGGTGCCCAACTTCAGATGGTCCGGGTTGCAGCAGCGCGGGTTGTCGCAGGTGTG
>DASXCH010000065.1:0-5442 GCA_036491275.1 Caulobacteraceae bacterium
GGCTGAAGCGCACTGCATTGGCCGTGCTCAGCACGGCCACCCACACGGCAGCGCCAAATGGGTGGCCGGGACAAGCCCGGCCATGACGATCTTGTGGGGGGCAAACTTGGACGATTGCCCCCCAGCCGTGCGAAGGGCGGCCGCAATCAGCGGCGGGCGAAGCTTTCGCTGGAGACCGGCGCCCAGGCGTCGCCCTTGCCTTCGGCCTGGACCTCGACATGCATGTAGTCGGGACCGGAATGCGTGATCACGGTCCGGGTCTTGCGGCCGCCCGGGTGTTCGGCGTCGGAGATCGTCCAGGTCGTCCCGTCGATGACGAGATCCTTCCAGGGCCCTGGCCGGTCGGCGCCGGCCGTGAGGGCCTGCACCCGATAGGCGAGCTTGCCTTCCCCGCGATCCCCAGGTTCGCCGTGACTTTGGGGCCGGAAGACGACGAGCGCCGTCGGCTTTCCCTGGATCGTTTCCTCACAGACGAAGAAGAGACCCGTGCGAGAGCAGGCGTTGTCGACGGTCTCGCTGCGCCCCGTGCCGGTGGTCACCCGCCAGTGGCCGTCCATGGCCTTCAGCGCGTCGTAGGGATCCGCCGCCAGGACGGGAGTCGAGGCGAGCGCCGCCACAAAGGCCCAGCGGGTCACTCGGCCGCCAGGGCCAGGGGCGCCGGCTGGGGACCCGGCGCAATCGTGACCTCGCCAGCCAGACCGTCGGCCGCGCCTGGCGTCAGAGCGCGCGCCAGGACCCGGCACCGATCCACCGGCCCCGGCATGCGCACATCGCGCGTGCCGGCAAAGCCCAGCGGGCCGAAATAGGAAAGGTCCCCGACCAACAGGACGACGGCATGACCGGCCGCCGCGGCCGCCTCGCAGGCCCGAGCGATGAGCGCCGCGCCGACACCGGCGCTGCGTTCGGCCTCTTCCACCGCGAAGGGGCCCAGCAGCAGGGCGCGGGTTTCGCCGACGGCGATCGGCCAGAGGCGAACGCAGCCCACCGCCCGCTCGCCGCGCCAGGCGATGAACGACAGTTCGCGGATCGAGCTCGAGCCTTCGCGCAGGCGTTCGGCCGCCTTGGCGTAGCGGCCCGGGCCGAAGGCGCGCTCGATCAGGCCGTCGGCGATCGCCGCATCGACGGGTCTTTCTACGCGGAGTTCGCAGGGCTCTTGCATGGCCGCGCGCCGTTAGGACCCTCAGCGCGGCGCGTCAACTGCCGGCGCTGGCGCGCTCGGTGTCGGCGGCATTGGCCAGGAGCGTGAACTGGATGCAGGCGATGACCCCCATGACCAGCGCCGGCAGGCCGATGGCGATCGGCAGGGGCAGGAAGGGCCTGGCCGGCGCGACCAGAAACGCCAGCATGGTCAGGAACACCGCAAGCATGGCCGAAAGCGCCGCCCACTGGAGGACGACGCTCGCCAGGATATGGCCCGTGCTTTCGAAGGGAAAAGGGCCTGGCTCGGGCCAGTTCTTGCCGGCCGCTCTGGCGAGACGGTTGGCGGTGTTGACGCGGACGCTGAGGACGCCTTTGGCCGGCTGGCCGAACTCCAGGCGCGCCGCCGGCATGAAATATTCGGTGAGCCGATAGACGCGAATGTCGCCCCACGGGATGAAATAGGGCCTGGAAAACGGACCGAAGACGCGCGGCACGGCAACCCGCAGTCCGGTCGGGCAGACACTCAGGGTCAGGATGCCGTTGAAGGACAGGCCCCCGTTCATCCAGCCCGTCTGCCCCTGAAAGACCCGGATCGGTTTCTCGTCGCGATCCGGATAGAGGCGCATCAGGCCGTACCAGCCTGACTGCGCGCCCATGGCCCAGCCGGTGACGACCAGCAGGCCGACGATGAGGATCGGCAAGCCCAGCAGCAGATATTGCATCGCCGGCTTCCCCCTCGGCCCAGGCGCGCGCGCCCGCCGATCTTGACCACGATTCCGGGGCCCAGGCGAGCGGGCGGCGAGCGAGCGCAGCCTCATTATGTTTTGCGAATTGGCGATCCCAGGAGCCATTCCGTTCTGCGCGACTTCGATTTCCTGGTATCTTTTGCACCTTCCCAAATATTTTTGCATACCGCAAGTTTATCGCTTGACCTCGGCGATAGTATTTGTTACAATACGTAATTCTGAAGAGGGCGCGGCGTTAGCGCCCCTTTCGACCGAAACCGTCAAAAATACCGGCCGCGGTCTCGCGGTTCCGGCGCGCGGCGCCCTGCGACCGGGCGGCGACAATCCGAGAGGACTTGGCATGAAGAAGAGATGCAGCGTGCGCGGTTGTCGCCGCCCTATGCACGCGAAAGGGCTGTGTTTGGCCCACTACCAGCGGAAGAGAGCCGGGAGGGCTCTTCCCGGGCCGTTCAGAACGTGCGTCTACGGATCAATCGCCGAGCGGCTGCACGCCCACCTGAAGGTCGACGAGCGGACGGGTTGTCACCTGTGGACCGGTAGTCGCGATCCCGCGGGTTATGGCCGCATGTGCATAGGGTCCGGCAAACGAGCCGCCCATCGGATGGCCTGGGAAGTGGCGCACGGACCGATCCCCGAGGGGATGATCGTGATGCACACCGTTTGCGACAATCCCCCGTGCTGCAATCCGGCGCACCTGAAGCTGGGCACGCACGCCGACAACGCGCGCGATCGCGTCAAAAAGAGCCGTGGCCCAGGAGCCCGGGCACTCGACCTCAGGCTTCATCCGCAATGGGCCAGGCGACCTGGCCGCAAATCGTTGGTCCGACATCCGCCTTGTCACCCAGACCCCGGTCAACAACCCGCGCCGGCACAATCGCCGCCGCGAGATTGTCGTCCAGGCGAGAGCCCTCCTTCGGGTCTGCCCTGGGGTGAAAGCGGACAGGTTGCGCTGCGGTTACTCGAGGTCAGCGTTGCGCCAGAAGCTGACATTGGCTCGAGGCCGGATAGCGGAACTTACCTCGTGGTGCGCGCGCTCGGCCGCGCGTAATCTGGCGCTGCAAGCCGTCGGCTCCGCCTGCGCTCGATAGGAACACAATGAACACCGTCCTCATCACCGGATGCTCCTCCGGCTTCGGTCTCGACACCGCAAGCTACTTCCTGGGCCGCGGCTGGAAGGTGATCGCCACCATGCGCAGCCCGCGCGAAGATCTGCTGCCCCCCTCGGACCGCCTGCGGATCCTGCCGCTCGATGTCACCGACGCCGGCAGCGTCGCGCGGGCGGTCGACGCCGCTGGCCCCATTGACGTCCTGGTCAACAACGCCGGCGTCGGCATGGTCAGCCCGCTCGAGGGCGTCTCGATGGACAAAATCCGCGAGCTCATCGAGACCAACACGCTGGGCACGATCGCCATGACCCAGGCCGTGCTGCCGCAAATGCGCGAACAAGGCTCGGGCGTCATCGTCAACGTGACCTCGGGCGTGACGTTCCAGCCGCTTCCGCTTATGTCGATCTACACGGCCAGCAAAGCCGCGGTGAATGCCTTCACCGAGTCGGTGGCGCTGGAGCTGGAGCCGCTGGGCGTGCGCGTCCGCATCGTCATCCCTGGCCGGGCGCCCGAAACGCCCTTCGGCGACAACGTCCGCGCCCGAATGGGCCTGAACATCCCCGAGGCCTACCAAACGCTGGCGGCGCAGATGTTCGCCCGCTTCGGGGCCGGCGGCGACGTTACCTACTCGCGCGACGTGTCCGAGGCCGTATGGCGCGCCGCCACAGACCCCGCGTGCCCGATGCGGCTGCCAGCTGGCGCGGACGCCGTCGCACGCGCTGCGGCCTTATAGGGTCGGCCTTGCGCCAATAACTGACATTGACGTTCTGCCGGAGAGCGGACGCTCGGACGATCCGCTGAGGGTGGAGGCTGTGTGAGAACGCGTGTCACGTTCGGGCGGTAGGCGCGTGGGTGTCGCCCGCCTGATGACGGATCTTCACTGGACGGCAGTTCGGAGAGAAGAGGCGGCGGGTTTCAGGCCCGCATGGCCTCCACCAGAGGCCTCGGCCCCAGGATCGCGATCACTCTCTTCAGATTGTAGGCGAGGACGTGGAGGCTCATCTCCGTCTTGACCTTGTCGAGGGTCTTCATCTTGAAGTGAGTGGCGCCCATGCAGGCTTTGAGTGTGCCGAAGGGGTGCTCGGCGGTGGCGCGGCGGATGCGCATGGCGTCAGGCTTTCGGTCCAGCCGCTCCTGCATGGCCTCGATCACCGCTTCATGCTCCCAGCGCCTGATCCGGCGCGGCTGCTTGCTGCCGGTGCAGCGCGACCTCAGGGGGCAGTCGGCGCATTTGGTGGTCCAGTAGGTGCTCATGGTCATGCCCTTTTCCACCGACGCGAAGCGCCAGGTCAGGGTCTCCCCGGCGGGACAGCGGTAGGTGTTGTCGGACGCGTTGTAGATGAAGTCCTGCTTGCCGAAGCGGCCCTTGGCCTTGGCCCCTGAGGTCAGCGGCTTGGGGAGGATGGGCGTTATGCCCAGGGCCTCGCAGGCCAGCACCTGCTCGCTATCGAAGTAGCCGCGGTCCGCCAGCACTTCGAGCGCCGGGGCGCCCATCGCCGCCTTGGCCTGGCTGGCCATGTTGGTGAGCTGGGCGCGGTCGTGGCCAACGTTGGTCACCTCATGGGCGACGATCAGATGGTGTTCGGTGTCGACGGCGGTCTGGACGTTGTAGCCGACCATCCCGGTTCCCTTGCCGCTGGTGGCCATGGCCCGCGCATCCGGGTCGGTCAGGGATATCTGCTGATCGGGCGCGGCGTGGACCGCCTTCTCCAGGGCCTGGAAGTCCTTCATCTGCTCCCTGAGCGCGGCGATCTTGTCCCTCAGCCTCACGCCCTTGGCCTGGGCCAGCTCGCCTTCATGGCGGTCGGCCGTCTCCAAGGCCGCCATGTAGCGCTCGATGCTGGCCTCGACCTGCTCCATCCGGCGCTTGATCGAAGCGCGGGTGAAGTTCTTGTCGCGGGTGTTCACCGCCTTGAACTTGCTGCCGTCGATCGCCGCCACGGCGTGGGCGAACAGGTCCAGCCGCCGGCAAAGGACGATGAACTGGCGGCAGGCCGCGCGGATCGCGGCGCCGTTGTCCCTCCTGAAGTCGGCGATGGTCTTGAAGTCCGGCGCCAGGCGCCCCGTCAGCCACATCAGCTCGACGTTGCGCTGCGCCTCGCGCTCCAGCCGGCGACTGGAGGCGACCTGGTTGATGTAACCGTAGACATAGATCTTCAGCATCAGCCCCGGATGATAGGCCGGTCGGCCGGTCGTCTCCGGAACCACGCCCGCGAACCCCAGCGCTCCCAGGTCCAGTTCATCGACGAACACATCGATCACCCGGACCGGGTTCTCCTCCGACACATAATCATCCAGATATTCAGGAAGCAGAACCCCTTGCCGGCGGTCCTCACCCTCGACGAAGCGACCCATCGCGAACCCCGAAGCAGCTGATCGGGGATTCTACCGCCGCATCGTCCCAGGTGGAATCGGCCAAGCCCTCTATCGGGGAGTTTTCACACAGCCTC
>DASXCH010000066.1:0-35179 GCA_036491275.1 Caulobacteraceae bacterium
GATCCCACGGCGAATTCTGCGATCATCTGCCAGCATCCATCGGGGGGCGGTGTGAACATCCTGGCGCTGACATTCGACGCGGCCGGCAACGCGCCGCCGATGCTGGGCCTGACCGAGGCCCTGATCGCCCGCGGCCATGCCGTCGCGATCCTCGGTCACGACAACCAGGCCGCGCGGATCGAAGCCGCCGGCGCCGCCTTCCTCCACCTTCAGACGGCGCCCCAGCGCGACGGCGCGAGCGCCGAACCCCTGACCATGGCCTGGGCGGAAAGCTTCGATCACGCCGCGGCCTGGGACCTGTTCTCCGCCGCCCGGCGCCGGGGCGCTGACGTGCTGGTGGTCGATTCGCTTCTGTCCGCATGCTTGGACGCGGCGATCGCGTCGCACTGGCGCACGATCGACCTCTGCCACACGCCCTACGAGATCATGGCGACCTTCCTCGACGGCCGCTTCCGGCCGGGCCTGGAGGGGTCCGACCTGACGGTGATCAGCAGCTACGCCGCCTTCCACGCCGGCCCGCCGGTCCCGGCGAACGCCGTCTTCGCCGGGCCGCTTCGCCCGGCCGCGAAGCCGGGCGCCTGGACGCGGCGACATCCGGACAAGCCCCTGGTCCTCGCCAGCCTTTCCACCGGCCAGCAGAACCAGCGACCGGTGCTGGAACGGCTGTGCAGGGCGCTCGCAGAGGTCGACGCCGAGGCCCTGGTCACCACCGGCGCGGCGATGTCGCCCGAGGGTCTGGCCCAAGGCCCGCTGATGAGCCTCGAGCGAGACGTTCCGCACGAGACGCTGGCGCCCATGGCCGACCTCGTCGTCACCCACGCCGGCCATGGCACCCTGTCGTTCGCCCTGGCGGCGGGGGTCCCGATGTTGTGCCTTCCGGGCGGCGGCGATCAGCCGGCCAATGCCGACCGCGTCGTGGCGCTGGAACTCGGCGAGCGGCTCGACCTGGGCGCCGCGCCGGAGGTTGTCGCCGAAGCCGTCCGCCGGCTGCTGGCCGACAAGGCCCTGCGCGAGCGCGCCCGCGCCTTCGCCAGGATCGTCAACGCCGAGCCTGGCCCCAAGCCGGCGCTGGAGCGGATCGAGGCTCTGGCGCGGCAGCCTCTTCCGGGGAGGCCTGACCCTGCGCCTTGACCGCCATCAAGGCGGCGCCGGCGCGCGCCATGCTATCGGTGCTTCAGGAGGCGCTCATGATCTTTCTGCTCGAAGGCTTTTCGGACGATATCGTCGCCCTCGCCGCGCGCGGCCATGTCACGCGGGAGGACTACAAGGATGTCCTGCTTCCCCGCATCGAGGCGGCGTTGAAGGCCCACCCCAAGGTGCGCCTCTACTACGAGATCGGTCCCGACTTCGGCGGCTTCGCGCCGGGGGCCCTGTGGGAGGATTTCGTCGTCGGGATGGAGCACCTGACGCGCTGGGAGCGGGTTGCGGTGATCACCGACGTCGCCTGGATCAACCTGGCGACCGCGGCCTTCACCTTCATGATGCCGGGCCGCGTGCGCACCTTCGAGACGCGCGACGCGCCGCAGGCCAAGGCCTGGATCGAATCGCGCTAGGCTCTGCGTTGCAGAAAGCCTCGCTTTAGAGTCGATATGGCTTGATGAACCCTGGGCGGCCATGACCCCGCAACGACTCGTCATCGCCGCCCTGGCGCTGGCGGCCGTTGTCCTTGCCGCCGTCGTCATCGTCGCGCCGCAGCTGAAGCCCACCCCCTATCTGTCCGGCTACATCGAGGGCGAGCCGCTCTATCTCGCCGCCCCGGTGGCCGGCCAGCTGACCGCCGTCGATGTGGTCCGCGGCCAGAGGGTGAGCGCCGGCGAGGCCCTCTTCGTCGTCGACACCCGTTCGCTCTCCGCCTCCAGCCAGCAGGCCGCCGGCCAGGTGCGGCAGGCCGCCTCGGTCATGGCCGCCGCGAAGTCGAGCCAGGCCCAGCTCGCCGCCCAGGTCGAAGCCGCCCGGGCCAACGCCGCCGAGGCCGACCGCGAGGCGGCCCGCTCGCGGCTCACCTTCGCCGCCGGGATCCTCTCCCAGCAGGACATGCAGAAGGCGATCACGGCGGCGCAGACCGCGCACGCGAGCCTGGCGGCCGCCGAGCGTCAGGCCAAGGCCGCCCAGGCCCAGATCGCCGCCGCGGGCGGCCAGCTCGGCCAGGCCAAAGGGGTCCAGTCCGAGGCCGCCGCGCGCCTTTCGCAGGCCTCGCCTACCGCGCCGGCCGACGCCCGCGTGGACGACGTCTTCTTCCAGGTCGGCGAATGGGCCGCCGCCAACCAGCCGATCCTCTCGCTGCTGCCCGACGATCGCGTGCGCCTGCGCTTCTTCGTGCCCGAGCGCGAGATCGCCCGCTATCGCATCGGCCGGATCGTCCATTTCCGGTGTGACGGCTGCGCGGCGGGCCTCACGGCGCGCGTCAATTATGTGAGCCCGCAGCCGGAGTTCACCCCGCCGGTGATCTACTCCCTGCAGTCGCGAGACCGTCTGGTGTTCCTCGTCGAGGCCATGCCGGCCAATCCGCGCGGCCTCACCCCCGGCGAGCCGGCCGACGTCAGTCCCCTGGGGCCATGAGCAGCGGCCCTGCGTCTGAGCTCGCCATCGACGTCGTCGGCCTGCGCAAGACGTTCGCCGGCAAGACCGCGGTCGACGACGTGGCCCTCCAGCTGGCGCGCGGGCGGATCTGCGGCTTCCTCGGCCCCAACGGCTCGGGCAAGACGACGACGCTGCGGATCCTGTGCGGGCTGCTGACACCCGACGCCGGTTCAGGGACGTGCCTCGGCTTCGACATCCGCGCGCAGTCGGACGAGATCAAGCGCCGCACCGGCTATATGACCCAGGCCTTCTCGCTCTACCAGGACCTCACCATCGAGGAGAACCTCGCCTTCATCGCCCGCGTCTACGGCCTCGACAAACGCCGCGAGCGGGTAGAAGCGGCGCTGGAGACCCTCGGCCTCGCCGACCGCCGCGGCCAGTTGGCCGGGGCGCTCTCCGGCGGCTGGAAGCAGCGCCTGGCGCTGGCTGGCGCGACCCTTCACGAGCCAGCCCTTCTGCTTCTCGACGAGCCCACCGCCGGGGTCGATCCGCGCGCGCGGCGCACCTTCTGGGACCAGATCCACCGCCTGGCCGGCCGCGGCCTCACCGTCCTGGTCTCCACCCACTACATGGACGAGGCCGAGCGCTGCCACGAGATCGCCTACATCCTGGACGGCCGGCTGCTGGCGCGCGGCGAGCCGGAAGCGGTCGTGAAGGGCGCCGGCGTCTTCACCTTCATCGGCGAAGGAGAAGGCATTTCCGACCTCGCCGACGAGATCGCCCGCCTGCCGGGCGTCGAATCCGCCGCCTCCTTCGGCCCGGCGCTGCACGTGGCGGGGCCCGACCGCGCGGCGCTGGAGGCGGCGCTAGCCCCTTGGCGCCGGCCGCCGTTTTCCTGGCGCGAGGTCCCGCCGACCCTGGAAGACGTCTTCATCCACCTGATGAGCCGGGCGGGGTCGCCGTGAGCTACTTCTCCCTCCACCGCGTGGCGGCGGTGATGATCAAGGAGTTCACCCAGCTGGTCCGTGACCGGCTGACCTACGCCATGATCGTCGCCGTGCCGATCATGCAGCTGCTGCTGTTCGGCTACGCCATCAACGACCAGCCGCGCCACCTGCCGACCGCGGTGCTGGCGCAGGAGAACACGGTATTCGCCCGCTCGCTGCTGGCGGCGGTGAAGAACAGCGCCTACTTCGACGTGGTCGCGACGGCGCGGACGCCGGCCGAACTCGACGCCATGCTGAGGCGCGGGACGGTGCAGTTCGCCATCACCATCCCGGGCGATTTCAGCCGGCGGGTGATCCGCGGCGACAACCCGCAGATCCTGGTCGACACCGACGCCTCCGATCCGGCGGCCACCGGCCCGGCAACAGCGGCCCTGGCCGGCCTGCCGGCCCAGGCCCTGGCGCGCGACCTCAACGGCCTGCCGGCGCCGCGGGGCGTCGTGAGCCAGCCATTCAAGGTCGTCGTCCACAACCTCTACAATCCGGACAGCATCACCGCCTACAACATCGTACCGGGACTGCTGGGCGTCATCCTCTCCCTCACCCTGGTGATGATGACCGCGCTCGCCGTCACTCGCGAGCGCGAGCGCGGCACCATGGAGTTCCTGCTGTCGACGCCGGTCGAGCCGCTGGAGGTGATGATCGGCAAGCTCGCGCCCTACGTGATCGTCGGCGCCATCCAGACGGCCATCGTGCTCCTGCTCGCGCGCCTCCTCTTCGACGTGCCGATGGAGGGCGGCTGGATCGGCCTCGGGCTCGGCATCCTCCTCTTCATCGTCGGCAGCCTCGCGGTTGGATTCCTGATCTCGACCCTGGCGAGGAGTCAGCTGCAGGCGATGCAGATGGCGATCTTCTACATCCTGCCGACGATCCTGCTCTCGGGCTTCGTCTTCCCATTCCGCGGCATGCCCGGATGGGCGCAGGCGATTGGGACCTGCCTGCCGGTGACGCACTTCCTGAGGATCGTCCGCGGCGCCCTGCTGAAGGGACAGAGCCTGGGCGACTCCTGGCCGAGCCTCGTTTCCCTGGCGGTGATCGTGTGCGCAGTCACCGCCCTAGCCGTCGCGCGCTCCCAGCGGACGCTGGACTGAGGGGATCCTGCCCTGACCTGCCGCCGGAGGGGAAGCGGCAAGACGCCACGCTCGGTTCGGGCTAAAGCCTCCCCATGACAAACACCGCTCTCGTTATCATCGACGTGCAGAACGCCGTCGTCGCTGGCGCCCATCGCCTCGACGAGACCCTGGCCGTCATCCTCGACCTGGCCGCCAGGGCCCGCGCCGCCGGCGTGCCGGTCCTCTACCTGCAGCACACCGACGCCTCGGAAGCCGCCCTCAACCATGGCGCGGAGGGCTGGGCGATCCATAGGGCCGTCGCCCCTGAACCCGGCGAGACGGTCATCGAGAAGGCCGCCAGCGACGGCTTCTACGCCACCTCGCTCAAGTCCGAGCTGGCGCGGCGCGGCATCTCGCACCTCGTCATCTGCGGGGCCCAGACCGAGTTCTGCGTCGACGCCACCACCCGCGCGGCGCTCTCGGCCGGTTACGACGTGACCCTGGCCGCCGACGGCCACACCACCGGCGATGGCGTCATGCCGGCGGACAAGACCATCGCCCACACCAACCGTGTGCTCGGCTGGCTCGCCCACCCCGACCACAAGGTCGAGGTGAAAACCGGCGCGGAGATCGAATTCCTTTCTCGTTGAAAGGGGAGGGCCCGCGCCCGACGAGGCGCTTGCGCCGAGGAGGGACATCTAGCCCGCTCGCGCCTGCGGCTTCCGGCCAAAGGCGCGCGGGCGTGGGAAAAACCCCGCTCGCGCCTGCGGCTTCCGGCCAAAGGCGCGCGGGCGTGGGAAAAACCCCGCTCGCGCCTGCGGCTTCCGGCCAAGGGCGCGCGGGCGTGAATCAAACTAGGCGCTTGCGCCGAGGAGGGTCATCTAGCCCGCTCGCGCCTGCGGCTTCCGGCCAAGGGCGCGCGGGCATGAATCAAACCAGGCGCTTGCGCCGAGGAGGGTCATCTAGCCCGCTCGCGCCTGCGGCTTCCGGCCAAGGGCGCGCGGGCGTGAATCAAACCAGGCGCTCGCGCCGAGGAGGGTCACAACCAGGGCGCTCAGCCGCCGCCTGCCGGGCAAGGCGGCTGCGCCCGTGGATCGACTCCCGCTCAGCCGCCGCCTGCCGGGCAAGGCGGCTGCGCCCGTGGATCGACTCCCGCTCGGCCGCCGTGCGGGCCAGGCGGCCGCGCTCGTAGATCTAAGGCTTCGACAAGAGGTCCGGCTTCATGGTGGCGAAGTCGACCGGCACCGAGACATGCTCCTGGACGATCAGCCAACGGCCGCCGATCTTGCGATAGACGTCGGTCACCCGCACCACGAGTTCGTGTTTCTCGCCGGCCTTGCTGGTGGTGTAGCCGCCCTGGATGGAGTGGCTGTAGCCCACATCTCCGCTCACGTTGATGGCCAGATCCGAGATCTTCATGTCGATCGGCCCGGTCGCCTCCGCGAACAGATCCTCCCAGTCCTTCTTGTAGCTCGCCCAGCTCGGATGGTCGCGTGGCGTCGAGACGTCGAAGACAAAGAGTCCGCCGCGGTCGTAGTAGCTCATGATCCGGTTGACGTTCTTGGCGTTGAACGCAGCCATGAAGCCGCGCTCCAGGGCCGCGACCTGGGCCTTGTCGCTCATGGCGGGCTTTTGGGCCGGCTTGGCCGCGGCGGCAGCCGCGGGCTTGTTCGCCGGCATCGGCGCCGGCTTGCCGGCGGGAGCTGCCGCCGCAATCACCTGGCTCGCCGTCAGCACCGCGGCGCACGCGGCCGCCATCATCATCCCATGACGCATGGGTCGTTCCTCTCTTTTGTTGTTGGCCCACCCTCGGGTCGCTTAAGCTTGATCATTACGCCCCGGCCCGGCGATCGTCGAGGACACGGACTCCGCCACTTCGAGAGGCGGGGCCATGCACAGTGAGAACGAAGCCGACCGCCGCGCGTTGAACCCCGGCGAAGCTTGACGCGGAGGACGCATGACCAGTCCGAGATGGGAGCACGGGGGCGAGCGCGCCTACAACACCGCCGCCATCACCCTGCACTGGCTGATCGCCGCGGCGATCGTCGCCCAGGTCCTTCTCGGCTGGTGGATGAACGAGTGGGTCCCCGACCACTCGCACATCCAGGCTCAGATCAAGACCGTCCACATTTCGCTCGGCATCACCATCTTCCTCCTGGTGCTGCTGCGCATCGCCATCCGGCTGATCTGGCCGCCGCCGCCAATCCCGGCCACGACGCCGGCCTGGGCCAAGGCCGGCGCCATGGCGTCGCACACTGTCTTCTATTTCCTGATGGTGCTGCTGCCCCTGTCGGGTTGGACGATCGTCTCTCTGGGCAAGGATCCGATCCATTTCTGGGGCCTGCCCTGGCCGCACCTGCCGTTCGTCCATCAGATATTCGGCCAGCACCCGTCCAAGTCGGTCCATCACTGGATCATCCACACTCACGTGTTCATCCTGATCTGGATCCTGGTGATCAACCTCGTCCTTCACATCGCCGGGGCCCTGTGGCACCAGCTTGCCGGCCCGAAGGTGATCTGGCGGATGCTTCCGGGCGGAGCCCGCTGAACGTGCCGTTGGTGAAGTACCGGCTGCATGGCGATCGTCCGCCGCCGCGGCCCGTCCACATGCCTGTGCCCGGCTGGGGCGGCGCCGCGCAGCCCCGGGCCGACGGCAGCCATGAACAGCCCTGGCACTGCACGCCCTTTTCCGAGAGCGCGAAATACGGGGTCGAGCTTCTCTATCCCTTCGACCGGGAGCTGAGGGTCACAAAGTTCCGCGGGAAGGTGAGGCTCGACGCCGACTGGGGACCGGACCCGGGCGATGGCCTGATGTGGCCGCCGTTCCGCACCTTCGGCGAGGATTTCTATTCCTATCAGCTGTCGCTCGACCTCGAGGTCCCGGCGGGCTGGGCGGTCCGCACCGAGCCCCATCCGCGCTACTACACCGACCCCGGCGACGAGACGCCGCTGGCCGTGCCGGCGCTGATCCGCAGCGAGTGGTGGCCGATGATGTTCTTCTGCATCTTCAAGGCCCCGCCCAAGGGCGTGACCCACGTCTTCCGGAAGGACGAGCCGTTCATCAGCCTGATCGCCCTGCCGGCCGAGCCGGACCTGGACCTTCAGCCGATGACCGAGGAAGAGGAGGCCGAACGCGAGATGCGCGCCCGGCGCATCGCCGCCAACCGCGACGCCCTTGCCGAAGGCACACGGTGGCTCTCGACCACCGGCACGGTGTTCGACGGCACCTACCGACACATGTTCCGCGCGGCCAAGGCGCGGGATCGGGGCGCTTAGCCTCCATCGGCAGCGTCGACCCCTTACCCCACCCGTCATCCTGCACGAAGCCCCCGGGTCCGGCCAAAGGCCGGCCCGAGGATAAACTCCGCGGTGATGCGGGACCCAGGGCGCCTTCACCGGCGCTCGCCTCCTCCTCTGGGGCAGAGGGACCGCGATCCTTGCTTCGCCGTTCTCTTTCTCTACCGTCATCGGCGGGCGTCAGTCCCGCCGATCCATGAACACAAACCGGGATAGGCCGCGCTTGCGCGGCTATGGACCGACGACTCAGCGACGTGTCGATGGCGGCCACCGATGCACGGGCGTGCTCACGCGCGTCCCCCTCAACCGGCGTGCATGGGTGTGGCGGGTTGGGGTTGTAATCGATGCCCGAGAGACAGCGCGCGAAGACTGGCGCGTTCCAACCGCGTGGAACGCGTCCTCAGCCCTTCCTGGCTAGCGGCCGCTTCAGTAGTGCGGCGGGTAGGAATTGTGGTGGTGGTGATGGTGGTGATGGTGGCGGTAACGGCGGCGATGATGATGGTGGTGGTGATGATGATGGACGTAGTATTGCGCCTCGATCAGCCCCGGCGCCGGCGTCGCCTGATCTTCCCGCATGTCGGCGATCTTCAGGCGCTCGACTGCGTTGGGGATCGGCTGCAACAGGTCTGAGTAGGTGGCGGCGGCCGGGACCGCTGGTTCGACGGGCGCAGCCAGGGCGGGTCCAGTGGCAAGGGCCGCGGCGGCGCCCATCAACATGACAGTCTTGCGGTTCATTGGAGTCTCCCGCTGCGGCGCCACGTGCGCCGCAGTGGGACCAACGCTCCGAAGCAGGTTTTGATCCGCCCTGCTTCAGTAGTGAGGCGGGTAGGAATTGTGGTGGTGATGATGGTGATGATTGCGCGGCCGCAGCACCCAGGCGCCGTTCAGGAAGACGTAGCCGTGCGATGAGTACCACCGCCGGTTGTGATGATGGTGGTGATGGTGGTGGGCGTTGTACTGCGCCTCGATCAGCCGGGGCGCCGGGGTCGCCTGATCTTCCTGCATATCGGCGATCTTCAGGCGCTCGACCGCGTTGGGGATCGGCTGCAGCAGGTCGGAATAGCTCGACGCGGCGGGCACGACCGGCTCGGCCGGCGATGTCGCGGGCGCGGCCAAGGCCGGTGCGGCGGTCAGAGCCGCAGCGGCGCCCATCAGGATACTGGTCTTGCGGTTCATCAGGATCTCCCTACGCGGCGTCGGAATCGCCGTGGAGCGCTAACGCTCGGCGTTGCGTTTTGATCCGGCTTCCGCGTCGCTCGCAAATGCTACTCCACCTGATCGACGCGTCCGCGGGTTATCGTCACCGAGCGCGGCGGGCAGGCCGCGGCGTCGGGGCCGGCGAGGACCGCGGATTTCGGACCGGCGTCCGGCGCCGAGACGACGATCAGCCGCGCGCCCGGCGCAAGGCAGGCCGGCGAAACGCCGGCGGCGGCCAGCTCTCCGATCCGGTCCGGCGTCAAGCGCTCGGCATAGGGCTTGTCGAGCAGGCTGACCCTGGGCGGATTGGCCGCCCACACGAACACCAGGAAGGCCAGGAAGATCAGCGAGCCTGGAAACAGGATGGAAACGACCAGGCGGTCGAAGCGGATGGCCACCAGCTCGGACACATAGGCCTGGCGGCAGGTCTGGATCGCCGCGTCCATCGGCGCCACGGCGCGCGCGCCCGCCGCGCCACGGCCGGCCGTCTGCCACGCCTTGGTGCGGATGTCGCGGTAGGCGCGCACGAACTCCGTCAGGCCCAGTCCCCCTGGAAGGGTCTTTCCCAGCTGTCCTGAAAGATTGACGGCCGCCCTCTTCCAGTCGCCGCGGGCGGCGAGGATCATCTGGTCCGGATTGACCACCTCCGAGCGCAGGACGGCGACGGCGCACAGGAAGGGGACCAGGCAGAGGAGCGCCGCGATCAGCAGGGCGACCACCGCGACAATGAACCGCGGGTCGTGCGGGCTGAACGATCCCAGCCCGGAGAAGGTGGAGCTGCCGATGATGAGCGCGGCGACGCCGACGCTGCCTGAGAGGAGCCACTTGGCGGTGTCGCGCAGATAGGCGCGGCCGGCGGAGGAAGGAATCGTCGGGGCCGGGCGTCGTCATGTCAGCGCGTCAGCACCAGCAGGAGATCACCGACGCCGGGAAGCTTAGCGAGGCGGCGCGCAAGATCTCTGAACGTCAGAGGGCCGGCCAGGCTGTGCGCCTCCGCGAGCAGGTCCTCGGTGACTCCAGGCGGCAGGCCGCCCACCAGGCTCATGATGATCGGCAAGGGCGGCGGTGGCTCGCCGCCGGTGGTGGGTGGAGACGGAGCCCTTGGCTTTGACCCGCCTTCGCCGGCCGCTTCGATGATCACATGGGTGTAGTCGTCGCTCTCGGACGGAGCGCTCTCGATGGCGCCGTCCGCGAGACTCACAGTGAGGCGCTGGGACGGCGGACCGACCACAAGAATGCGTCGGGCCATCGGGTGCTCTCGAGCGAAGCGCGCTGATGCGGACACTGCACCGCTTGTCACGTCTCGTCGAGGGGCCGCCGGGGCGCCTTCGCCGGCGGCGAGATCCGCCTATGATCGGTCCATGTCCGCGTCCGATCCCTTCAATCTGTTCCGCTTCGTCGCCGCCCAGGAGGGCGTCATCGACACCGCCGTCGCCGAGCTCGCCGCCGGCCGCAAACGCAGTCATTGGATGTGGTTCGTGTTTCCGCAGCTCACCGCTCTCGGCCGCTCGGGATCGGCGAAATTCTACGGCATCGGCTCGCCGGCGGAAGCCCGCGCCTACCTGGACCATGAGCTTCTGGGCCCAAATCTCGAACGGGCCACGGCGGCGGCGGTCGGGTCGTCGGCGGCCACGGCGCACGATCTCTTCGGATCGCCAGACGACCTCAAGTTCCGCTCGTCCATGACCCTCTTCGCCAAGGTCCAGCCCGACGGGCCGTGGGTCGCCGCCCTCGCCCGCTTCGGCCTCGATCCCGACCCGGCGACGCTGGAGTTGCTCAAGGGATAGAGCCACACCTCAAAAGTTCGTCATCCGGGCCAAGGCGCGTGAGCGCCGCAGAGCCGGGTCCCAGGCGGTCCAGTCAAGGTGCCCTAAAGCCGGCTTTCCGCCTCGCTCGGGACGGGACGACGCGCCCTGTCGTCCACCCGCTCTTCGAGGCGCCGGCCGAGCCCATCGGCGATCGGACCCATGGGGAACAGCAGCAGCAGGACGAGCAGCGCCTGATCCGGCCAGACCTCTCCGGCGCCCGTGGTGACCAGGAAGACAAGGGCCACCCCGCCCTGGTTGACGAGCCGCCGGACGGTGCCGCCGAAGGTCTGGCCCGGCAGGAGCAGGGCCGCCTTCCGAGCGTGCCAGGTGAGATTCATCAGGAGCAGGCCGACGGCGGTGAGCGAGAGGCCGTAGAACAGGATGCCTTGGGCCGCCTTGAGCTGAGAGAGGACCATCGTCGGGAACGGCAGGAAGACCACCGCGGCCAGGAAGAGCAGATTGGCTCTCAGCAGCGGATAGTCGTAGCCGCCGACGCCTTCGAACAGGGCATGGTGGGCGAGCCAGAAACGGCCGATGACGTAGAAGCTGATGACAAAGCCCATCAACTGCGGCCAGACCAGGCGCAGATCAAGCACGGTGGCGCCCGGCGGGAGACGCACGTCGAGGATCAGCAGGGTGATGGCGATGGCGAACACCGCGTCGCTGAAGAACAGCAGGCGCTGGAAGCCGTGATGGCGGCTGAACTCGTCCATGGCGGCGATGGTCAGGCCAGGCGGGCGCGATGTCCAGGCTTGACAAAGCGCAAGTCAGGTCGCATATTGCAATAGCCTCGCCGCTTCGGCGGCCGGTCTTTGACATCGTTCAGGCACATCCGCGGGCCGCCTGGCGCGAACGGCCGACGATTGCCGCGCGCCGGTGGCAGATCTGTCAAGGTCGATGGACACCATACTTTACGGGGAAACGTCCATGTTTATGGCGATTTATGGAGACCATTCACGGACCGCCGGCGTCTCGGGGGCTGCGCCCTTCGACGCGAAGTCTGTCAAGGTCACTGGACACCATTATTAATGGGGAATCGTCCATGTTTATGGACGTTAATGGTGGCCGATTTTCACGGACCGCCGGCGCCCGCCGGCCCTTCAGTCCGCCCCGACAGCCAAACCAAATCGTCATGGCCGGGCTTGTCCCGGCCCCTGATCTCCCCCTGCGAGGCGGGGGGAGTACGGCCGAAGGCCGGGAGGGGGGCGGGGGCAAGAGCGCCAGCGCGCTGCAACAGCCCCCTCCACCACTTCGTGGTCCCTCCCCCGTTGAACGGGGGAGGATCGGCCACCCACCGGCTCGCGCCGAATGGATCGGCGGGACCTCGCCCGCCGATGACGGCCGTGGTGGGTGGGACGAGAACATCGCTTGTCGGCTGCGCCGGTTGCCGGCGAGACGCCGGCGCTCCGAGCCTACCGCAAATACGGTGAAAGGCCCGATCTTACGGTGCTTTACGGACGCCGTTTTCTGAACTGACCCCCTGAGGTGAGACACTCGATTTGAGGTACAGTGGTTGCAGCAGCTGTGAGCCGCGGGATTGCGGTCCACGGCTGATTGGTGATGGCGTTTTCGGCCGGAATTTTACCCGTCCCGCCGCTGGGTGTAGGCTCCCCGCAGAGCTTCTGGGGGAGGCGGCGCCATGCGCATCGTGATCGCGGGGATTCTCGGCGGGATCGCCATGTTCATCTGGGCGAGCATCGCCCATGTCGCCACGCCGTTGGCCACCGTCGGCCTTTCGCCCCTGCCGGGCGGCGATACGACCATCTCCCACCTGCATCAGCAGCTCGGCGACAAGACCGCGCTCTATTTCTTCCCCTACGCCGCCGGAACCGACTCCAAGTCGATGGCCGCCCAGGAGGCCAGGATGGAGACCGAGCCCTCTGGCCTGCTGGCCTACCAGGGCCCGAGCGAGGGCGCCTTTCCGCGCCAGATGATCGTCGAGTTCGTCCTGGAGCTGGGCGAGTCGCTGCTGCTGGGCCTGGTTCTCGTCGGCATGGCCGGCTTCGCCCCGCGCATGGGCCTGGCGCTGGCGGTGGGGCTGGTCGCCGCCATCTCGACGAACTTCTCCTACTGGAACTGGTACGGCTTCAGCACCGGCTATACGCTCGCCAACGGCTTCACCGAACTCGTCAAGTATCTGGTGGCCGGGGCCGTCATCGCCTTCTGGTTCGGGCGCAACGACCGGATGGCCCGGGCCTTTTCCGACGCCCGCCTGAGCGGCCACTGAGCGAGCGGATAGCGAGCGAGGTCACTTGGCTCGCGGCGGCGGCCGAAGGGCGAGCCGCCTGCGAGCGTGGAAGCTCCACGGACCCAGTTCACCAATCCGCTCGCCTGGACACTAACGTCACCCCGCACGCAGGCCCCCCGGGGTCCGGCCACCGGCCGGCCGAGGATAAACTCCGGCCGCAGATGCGGGACCTGGGGGCGGCCCGCTTTGGCTTCTGAGTTCCTGCGTCGCGACTCCGCGGCGCTGGCGCGCCTTGGCCAGGACGACGTCTGAAGACGGCTCCGGGAACCCTCGATATCAACACTTTGTTAACGAAATAAATCTGTCGCTGAGGCGCGGCGCCCGTTGACGCTCTGTCAACCTTGTGACCCCATATGTAGGGCGTTCGGGCGTGGGGCCCACTATATATAGCCGTGGAAGTGAGCCTTGCGACTCACTCGCGGCGGGGCGACAACAGGGTCGGGGAGAGGTCATGGGCGTGAGGCGCGCAGTCAAGACAGTTGTCGGCGAACCGTTGGTCGGCAAGGCCCACGAACTCAAGGCCAAGCCGCGCCTGCAGCTGGTCAGGAAAGTCGAGATCGACCGCTCGCGCGACGCCCTGCTGACCGATTTCGGCCGCACCACGCTCGAGGATCGCTACCTGCTGGCCGGCGAATCCTACCAGGACATGTTCGCCCGCGTGGCCACGGCCTTCGCCGACGACGCCGATCACGCCCAGCGCATCTACGACTACATCTCCAAGCTGTGGTTCATGCCGGCGACGCCGGTGCTCAGCAACGGCGGGGCCAACCGCGGCCTGCCGATCTCCTGCTTCCTCAACTCGGTCGGCGACTCCCTGGAAAGCATCGTCGGCACCTGGAACCAGAACGTGTGGCTGGCGGCCAACGGCGGCGGCATCGGCACCTATTGGGGCGGCGTGCGCTCGATCGGCGAGAAGGTGAAGGGCAGCGGCCAGACCAGCGGCATCATCCCCTTCATCCGGGTGATGGACAGCCTGACTCTGGCCATCAGCCAGGGCTCGCTTCGCCGCGGCTCGGCGGCGGTCTATGTCGACATCCACCATCCGGAGATCGAGGAATTCCTCGAGATCCGAAAGCCTAGCGGCGACTTCAACCGCAAGTCGCTCAACCTGCACCACGGGATCTCGATCACCGACGAGTTCATGGAGGCGGTGCGCGACGGCGTCCCCTTCGCTTTGCGCTCGCCCAAGACCGGCGAGGCGGTGCGCGAGGTCGATGCGCGGTCTCTGTGGCAGAGGGTCCTGGAGCTTCGCCTGCAAACCGGCGAGCCCTATCTGATTTTCTCCGACACGGTGAACCGGGCCATGCCCCGCCACCAACGCGAGCTTGGGCTGAAGGTCAGGCAGTCCAACCTGTGCTCGGAGATCGTGCTGCCCTCCGGCGTCGATCACCTGGGCAACGAGCGCACCGCGGTGTGCTGTCTTTCCAGCGTCAACGCCGAGATGTTCCTGGAGTGGCGCGACCATCCGACCTTCGTCGGGGACATCATGCGCTTCCTCGACAACGTGCTGCAGGACTTCATCGACCGGGCCCCGGCCGAGATGGCGCCGGCCGCCTACGCCGCTGCGCGCGAGCGCTCGGTAGGCCTCGGCCTGATGGGCTTCCACTCCTTCCTGCAGAGCCAGAATGTGCCGTTCGAGAGCGCGCTCGCCAAGAGCTGGAACATGCGCCTCTTCAAGCATCTGCGCCGCGCCTGCGACGCCGCCAGCGTGGCTCTGGCCGAAGAGCGTGGGCCGTGCCCGGACGCCCAGGAGCGCGGGGTGATGGAGCGGTTCTCGCACAAGATCGCCATCGCCCCGACGGCCTCGATCTCGATCATCTGCGGCGGGACCAGCGCCGGCATCGAGCCGATCCCGGCCAACATCTACACCCACAAGACTCTGTCGGGCTCGTTCGCGGTGAAGAACCCCTTCCTGGAGAAACTCCTGGAGGAGAAGGGCGCGAACACGCCGGCGACCTGGGCGGCGATCCTCGCCGACGAGGGCTCGGTGCAGGGCCTCGATTGCCTGACCGAGGATGAGAAGAGCGTCTTCAAGACCGCCTTCGAGATCGACCAGCGGTGGGTGATCGATCTGGCCGCCGACCGCACGCCCGAGGTCTGCCAGTCCCAGTCGGTGAACGTCTTCCTGCCGGGCGACGTCGACAAATGGGACCTGCACATGCTGCACTGGCAGGCGTGGGAGCGGGGCGTGAAGAGCCTCTACTACCTGCGCTCCAAGAGCGTGCAGCGGGCCGCCTTCGCCGGCGCCGACCCGGCCGTCGCACCCGCAATCGAAGCGCCCTCAGCCCGCACGGACTACGAGGAATGCCTCGCCTGTCAGTAGGCCCATCACCTCTCCGGCGGGAGAGGGCCTTAGACTAGGTCAAAGGTGAAAACCGCCGACCGGGCCCATGATCTTGATCACCACCCAGGCGATGCCGCCGCCGATGGCGACCAGCAACGGCAGGACGATCCACACCGCCCGGTTGGACCTCATGCGGTGACGCGGTCCGCCACGGGTGAAGATCACCTTGGCCAGGAAGATAAGCACCAGCCCGATCCCCAGGCCGATGATGATCTGCATGGTGGTCAGGTTGGCCAGATAAGCCAGCATCGAATGCCCTCCCCGAAGCCCCGCAGTCTCAGATCGCAGAGACGGATCCCATCGCCGCAGGTTGTCTCATTTCGAGCTCTGCGGGAAGAGCCAGCCCGCGCTCGGTGACAAAGCCGGTGATCAGGCGCGCCGGCGTGACGTCGAAAGCATAATTGGCCGCAGAGCTTCCGGGCGCGGCGATCCGCACCTCGGCGAGAGAGCCATCGGCGGCGGCGCCGGTGACGTGGGTCACCTCGCGCCCGCTCCTCTGCTCGATGGGGATCTCGGCGACGCCGTCGGACAGCGTCCAATCGATGGTCGAAAGTGGGACGGCGATGTGGAACGGGATGCCATTGTCGAAGGCGGCGAGGGCCTTGAGGTAGGTGCCGATCTTGTTGGCGGCGTCGCCGCTGCGGGTCACCCGGTCGGCGCCGACGATGCAGAGATCGACATCGCGATGCTGCATCAGGTGGCCGCCGGCGTTGTCGGCGACGATGGTGTGGGCGATCCCCTGCTGGCCGAGCTCGAAGGCGGTGAGCGCCGCACCCTGGTTGCGTGGCCGCGTCTCGTCCACCCAGACATGGACGTCGATCCCCCGCTCGGCGGCGACATAGACCGGGGCGAGCGCCGTCCCCCAATCGACGGTGGCGAGCCAGCCGGCGTTGCAGTGAGTGAGGAGGTTGACCCGGCCGCCCTTGCGCTCCGCCTCGGCTGCGATCAGGGCGGCGCCGTGCTCGCCGATGGCGCGGCAGACGGCGACGTCCTCGTCGGCCATGGCGATCGCCTCGGCGGCGGCGGCCTCGGCCCGGTCCGAGGGCGGCAGCGGCGATGCCCTGTCGGCGACGCGGGCGAGCGCCCAGGCGAGGTTGACCGCCGTCGGCCGGCTGGCGGCCAGGCGGGCGGAGGCGGCGGCGAGCCCGGCGTCGGAGGGATCGTCCTTCAGGGCCCGGGCGAGGCCAAAGCCGGCGGTGATCCCGATCAGCGGCGCGCCGCGCACCTTCATGTCGGCGATGGCGGTGACGAAGTCGTCGAGGGTCGAAAGGCGGGCGACCTCGACGCGGTGCGGCAGCCGGGTCTGGTCGAGGATCTCCACCGACCCGTCGCCGACCGGCCAGATGGTGCGGCTGGGCTTGCCGTCGATCAACATCAGGCGTCGTTCCTCAGCGGGAAGCGCTCGGCGAAGAGGCCGGCGAGCCGCGGATCGGTCTCCACCCGGCGAACGACCTCGCCGATCCTGGGCGCTATGGCCTCGTGCAAGGCCTTGCGCGGCGTCCACCGGGAGACGACGGTGACGTAGAGGTCGAGGACGGTGATCTCATCGCCGAGGAGATAGGTCTTCGGCGCCAAACCCGCCTCCATCACCCCCCAGTTGTTGGCGATGCGGGCGTTGAGGGCCGCCTTGACCTCGGCCTGGGCGGCCTTGTCCGCGACCACCCGCGACGGATCGTCCCTCACCCAGTAGAGGCTGTAGATCGCCGAGGCGACGAAGGCCATCCAGCGCAGGAACTGGGCCCGACCATCCTCGCCCGGCGCCGGCGCCAGGCGCGCCTGCGGATAGGCTTCGGCCAACCACATAAGGATCGCGGCGCTCTCTGTGATCCGCTCGCCCTGTGGCGTCACCAGCACCGGCACCTGGACCATCGGATTGTGCTTGTGGAACTCGGCGTGGCGGATTTCTCCCAGACGGTAGGGCGCGCCCAAAAGGGTCAGCGCCGCCTCTATGGCGATCGAGCCCGTGCCCTTTTGGCCGATCACGACGAATTGGCCGTCGCTCGCCTTTATCCCCATTGCGCCCACACCATATTGATGGATTGGTAATCGATCCTACTAGATGTTGTCGCTTCCGCTGCTAGAGTCGAGTCGGCTCAGCCGCGTCGGCGCCAGCGTCCCTCAAGCGTAAAGCTCCTTGCCGGAGACTTCGATGACCTCTCGCACGCCCGGCCTGATGACGCCGTCGGTGGGTTATAAGCCCTTCCGCTATCCGTGGGCCTATGACTTCTGGAAGCGCCAGCAGCAGGTCCACTGGATGCCCGAGGAGGTGCCCCTCGGCGAGGATTGCAAGGACTGGGCCGCGCGCCTCAACGACCGCGAGCGCAACCTGCTGACCCAGATCTTCCGCTTCTTCACCCAGTCCGACGTGGAGGTGAACGACAACTACCTCGAGCGCTACACGCGGGTGTTCAAGCCCACCGAGGTGAAAATGATGCTGGCGGCCTTCTCCAACATGGAGACCGTCCACATCGCCGCCTACGCCCTGCTGCTCGAGACCATCGGCATGCCGGAGACCGAGTTCTCGGCCTTCATGGAGCTCGAGGCGCTCAAGGCCAAGCACGACTACATGAAGAGCTTCGGCGTCGAGACCCACGCCGACATCGCCCGCACGCTGGCCATGTTCGGCGGCTTCACCGAGGGCCTGCAGCTGTTCGCCAGCTTCGCCATGCTGATGAACTTCCCGCGCTTCAACAAGATGAAAGGCATGGGCCAGATCGTCTCGTGGAGTGTGCGCGACGAGAGCCTGCACTGCGAGGGAATGATCAAGCTCTTCCACGCCTTCAACGCCGAGACGAAGGCGGTGACCCCGGCCGTCGCCGACGACATCATCGACTGCTGCAAGACCGTGGTCGGCCTGGAGGACAGGTTCATCGACCTCGCCTTCGACGCCGGCGAGGTCCAGGGCATGACCCCCGACGACATCAAGGGCTACATCCGCTTCATCGCCGACTGGCGGCTGCGCCAGCTCTCGCTGCCGACCGTCTACGGCGTGAAGGAAAACCCCCTGCCCTGGCTGCAGAGCCTGCTCTCCGGGGTAGAGCACGCCAACTTCTTCGAGGCCCGGGCGACCGAATATTCCAAGGCCGCCAGCCGCGGCGCCTGGCATGGCGAGGAAGGCGTGTGGGGCGAGTTCGACAAGATGTTGGAGCGTCGGCGCGACGGGACCGATCCCGCCCTGACGCACTGAGGGCCGGCGTCTCGCTATTGTCGCCATCGGCCGCTAACAGGGCGCGATGGATCAGCGGTTCGCCTTCGAGGGCCTCGACAATTTTCGCGATTTCGGCGGTTTTCCGGCGGCGGGCGGCAAACGGCTGAAGGCCGGCCGGCTCTATCGCTCCGCTTCGCACGGCCGGGCCACGGACGCCGACCTCGAGGCCCTCCACGCCTTGGGCATCAGCGTCATCGTCGACCTGCGCCGGCAGGCGGAGCGCCAGCGTGACCCCTCGCGGCGCCATCCTGAATTCGCCTGCGAAGTGATCGCCAGCGAGGCCGGCTACGACGAAGGCGATTCCTGGGTCGACCACATCACCACCTCCGACCTCAGCCCGGAATCCTTCCGCGCCTACATGCTGGGCTACTACCGCGACGCCCCCTTCAACCCCCGGATTGTCGACCTCTATCGTCGGTACTTCGAGGCCTTGGCCGGCGTCGACGGGCCGGTGCTGATCCATTGCGCGGCGGGCAAGGACCGGACCGGCATCCTGGCCGCGCTCACCCACCATGTGGCCGGCGTCGCGCCTGAGCACATGCTGGCCGACTACCTCGCCACCAATGATCCGGTCCGGCTGGAGCGGCGCCTGCCGCAGGTCACCCAAGCCATTTTCGAACACACAGGCCGGACCCTGGCGCCACAGACCGTGATGATCGCCATGGGCGTCGAAGGGGCGTACCTCGAGGCCGCCTTCGCCGCCATGAGCGGGCGCTTCGGCGATGTCGACGGCTACCTCGCCGAGGCCCTGAGTGTTGGCCCGGATATTAAGGCGGCGGTCAGGGCGCGGCTCCTGGATTAGTTCGGGAAGTCGGGCGGGGCGATCGGATCGATCTTGATGGCGTCGCCTGAAGGCAGGGTCCACTCACCGTGGAAGTAGTAGGCGAGCCGCCGGCAGGCCTTGACGCCGCGCCCGTCGTTATTGTCGCCGAAGACCACGGCCTTGAGGTCCTGGCCGTACTTGATCGACGTGAAGGCGAGCCACGCCCGTTTTGAGCCGGGGCACAGGGCGGCGACGAGATCCGGCCCCTCATCGGCGCCGGTGACGCGGTAGACGCCATGGGCGCCGCGGGCCTCGCCCGGCAGGCGGCCCGGGTCGGCCGGGGAGAGGTCGGCGGTGACCTTGGCCTCGGTGGAGCGCAGCTTCAACACTCGCGAGCCGAACAGGGTCTTGTCGATCAGGATGGTCACCGGCCCAGAGGCGGAGCGGGTGACGGCGTCCGCCGGATCGTAGGAGAACTGATGCAGGGCCGCGCGCGCTTCGCCGCCGGCGAGGACCAGGGCGAGGCCCAGGATCAGAACTGGCCGGGCCGTCATCACGCCGCCTCCAGCGCCCGGTCGATGTCACGGGCGAGATCCGCCGGACTTTCCAGGCCCGCCGACAAGCGAACCCAGCCGGGCGTGAGGCCGATCTCGGCCCGCTGCGCCTCGCTCATCGAGCGGTGGGTGGTGGTGGTGGGATGGGTGGCCATCGACTTGGCGTCGCCGAGATTGTTGGAGATGTCGATCAGCTCCAGAGCGTTCAGGAAGGCGAAGGCCGCCGCCTGCGATCCGAGGTCGAAGGCCAGGACGCTGCCGCCGCCGCTCATCTGTCGCTGGGCGATGGCGTGTTGCGGATGATCGGCGCGGGTCGGATAGCGGCAGGCCGCGACCTTTCTGTGGCCGGCGATGCGGTCGGCCAGGGCGGCGGCCGTCTCGCTCTGGCGCTGCACCCTGAGGTCCAGGGTCTCGAGGCCCTTCAGGAGCAGCCAGGCGTTGAACGGCGAGAGCGCCGGGCCGGTATGGCGCATGGGGTCCTTGTAGGCTTCTTCGACGAGGTCGGCCGAGCCCAGAAGAGCCCCGCCCAGCACCCGGCCCTGGCCGTCGATATGCTTGGTCGCGGAATAGACGACGACGTCGGCGCCAAGCTTCAGCGGCGACTGGAAGATCGGCGTGGCGAAGACATTGTCGACGATGATCTTGGCGCCGGCGGCGTGCGCTGTCTCGCAAATGGCGGCGATGTCGCAGATCTCGAGCAGCGGATTGGCCGGGCTCTCGACGAAGAAGACGCGGGTGCTGGGCCGAACGGCCGCGCGCCAGGCGGAGATGTCGGGGGCGTCGACAAAGCTGACCTCGACGCCGAAGCGAGGCGCCCAGGTCGAGAGGATCCAGCGGCACGAGCCGAAGAGAGCCTTGCCGGCCACCACGTGGTCACCAGCCTTGAGGAGCCCCATCAGCGCGAGGTGAACGGCGGCCATCCCCGACGCCAGCGCCCGGCAGGCGGCGGCGCCTTCCAGCAGCGCCAGACGCTCCTCGAACATGGCCACGGTCGGGTTGGCGTAGCGGGCGTAGATGAAGCCCGGCTCTTGGCCCGAGAAGCGGGCGTCGGCCGCCTCGGCGCTGTCGTAGGCGAAGCTCTGGGTGAGGTAGAGGGCCTCGGCGATTTCGCCATGGGACGAGCGCGCCAGGCCGCCCCGCACGAGGCGGGTGGCGATGTCCCAGTCCTTCGGATCCTCGGCCATGGGGCTCCCTGGGGGCAAAAAGGGGCGCATCAAAGGCGGCGGCCTCACCTCGGTCAAGGTATGGACGGCCGGCCCCGCCGCTGACTAGGAAGCCGGCATGAATTCGATCCTTTCCTCCGCCGCCCTGATCTGCATTGCCGCCCTCGCGCCGGCCGTCAAAGCCGCGCCGCCCGACCCACACGCCATCCTCGCCGATGAGCAGAAGATCGTTTCCGACCACGGGATCGACGAGGCAAGGGCCATCGAGATTGGCGGGATCAGGCAGTGGATCACCGTGCGCGGCCGCGACCGGCGCAACCCGATCCTGCTCGTCATCCACGGCGGCCCGGCGTCCCCGGAGCTTGCCAACCGCTACCTCTTCGAGGCGCCCTGGACCGACTACTTCACCGTCGTCGAGTGGGACCAGCGCGGGTCCGGCAAGACCTTCGAACTCAACGACCCGGCCAAGGTCGCGCCGACTTTCGGCAAGGAGCGGATCATCGAGGACGCCGAGGCGCTCACAGCCTGGCTGCGCGTCACCTATGGCAGGCGGAAGATCTTCGTCATGGGTCATTCCTGGGGGACCATCATCGGTCTGGAGCTCGCCCGCCGCCATCCGGACTGGCTCTACGCCTATGTCGGCGTCGGCCAGATCATCGACATGCGCGAGGGCGAGGCGGTCAGCTACGCCTGGACGCTCGCTGAGGCGCGCAAGGCGGGCGACCAAGCCGCAGTCAGGGAGCTGGAGGCCATCGCCCCCTATCCGGAGCCCGACGGTTCGCTGCCGCTGGCCAAGATCGACACCGAACGCAAGTGGCTGGTCCGCTTCGGCGGCCTGGCCCACGGCCGCTCCAGCTTCGACTGGTGGGAAAACGCCGAGAAGATCTCGCCCGACTATTCGCCGGCCGACTTCAAGGCGATCGACGAGGGCAGCGCCTTTTCCCTGCCGAGGCTGCTGCCGGAGATGGCGAAAACGGACTTTTCCAACGTCCGGCGCCTGGGCGTTCCGATCGAGATCTTCGCCGGCCGCTACGACTACACCACCCCGACCGAGCCGGTAGCGAAGTGGTTGGGCCGCCTGCAGGCGCCGGCCAAGCGGCTCGTGCGTTTCGAGAACTCGGCCCACATGATGTACGGAGAGGAGCCCGGCCGCGTGCTCGTCCATCTGGTGGAGGACGTGCGCCCCTATGCCGTCCGCGCCGGAGACGCCGCGCCGGACTCGTGAGGCCGCCCGGCCGTCGGGGCAACGGCGAAATCCGCGGCGACCGCCTCACGCAGGACCTGCCAGAAAGCCACCCGCGATTGCATCACCTGCCGGCGTTTCTCGACGCTGAGGGCGGTCATGGCGGAGGTCCTTTCGAGGGTCCAACTCATACCGTTGGTATTTAATACCTACGGTATATTTATGGACTCGTCAATCGCTTTCGCGGCCGGTCTTTTCGAGGTGATCTGCGATCACTAAGATAAGTGGCGAAGGCGCCCGCGAGCCGCAGGCTGGGCGCCGCGAGCCAACCGGCTGCAGTCAAGACGCCCAAGGGAGATCGGCATGCGCGAATACCTGAAATTCTACATCGACGGCCAATGGGTCGACCCGGTGACGCCCAAGACGTTGGACGTCATCAATCCCGCCACCGAAGGCGTGGCCGGAAAAATCTCCGCCGGCTCGGCCGCCGACGTCGACAAGGCGGTGACGGCGGCCCGGAAAGCCTTCGAGACCTATTCGCAGACCTCGCGCGAGGAGCGGATCGACCTGCTCGAGCGCATTCAGGCCGAGTATCAGAAGCGCTTCGGCGACATCGCCCACGCCATCACCGAGGAGATGGGCGCGCCGGCCAGCCTCGCCCAGCGGGCCCAGGCGCCGATCGGCATCGCCCACATCGCTACCGGCATCGCGGTGCTGAAGAACTTCCAGTTCGAGGAGGACCGCGGCCCGACGCGCATCGTCAAGGAACCGATCGGCGTGGTCGGCATGATCACCCCATGGAACTGGCCGATCAACCAGATCGCCTGCAAGGTGATCCCGGCGCTCGCCACCGGCTGCACCATGGTGCTCAAGCCGTCGGAAGAAGCGCCGTTCTCAGCCATCATCTGGGCCGAGGTGATGCAGGCCGCCGGCGTGCCCGCGGGCGTGTTCAACCTCGTCAACGGCACGGGCGCCGAGGTCGGCGCGGCGATCTCCTCGCATCCCGGGATCGACATGGTCTCGTTCACCGGCTCGACCCGGGCCGGGATCGAGGTGGCCAAGGCCGCCGCCCCCACCGTCAAGCGCGTCGCCCAGGAACTGGGCGGCAAGAGCCCGAACATCATCCTGGAAGACGCCGACTTCAGCACCGCGGTTGGCGGCGGAGTGCGTCACGTGATGCAGAACTCGGGTCAGTCCTGCAATGCGCCCACGCGCATGCTGGTGCCGGCCAGGAAGATGGACGAGGCCATCGTCATCGCCAAGGAAGCCGCGGACTCGACCACCGTCGGTGATCCCAACGGCAATGCCCAGATCGGCCCGGTGGTCAACCGGACTCAGTGGGAGAAGATCCAGCGCCTGATCAATGCCGGAATCGAAGAAGGGGCGACTCTCGTCACCGGCGGCCCCGGCCGGCCGGACGGCCTCGACAAGGGCTTCTATGTGAAGCCGACCGTCTTCGCCAACGTGAAGAACGACATGACCATCGCCAAGGAGGAGATCTTCGGTCCGGTGGTCTCGATCCTCGGCTACGACTCTGTCGACGAGGCCGTGGATGTCGGCAACGATACCGAATACGGCCTCGCCGCCTACGTCTCCGGTACGGACATGGGCAAGGTTCGTGAGGTGGCGTCGCGTCTTCGCGCCGGCCAGGTGGCCATCAACGGCGGCGGCGGCGACATGACCGCGCCCTTCGGCGGCTACAAGATGAGCGGCAACGGCCGCGAATGGGGCGATTACGGCTTCGGCGAATTTCTCGAGGTCAAGGCCGTGCTGGGTTACACGCCCAAGCAGGCGGCCGAATAAGCCGGCGGCCGGGGCCGGCCTCGCGACCGGTCCCGGCGCCTAAGCGTCTACGCCTTACTCACTTCTAATGCGTGCAGGCCACATCGTATTGGGAGACGCTGGCGCTGTTCCCTGAGTTCTGCGGCTGCGCGCCGGCGTATTTTGCGTCCGCGACCCCATTCGGATTGAACGCCGATCCGGGCGCATTGAACGAACTACCTGGTGTGTTGGCCGGGTAGTTGGATCCGGCTTGGCAGGACTGCGACGGCTGACCGGTTGTATGCGCGGGGTTCCTCTGGGTAGTCGTGGTGGTGGTTGGCATCGTGGAGTGGGGTGTGGTCGGCGCAGCCATTGGGTGGAACCCCATGCCGCCCATCCCGCCGCCCCCATGAGGCGCGGCGAAGGCGAGAGGTGATGTGGCGGCGAGCGCGACGGTCATCGCCAGGGTGCGAACTGTGTGTCTCATCAGGCATTCCTCCGAATCCATTGGGGCGTGAGTCGCGCCTGAGCGGAGCACGGGCCCTGAAGCGACGCCGCGCCTTTCCCGAAGGGGGGCAACCGGGCCGGCGAGCGAGGGGAGCTCGTTCGGCGTGCTTCAGGACCTTTTTCACTCGTGCGCCGATCGGACGTCGGCGTCGGAGTAGATGCCGCCGGCGGGCGGAAGGGTTCAATCGCGCGCGCCAGGCCTTAGATTGAGCGCCGGCGGATGAACCGCTTTTCCCCCCCGCGGGATAAACCGCGGAGGGTCAGGATGGCGAAACAGATGCGACGCGGCGCCGATGAGCCTGGGGCGGCCGTGACGTCCCGTGCGGACCCAAACGACGACGCGCGCCTGCTCGGGCGTATCGCAGAGGGAGACGCGCGAGCCTTCGAAGCGCTCTACCGCGCCTATCATCCCAGGCTGTCGCGGTTCATCGGCGCCATGCTGCGCCGGCCGCACCTGGTCGAGGAAGTGCTCAATGACGCCATGCTCGTCGTCTGGCGAAAACCGCTTGGCTACAACGGCAAGAGCAAGGTTTCGACCTGGATCCTGGCCATCGCCTATCGGCGAGCGCTTAAGGCGCTCAGCAAGGTGGACGATCCGGTGGAAGACCCGGGCGCCGATGCCCGGTCGAGCCCGGAAGCCGGACCCGAACAGCAACTCGCCCGAGGGGAAGTCCGGGTGGCGCTCCGCGCGGCGATGGCCGAGCTGTCGCCGCAGCATAGGGCGGTGGTCGACCTCACCTACTTCCACGAGGCCGGCTATCGCGAGATCGCAGAGATCATGGACTGCCCGGTGGACACGGTGAAGACGCGCATGTTCCACGCCCGCCGGCGCCTGAAATCCAAACTGGCCGGGCAACTGGCCGACTGGCTGTGAGGGGGCTCATGGACAACGTCGTTCCCATGCACCGCGACGCCCATCGAGAGGCGCTTTTGCTCCTGCCGTGGCATGTCAGCGGCGCCCTTGATGAGGCTGAACAGGCCCGCGTCGAGGCGCATCTCGCCGACTGCGCGGAGTGCCGCGCCGAACTCGCCCTCGAACGCCGTCTGGCGACCGAAGTTGTCGCCATGTCGCCGCAATCCGAGCCGGCGTGGGAAGCCATGGAGCGGCGGCTCGCTCAGCCCGCGCGGCGGCGGACAAGGCCGGCGAGACGAAACCCGGCGCGGCATGCGGCGAAGATCGCCCTGCCCTGGCTCGGCTGGGCGGTGGCCGCCGGGATCCTGATGGTCGTGGGCCTTCAGGCGGTCCTGCCGCCCCGGCCGGCGCCGGTCTATCACGCCCTGGCCGCCGCGCCTGCTCGTGCCGGCGTCGATGTGGCCGTGATCTTCAAGCCGCAGACGACCGAGGCCGAGATCCATTCAATTCTCGACGCCAGCCAAGCCCGCGTGGCCGACGGTCCGACGGCGACGGACGCCTGGCTGCTGAACGTTCCCATGCAGGAACGCGATGCGGCGGTTCGCCGTTTGCGCGCCTCGCCGGATGTGCTGACCGCCGAGCCGCTGGATCCGGTCGGCCCATGACCCTGCGCAACGCCTTCGGAGCTCTGGCGGTTGCGGCCGCGCTCTTCGTCGGATCGCCGGCCTGGGCGAGCGAGGCGCCGACCAGGATCCTGGTCATGCTGCGGCTCCCGCCCCCTCATGTTCATCCGAACACGGACTATGGCGGCGACTACGGCGACGGAGCCACCCGCCAGGCGCTTCACCAGCAAGCCGTGTCCTTGGCCCGGCGACACGGCCTGACCCTGGCCGACGACTGGCCGATGCCGGTGATCGGGATCGACTGTTTCGTCATGGACCTGCCGGCCGGGAAGTCGCCGGCCGACGCCGTCGCGGAACTGACGCATGAGGCCGGGGTCTCCTGGTCGCAGCCGCTGAACCTCTATCGAGGCCAGGCCACGCGCCACAATGATCCGCTCTATCCGCTGCAGCCGGCTGCCAAGGAGTGGCGCCTGGCCGACCTGCACCGCTCGACCACCGGCGTCGGCGTCAAGGTGGCGGTGATCGACAGCCGGGTCGAGGCGCGCCATCCCGATCTGAACGGCCAGGTGGCGGCCAGCCGCGACTTCATCGTCGATCGCGCGACCACGTCGGAATTCCACGGCACGGCGGTCGCAGGCGTGATCGCCGCCATCGCCGACAATGGCCTGGGCATCGCCGGCATAGCGCCGGGCGCGCGGCTGCTGGCGCTGAGGGCCTGTCGCCAACTCCCGGGACCGGCGAAGCCGCCGGAGACCCAGTGCGACTCCCTGAGCCTGGCGCGGGCCCTCGATTTCGCGATCGGACGCCGCGCGGAAGTGATCAACCTGTCGTTCGCCGGGCCGCCGGATGTCCTGCTCGGCAAGCTTCTCGACGTCGCCATCGCCCGCGGCGCGGCGGTGGTGGGGGCCTATGACCGCGGGATGGTGGCAGGCGGATTTCCCGCCTCGCATCCCGGTGTCGTGGCGGTGGCCGACGAGAGTTGGGCCGGCATCCCACCCGGCGTATACCGGGCGCCGGGCCGCGACGTGCCTACAACAACGCCGGGCGGACATTGGTCGATCGTCGATGGCAGCTCGTTCGCTGCGGCCCATGTCAGCGGCCTGATCGCTCTGGCGCGCCAGCACCGGAACGGCGGCGTGCGCTTGGCCGCCTGGGATGGGCGCATCGACGCCTGCGCCACCCTGAAGCGGGCGGGCCAGTCCATTGACTGTGGGCGGGTCGGCCCCAGCCTGGCGACCTCCGCGGCCCGTCGTTAGGAGCCTAGCGGGCTGCGCGTTCGCCGTCGGCCTGCTGGGCGGCGCGGCCCAGGCCCAGGAAAGCTTCAGCCTCACCGTCCAATCCGACTATCTCCTGCGCGGCGTCTCGCTCAGCGATGGCCGCCCGACCCTGACCCTGGACGTAAGTTATGACGACAAGAGCGGCGCCTACGGCGCGCTCTCGGCGACCGCCGTGGACACGCGCAACGCCGGGGCGCAATTCCTGGGGTTCGTCGCCGACGTCGGCTACGCGAAGCGGCTGTCGAACGGCGTCACCTGGGACGTGGGCCTCAGCGACAGCCAGATCTCGACCTTCATCGACAACCGCTATGCGGCCAACTACGCCGAGGCCTACGCCGGCCTCTCGCGCGGGGGACTCGCTGCTCATCTGTACGTCTCGCCAGATTACCTCGGACAGAAGGTCCAGACCCTCTACCTCGACCTGGCCGGATCGGTTCAACCCGCCGACCGCTGGCGGCTGTTCGCCCACGCCGGACTGCTGACTGTCGTCGGTGGAGACTCCGGGGAGCTGGGCCGGCGCGACCACCTGGATTTCCGGGCCGGCGTGGCGCGCCAGTTCGGCCGTTTCGAGGCCCGGATCACGGGGTCCTGGGCCGTGCCGGCGCCCATCTATCCCGAGGGCGTGCCCCACGGAAATGGAACCCTGGTGGCCGGCGCCAGCGTCTTCTTCTAATGTCCCGATTCCGAAGTTCGCGATGGCTTGTGGCGGGCTCGGACGAGCTTCGGAATCCAGCACACTAGAGCGCTTTGCGGCGGGCGCCGGCCCAGCCCAGAATCAGGCCGCCGAGCGCGATCGAGGCCAGCGAGCCGGCGATGACCCCGAGCCGCGCCTCGCTCTGGGCGAACTCACCTGGCAGCGCCAGCTGGCCCAGATAGAGGCTCATGGTGAAGCCGACGCCGGCCAGGGCCGCCACGCCCAGCAGCTCGAGCCAGGTGGCGCCGGTCGGTCGACGGCCCACTCGGAGGACCGCGGCCAGAAGGGCGACGCCGAAGACGCCGATCGGCTTGCCGATGAGGAGGGCCAGCGCGATGCCGAGCGTCACCGGCGAGCCGATGGCTGCTGGGCCGAGGCCATGGAAGGAAAATCCGGCCGTGGCGAAGGCGAACAGGGGCAACACGCCAAAGGCGACCCACGGGTGCAGGGCGTCCATGAACAGGGTCAGCATGCTGTCGCCGCCACCAGGACGTCTCGCCCCGGCCGGCACCGTCATGGCGCAGGCGACGCCGGCGATCGAGGTGCTGATCCCGGACTTGAGGCAGAAAGCCCAGACCAGGACGAAGCCGGCGGCGTAGAGCAGCAGCGGCCCACGCCTTTGACGAGACAGGATCGCCAGCAGCGCCAGGACGACGCCGGCGCCGATCACCGCCGACCAGTGGATGGTCCGCGAATAGACAATTCCGATGATCGCCACCGCGCCCACGTCGTCAGCGATCGCCAGGGTCAGCAGGAACAGGCGCAACGAGGCGGGCAGCCGGCGGCCGACGACGTTGAACGCCGCCAGGGCGAAGGCGATATCCGTGGGCGTGCCCACGGGCCAGCCGCCCGGAGTGCCGCCGGCGCCGGCGTTCACCGCCAGATAGACGAGCGCCGGAATGGCCATGCCGCCGCCCGCGGCGAGAACCGGGGTCGCCAGGCGCCTGGGGCTGGAGAGTTCTCCGCGCACGGCCTCGAACTTGATTTCCAGACCGACGATCAGGAAGAACACGGCCATCAGGCCGTCCTTGATCCAGCCGGCGACGGACTCGGTTTGTGCGAAAGCGCCGACCTGGACGGGGATCGGCCTGGCCAAGAAGTGGAAGTAGGCGGGCGCCAAGGCTGAGTTGGCCAGAGCCAGGGCGGCGGCCGCCGCCAGGACCGGCGCAAAGCCCGCCGAAGACTCGGTTTTCAGGAAATCCAGGGTCAGCCGGCCGGGCATGGCTAGCGCTACCATGCCCTGCGCGGACCAGAGAAGCGAAACTGGTCTTGAAGCGAAACCGGTCTTGCGGCGGCGCGCCTGGCCTGTCCAATGGACGCCGATGCCGCCCTCGCCAGCCTACAGGCCCGACCCGCGCTTCGCCGACCTGGGGCCGGAGTTCGCCGACGTCGTCGCCCCGGCTGCGTTCCCGAAGACCCTCCTGCGCTTTCGCAACCAGCGGGCGGCGGCCGAGGTCGGCCTCGACAGCCTGACGGACGCCGAGTGGCTGGATCACTTCGCCCGCTTCCAGTCCCTGCCCGAAAACCAGGCCCAGCCCATGGCCATGCGTTATCACGGTCATCAATTTCGCGTTTACAACCCGGACCTCGGCGACGGGCGCGGCTTCCTGTTCGCCCAGCTGCGCGACAGAAATGGCCGCCTGCTCGATCTCGGGACCAAGGGCTCGGGCCGCACGCCCTGGTCGCGCGACGGCGACGGCCGACTGACCCTCAAAGGCGGGGTGCGCGAAGTGCTGGCGACCGCCATGCTGGAAGCACTGGGCGTGCCGACCTCCCGCTCCTTCTCGCTCGTCGAGACCGGCGAGGACCTTGTCCGCGGAGACGAGCCCAGCCCGACGCGCTCGTCAGTCCTGACCCGGCTCTCCTGGAGCCACATCCGCTTCGGGACCTTCCAGCGCCACGCGGCGCTCGGGCGGGCGGATCTGGTGGGCCAGCTGCTCGGCCACGTGATCGGCGTCTACTATCCGCACCTCTCCGGAGTGGAGAACCCCGCCGCGGCGCTTTTGGCCGCCGTCGCCGATCGGGCGGCCACGCTGACCGCCGCCTGGATGGCGGCCGGATTCGTCCACGGGGTTCTCAACACCGACAATATGAACATCACCGGCGAGAGCTTCGACTACGGCCCCTACCGCTTCCTGCCGAAGAACGACCCCAATTTCACGGCCGCCTATTTCGATCACAGCGGCCTCTACAGCTTTGGCCGCCAGCCTGAGGCGGTGCTGTGGAATCTCGCTCAATTCGCCGGCGCGCTGACGACCGTGAGCGAGGTCGAGCCGCTGGAGGCGGCCATTGCCGGCTTCGGCGCCAGCTATCGCGCGGCTCTCGCCGCGGCCATGGTGCGCCGCCTGGGCGTGGTTTCGGCCGGGCCCGAGGCCGATGTCGACCTCGCCAACGCCGCCTTCCGCACCCTCGCCGAAGGCGGCGAGCGCCTGCGCTGGGAGCCGTTCTTCTTCGACTGGTTCGCCGCCGACGAGGCGCGGGCGATGGCGAGGCCCAGGGCGGACCTCTACGACGGCGAGCATTTCCGGGCGTTCCGGGCCCTGATGAAGGCCCGCGCGCCGGACCGCCCCGAGAGGCTATCGCACGAATATTTTCAGCGAATTGAACCTGAAGAGTTGCTCTATGATCAAATCGAGTCTTTGTGGAGCTTGATCGCGGATCGAGACGACTGGAGCCCCTTCACCGCGAAGCTTGCGGCCATTGAGACCGCACGCGAAGGCTGGGGATTTCGAGATGACTGAGATGGTCGGATGAATCTCACTCATTTTCCGCGCCGCCGCTACACGCCTTCGCCGACGCCGATCGAGCCTTTGACGCGCCTGTCCAAGGAGCTCGGCGGCCCGGAGATCTGGGTCAAGCGCGACGACCTGACCGGCCTGGCCGGCGGCGGCAACAAGACCCGCAAGCTCGAATTCCTGGTCGCCGACGCCCTGGCCAAGGGCTGCGACACCCTCATCACCACCGGCGCGGTGCAGTCCAACCACTGCCGGCTGACCGCAGCGGCGGCCGTGCGCGAGGGGCTGAAATGTCGCCTGGTGCTCGAGGAGCGGTTGCCCAAGAGTTATGATCCCAAGGCCAGTGGCAACAACTTCCTCTTCGACCTCTTGGGCGTGGAAGCGATCAAGGTGGTGGAGGCCGACGCCGACCTCAACGCCGCCATGACCGCCATCGCCACGGAGCTGAAGAGCCAGGGCCGCAAGGCCTATGTCATCCCGGGCGGCGGCTCCAACGCCCTGGGGGCGCTCGGCTACGCAGCCTGCGCCCAGGAGATCATGGGCCAGCTGTTCGATACTTCGCTGGTCATCGACCATATCGTCTGCGCCAGCGGCAGCGCCGGCACTCACGCCGGCCTGCTGGCGGGCCTGGCCGCGGTCAACGCCAACATCCCGGTGACCGGCATCAATGTCCGCCGCAAGCGGCTCGACCAGGAGGCCAACGTCCGCCTGCTGGCGCGCGACGCCTCCGACCTTTTGGAAGTGATCGCGCCCAAGAACCGCGACGTGGTCTGCCTCGACGACTGGGTGGGTCCGGGCTACTCCCTGCCGAGCCCGGAGATGGTCGAGGCGGTGCGCATGACCGCCAGCCTCGAGGGGATCCTCCTCGACCCGGTCTATACCGGCAAGGCCATGGCCGGGCTCATCGGCCTCGCCCGACAGGGCCGCTGGCGCAAGAGCGAGAAGGTGCTGTTCCTGCACACCGGCGGCGCGCCGGCGCTATTCGCCTACCAGGACGCCTTCAAGAAGAAGGCCTGAGCCGGTGCGAACGGTGGGCGTTATGGGCGGCATGGGCCCGGCCGCGACGCTCGACCTGATGGCCAAGATCTACGCCGCCGACCCCGCCGAATTGGAGCAGGACCGCCTGCGCCTTCTCGTCGACTGCGATCCCGGCATCCTCGACCGCAACGCCGCCGTGCGCGGCGAAGGAGCCTCGCCGGGCCCGGCCCTGGCGGCCATGGCCCGCGGCCTCAGGGACGCCGGCGCCGAGGTGCTCGTCATCGCCTGCAACACCGCCCACGCCTGGCGGGCGGAGATCGAGCTGGCGACGCCCGACACGCCCCTGCTGTCGATGATCGAGGCCGCCTGCGACGAGATCGAGGCGCGCCAGCCGGCGGTCCGCCGAATCGGCGTGCTGGCCGGCGACGGTTGCCTGGAAGCGCGCCTCTACCAGAACGCCTTCACGGTCAGGGGATGGACACCGGTCCTGCCTGGCGCGGCCAACCAGGCGGCCTTCATGGATGCGCTTTATCGCATCAAATCCGGGGCCCTCGGCGAGGCGGAGCGGGCCGCCTTCGTCGCCAGCGCGGAGGAGACGATCGCCGCCGGCGCCCAGGCGATCGTCGCCGGCTGCACCGAGGTCCCGCTGCTGTTGCGGCCCGAAGACCTGTCGGTCCCGCTGATCGATCCGACCTTGGCGCTGGCCGCCGGGGTGGTGGCGTTCGTGAAGGGGGCGGCCTGAGCGATCCAAACCTTACCGGTGTTATGGCGCAAACTCAGGGGCACCCCGGTGAGCGCCGCAGCGGCGCTGGCCGCGATTGTCTTAAGTGGACTGGTTATGGGGGCCGGTGAGGACCCAAAAATCCGGCTTAACCTCCAGTCCGGCAATCCAATTTATCCAGTAACAGAACTTGGTAAATCGGTCATTACCAAACACGTCCGTGTAGTCGATGACCCCAAACAAATAAATAGCTTTTCCGTGACGTTTGCCCAATTTCAGCACATCGTCGGCGCTAATGCCGTCAAGCATGAAGATCATTTTCGCGATTTCCTGTCCGGGGCCCACATCTGTTCTAAAAGTGTAGGGAATGACATCTTTGAATTTATCAAATATGGTCTCATCTCCTCTGTCGGAATCCCCCAGACACAGCCACAATCTTGCGCGCATATTGCGGGCCGGCGTTTTGCCAAAATTCTTAATGACAGGACTGGCTACACAATGGGCGCCAGCGTCTTCTTGGCCCCTGAAAAACCCTGGAATGACAGAAATATACGCTCGCAATTCTTTCTCGGCCGCCTCTTTAGCGTGATCAAGGGCGGCGGTGGCGGCGTTGGCCGCTCGATTGGCTTCATCAGCGGACCGCTTAGCCTCTCTCAAGGTTCGATAGACCAGATAGACGCCGACGGCGGTAATGGCCGTCTCAGCTACTCCGGTAACAAACAGCCACATCGCCCAGAAAGCAGCGTCCTGCGCGGCCTTAGCGGCTTTGCGAGTGTATTCCTGTGCGGTGGGGGATTGCTGGTATCGGTTCTGGGCTTCAAGCGCGGTGGCGATGCGCTCGGCGTAGCTATGGATCGCGGCGGTTGGACCTGGGTGAGGTTCCTGGCTTGGTTTCCCGTCGCTCTGGGAGGCTGCTGGTTTTTCGCTGGCGTGGTGGTCTACTGGATCGCACAGGCCGCGCCCTGAGGCGCCACAAGCCAGCGCTATTCCAAGTGCAGCGTATGCGCCCCAACGGCGCGCATCACGGCCATTAGCCACCATGCCGGAAACGCTCCCCGATTGATCTTCATCCCTATGGACGAATCCGTTTCAGGCAAGCCCATATCGGTGAGTCGCTTGGCTAGCTCGGCGTAACCGACATCATGGCGCTTGAGCGCCGCCTTGATGTGGCGCTTGGCCAGATTGGACCATTCTTCGCTGGTAGCCGCCATTATGAATCTCCCGGAAACGAGGAAAAAGCAACATATCCGATGCTTTTTCGCTTGCATAGCCTAGCCATGGGAATACAATGTATTCGTTGTTTCAATAACGGATGCGTTGCAAATGGCCCAACATTTCCTTCTCTCCCGCCAAGCCAAGACCCTCTCGCTGGCAATGGTGTTCCGCATGTCGGACGCGGAAGCGGAAGGCGCGTTCCGACGCGTCCGCTGGCCGGAGACAAACGGAGATCCAATTTGCCCGAAGTGCGGCGGCTTAGACGCCTACGAGTTTCGGCGCCCGACCGGCGCACTGCAATTCGAGTGCAAGGCGTGCAAGGTCCAATTCAGCATCACGTCCGGGACGCTGTTCGCCAGCCACAAGTTGCCGCTGCGGTCCTACCTCGCGGCCATCGCCGTTTTCTGCAACGAGGTCAAAGGCAAGTCGATGCTGGCCATGAGCCGCGACCTGGGCCTCAGCTACAAGGCGGCGTTCGTCCTTTGCCACAAGATGCGCGAAGCCATGGCGTCCGAGCTGAGCGGCCGCATCCTGGGCGGCGAAGGCAAGGTGGCGGAGGTCGATGGCGGCTATTTCGGCGGCTATTCCAAGCCCGCCAACTTCCTCGAAAACCGCCGCGACCGTCGCTTGGCCGAGAACCAAACCGGCAAGCGCAAGGTTGTGGTCGTGATCCGCGAGCGGGGTGGCGATAGCCTTCCGGCTGTGTTCCACAGTGAAGCCGCCGCGACCAATTTCATCCGCGCCCACGTCAAGCCGGGAACGGTCGTCAACGCCGATGAAGCGTCGTCCTGGGATCGCCTGCACGCCAAGTATGAGATGAAGCGCATCAATCACGGCGAAGCCTACAGCCTTGACGGCGCCTGCACGAATTGGGCGGAAGAATACTTCTCCCGCCTGCGTCGGGCCGAAGTCGGCCACCACCACCATATCAGCGGCGTCTATCTTCTGCGCTACGCCCAGGAAGCCGCATGGCGCGAGGATAGCCGCCGCGTTGCCAATGGCGAGCAAGTGAGCCGCGTTGCCGGATTGGCCATGAGCCGCAAGCCCAGCGTCGATTTCTCCGGCTACTGGCAGCGCCACAAAGCGGCGGCTTAGGCTCTTGGCGCTAGGCGCCCGGGTAGTCGAAGTTTCCCCAATGTGGCGCGCGCGTGGTATGGTCAGCCCGTCACGGCGTCGGCGTCATGGTGGGCAGCGCGGTTTCTTTGCCGCGCCAGACGAGTTCAATTCTCGTGCGTCCGTGACACCCCTAACCCCCGCTACTTTAAGGCGCGATGCTCCACCGCCGCGGCTTCCCTGAGATGACGACCGCGCCTTGGTCCGCTAGCCGGCCCAAGACCGCCTGAACGGTGCATTGGATTGAGAACAGCCGGGATTCATCGTTCGGGTCAACGCCGTGCTCCGCCAGGACGCGTCGGGCCAATTCTCGCGCTCTCATGGGAGCGTTCGCCGTACGGAGGATATGCAGCGCCGTCCG
>DASXCH010000067.1:0-49897 GCA_036491275.1 Caulobacteraceae bacterium
TGTCGACCCCGTTTCTTGCTCACCTCGAGGACGCCGGCTGGCCGCGTCAGAGCGTCGACGCCGTGGTCTGCACCCACCTGCACGTCGATCACGTCGGCTGGAACACCTTGCTGGAGGGCGAGACCTGGGTCCCTACCTTCCCCAATGCCCGCTATCTCATCGGCCGCAAGGAGTATGAGTTCTGGTGCAGCTCGGACGCGGGCGATCAGCCGCAGATCCTCGCCGACTCGGTGAAGCCTGTCCTCGACGCGGGCCTTGCCGAACTGGTCGAGATGGACCACCGCATCTCAAATGAAATCCGCCTGACGCCCAGCGCCGGCCATACCCCTGGACACGTCAGCGTGGTGATCGAGTCGGAGGGCCAGAAGGCGGTGATCACCGGCGACATGACTCACCATCCCTGCCAGCTGGCCCATCCCGACTGGTCGCCGCCGTTCGACACAGATCCAAGGGCGGCGACGAAGGTCCGCGAACGGATGTTCGCCGAGTGGGCGGACGACGATATCCTCGTAATTGGCACTCATTATGCCGCGCCAACGGCCGGGCGCATCGTCCGGGACGGCGACGCCTACCGCTTCGAGACGTGAAGCGGATGGGCTCGGCGCAGCGGGTCGGCCCCGCTGAGAGCGATCTGCGCAACCCCGGTCGATTCGGTCCGAATTGGCGGCGCGTGAAGAGCGGAACAGAATGGGCGCAGCGCGCATTCTACAGCGCAGGCTGAATCTCGTTCGAGCAAGGCCTGGCGGCCACAGTTCGGAGGCGCGCGGATGAAGAAGGGCCTTACAATCGCGGCGGTCATCGCAATCGCGATCGCTCTGACCGCTTGCGCCGCCGGCGGGATCGAATCCGGCCAGGCCGCCCATCAGGGCATGCTGCAACAGTTCCTGCTCGGTATCTGGCACGGCATCATTGCGCCGGTGACGCTGCTTATAGAGGTGCTCCACAAGCTGTGGCCGCACACGGTTCCGTGGGCGATCCGGCTCTATGAGACGCGGGCCGATTCTGTGGCCTACGACGTCGGCTTCTTCCTCGGCCTCGGAGGGGGGCCAGTGATCGTCATCCGCCGCGGCTGGCGCCGGGCAGCCTAGATCCTCAACGAGCCGGCGCACCCTCTGGCTGCGACTGGACGATGCCGCTGGGCGGATAGGCTGGAAGCAGGGGCGGCGGCGCCGGCAGGCCGGACGGTTGCCCGGCGATCTTCTTCATCAGGATGCTGACCGCCGTTTCGATCTGTGCATCGTGGCCGGCCAGTAGCTCGGCCGGCATGTCGTCTACTTCGACGTCCGGATCGACGCCGTGATTTTCAACCGACCACTCGCTTTGAGGGGTGAATTCCGCACCCTCGGGAATGGTGATGTAGCCGCCGTCCATCAGGTTCCAGTTGCCGCGAATGCCGCGCACCCCTCCCCACGACCGGGTGCCCACCGCCGGACCGAGACCATAGAGCTTGAAGAGATAGGGGAAGATGTCGCCGTCCGAAGCCGACCAGTGATTGAGCAGCACCACCTTGGGCCCATTCATCACTTCTTCCGGCTCCGTGCTGACGCCGCCCTCGCGGTTGACGCCTAGACTCACCAGCACGCGTCTCAGGCGTTCCAGGGCGAAGGGTGCGATGAATCCACCGCCGTTCCAGCGGTCGTCGATGATCATCGCCTGCTTGTCGAGCTGGCCATAGAACTGGCGCACGAACTGCTGCAGTCCGAGCTGCTCCATATCCGACATGTAGACATAGCCGATCTTGCCGCCGGAAAGCTGGTCGACCATCGCCTTGTTGTGAGCGATCCAATCCGCCTCGCGCAGCGACAGCTCGGCCTTGACCGGCTTCACCACCACGTCGCGGCGGGCGCCGTCCGGACTGTCGGCGACGGTCAGGGCCACGGTCGACTCGTCGTCGGCGACCTGCAGAAGGGACTCGGGGGCCGTGGGCGCGCGAAGTTCCACGCCGTTGATCGCCAGCACATAGTCACCGGTCTTCACCGCCAGTCCTGGCTCGCCCAAGGGACTGCGGTAGTCGTCGCGGGTATTGTCACCCGGATAGATCTTGCCGATCCGGTAACGGCCAGACGCCGGGTCCAGCGCCCAGTCGACGCCCAGCCAGGCGGCATGAACCGTCGGGCCGGTGTCGCCGTCGTCGCCGCCTCCGACATAGGTGTGCGAGTTGGACATTTCGCTGATCATCTGGCCGATGAGGTAGTTGAGGTCCTCCCGCGATCCCAACAGCGGGACAAGTCTGCCATAGGACTCGCGCACGGCCGGCCAATCGATGCCGTTCATCACCTTCGAGAAGAACATGTCGCGTTCGAGCCGCCAGGCGTTGTCGAACATTTCCGCCCACTCGGCCGGCGGATCGACCAGCTCGCGCATGTGAGAGAGATTGAGCTTGTGGACGTCGTCCTCGTCCTTGGTCGCGTCCGGCTTGGCGTCGAGGACCGTATAGTCCTTGTCGTGCTTGATCAGCACCGTCTCGCCGTCCAGTGACAGGGAATAGGAATCCACGTCATTGGCCACCACCTGGTCTTTGCGCTTCTTGAAATCGAAGACGTGCAGGGTCGACTTCTCGCCGGGAAGATTGCCGTTGATCAGGCCGATCGGCAGGGTGAGGTAGAAGATCTTGCCATCGCGCGCGTCCATCTGCGCGATGTTGGCCGGATCGACCGGAATGGCCACGGCTCTGCCCATGAAACCGTCGAGATCCACGCGGACCTCGGGCATCGCCGCCTTGGCCGTAGACCGTGATTTGGTCTTGTCGGAGTCGTCTTTGCCCGCGCCGCCGGGCTTCTTTCCGCCCTCGCTCGTGGCGGAGTCGGCTTCGTCCGAGCGTGGAGCCATGGGCGAGGCGGTTTCGCGCGCCAGAGGGACGCCATAGATCCCCAGCGACTTCAGGATCGCAAAGTCGAACTCGACGTCGGAGCCAACCGGATTCTCGTGCCGGCTGGAGACGAAATAGAGGAACTTTCCGTCCGGCGACCAAGTCGGATTGGCGTCGATCTCGCTCCCGTCGCCGAGCTTGGTCAGCTTCGCGCCTGGAATGTCGTAGAGGTAGAGATCGCGGCGGCGGTTCATCGCCGACATCGAAAAGGCGAGCCAACGTGCGTCTGGCGAGAACGCCTGGTCGTGGATCTCGTTCTGCTTGTCCTGGCCGATCTCCCGGGGTGTGCCGCCATCAATCCCCATCAGCCACAGCCTGTGCTCGCCGTCACTGAAGGAGAGCGCCTTTCCGTCCGGCGAATAGACCGGACCATAGAGGTACCCCTTGTCGAAATGGGTCAGCAGGCGCTCTGGTCCGCCTTCGGCCGGACGTACAGCGATCTGGTCCTGGCCGCTGGAATCGGTCGTGTAGGCGATCTGCCGGCCGTCAGGCGACCAGGTCGGATGGTCCTCGTCGGCGCTTTGCGTGCCAGTGAGGTCGCGGGTCGGACCGTCCTCCGTCGGCACACTGAAGATATCGCCGCGGGCGGAGAAGAGCGTACGCTTGCCGTTGGGCGCCAGAGTGTAATCCACTTGCCCGGCCGGATCGGCATCGCGGATCTGGGCAGCCACAGCAACCACATGCGGGCGGGTGCGCGGATTGTCGTCCGGCACGTTCAGCGGCACCTCGTGCAGCTGTTCGCTGGGCAGGTCGAGGCGCCAAAGCTTGCCGCCCTGCTGGAAAGCGATGGCATCGCCGCCAAGCGCCGGGAAGTCGACGTCGTAATCGGTGAAGTGAGTCACTTCGCGCAACTGTTTGGTGTCGAGGTCGATCACCCAGATGTTGGCGCGACGGTTCGCGTCCTGGTCGCTCAGGTAATAGATCTTGCGCCCGTACCACATCGGGCTGGTGTTGGTGCCCGACCAGGTGGTCAGCTGGGTGAACTGGCGGCTGTCGAAATCGAAGGTGAAGAGCTGCTGCGCCAGGCCGCCGTTGTAGCGCTTCCAGGTGCGGAAGTTCCGGAAGATGCGGTTGTAGGCGATGGTGTGGCCGTCAGGACCGAAGGTGGCGAGGCCAACGTAGCTGTCGATGGGCATCGGCGACGGGGCCCCGCCGTCCACCGGCACTTTGTACATGTACTGGATCCAGCCGTTCCATTGGTCCTTCTTGGTCAGGTAGACGACGGATTTGGAGTCCGGGGTCCAGGTTACCACCATGTTGTCCGGGCCGTGCCGGCCGCCGGTGCCGGTTTCTGTGGTCGGATCAAAGGTGAGACGCCGCGCCGGGCCGCCCCACGCCGGGATTACCCACACGTCCGTCCCCGCCTTGGTGGCCTCGGTATAGGCTATCCATTTCCCGTCCGGCGAGACGCGCGGAAACATGTCCTGGCCTTGCGCGCTGGTCAGCCGTTCGGCCGCGCCGCCGCTTTTGTCCACGCTCCAGATGTTGCCATCGGCGACGAAGACGATGCGGTCGCCATAGGGCTGGGGAAATCTCGGCAAGGCGGCGCGGACGGCCGAAGCGGCGAGGACGGGAGCGGCGGCGGCGAGCAGCACGCGCGCGACGCGGGAGAGCTTCATGCAGTGTCTTTCAGAGGCTGGAGTCTGGGGCGCCGGCGCGTCTGACAGCACTGTTTCACCCGCCCGTCATGGTTGGCGCGGACCCTATGGGCGGTCTGGGCGAGCGGCAAGTGAAAGCTCAGTAAGGTCGACCACTATCCTGGGGCCGGAGAACGCCTCGCGATCCGGCGGATCTGGTCAGCCGATCTCGATGTCGTCAAAGCTTGTCGCCTCGCCGGGCCCGGCAAACCCGTCGCGCACGAGGCGCACAGCCTTCAGCCCCGCCTCTTTCGCCGCCTCGATCTCGGCGTGCGTGTCGGTGAGGAACAGGATCTGGTCCGGCGCCAACCGGAGCTTGTCGGCGATGCGGCCATAGCTGGCAGCCTCGACCTTGGCGCCCACGGCGGTGTCGAAGAAGGCTTCGAACAGGGGCGTCAGGTCGCCGACCTCGCTCATCCCGAAGATGAGCTTCTGCGCCTCCACCGAGCCGGAGGAATAGACCGCCAGCCGCAGACCCTGGGCCCGCCACTTCTTGAGGCCGCGCAAGGCGTCGGCATAGACGTGGCCCTGGATCTCGCCGGCCTCGTAGCCCTCGCGCCAGATCATCCCTTGCAGGGCCTTCAGGGGCGGGGCCTTGCGGTCCTCGTCGATCCAACGCACCAGCACGCGGGCGATACCGACGTCGTCAAGGTCATGGCGGCCCTCGATCTCGCGAGCGACGTCGAGGATAGGCTCGACCAGGGCGCGGTGGGCGGCGACATAGTCGATCATCCGCGCCCGCGAATAGGGGAACAGCACCTCCTGCACGAAGGCGAGGCTGCTCGTGGTGCCCTCGATATCGTTGAGGACAGCCGCCACACCTTCGATGCGCGTCACCCCACGGTCTCGAACTTCGGAAAGCGCTCGGCGATGGCCGAGCCGGTATAGTCGGCCACCCAGCCGTCCGGCGAAACGAACAGGCGGATGGCGGCGAAGCGTGGCTTCTCGCCGGCGTCGAACCAGTGCGGCGTGCCGGCCGGAACGCTGATCAGATCGCCGGCTTCGCAGAGCACGGTGAAAACCCGGCCGTGCTTGTGCAGATAGAACTGGCCCTCGCCCTCGACAAAGAAGCGCACCTCATCGTCGGCGTGGGTGTGCTCGGAGAGGAACTTGGCGCGCAGCGCCGGCGCCGCCGGATTGTCCGGCGCCATGCGAACCACGTCCATGGACTGATAGCCGCCCATCGCCTTCAGGCGCTCGATTTGGGCGGCGTAGGCCGTCAGCACCGCCTGGTCATCGGCATCATCCGCCAGGGGCGTGTCGGCGCGCCAGCGCTCGAAGGAAACGCCGATGGGCTTGAGACTCTCGGCGATGGCCTCGCCATCGACGACGTCGACCAGCACGGCGGAGGGATCGTCTTCGGAACGGATGACAAGCCGGCTCATGGCCTGCGATTGAACCGCAAAACTTCAAGTTCGCAAGCGATCAGAGTTTCGGCCGCCTCCATCACCCTCACAGCCTCGTCCATCGAAGCGCCCCAGCCATAGAGGCCGTGGTCACGGATCAGGAACGCCGGCGCCCGTCTCGCCATCAGTTCCGAAGACACCCTGTTCGCCAGGGCGTGCATGTCCTGGCTGTTGTCAAAGATCGGCAGCCCGACGGTCGTTTCGTGCGTCTTCACACCTGGGAAGGCCTTCTGCAGTTCATAGCCTTTCAAGGTCAGGTGTCTGGATTTTGGAAGAACGCGGCTCAGGACAACGGCCGGAATCGAGTGGGTATGCAGCACCGCCTGGATCCGGCGATCCAGGCGATAGATGGCCAGGTGCAGAGCCGCCTCGGCGGAAGGCTGGCGGCCGTCCAGCGAGCGACCTTCGGCGTCAACCCGCATCACCTCGGCCGGGGTCAGCTGAGCCTTGTGCGCGCCCGAAATCGTGACCGCGATGGTTCCGTCCGCCAGGCGATGTGAATAGTTTCCGGCCCCGGCCGGGGCCCAGCCGCGGGCGGCCAGGAACCGGGCCGCCTCAACAATCTGTTCGGCTGCTTCCTTCACGCGCTGCCACCCTATTCCGTGGGCAGGGCGCCCAAGTTGGATCCTAGATAACCTGATGATCCGCTCAGATCATCTTCACTTCAGGTGAACTTGCGATTTCCAGCGTCTTGCTTAGGTGTCTTGCCGGGATTCACCACGCAAAAGCCTGTCCGTGACCACACCGCTCGACGAACTCGTCCTCGCCCATGGACCGGCCTGGCGCAACCGCCTGATGCTGGCGCCGCTCACCAACGGTCAGAGCCACCCTGACGGGACCCTGTCGGACGACGAGTTCAACTGGCTGCATTGGCGCGCCCTGGGCGGATTCGGCTTGGTGATGACCTGCGCCGCCCATATGCAGCGTCAGGGCCAGGGCTTCGGCGGCCAGCTCGGGATCTTCTCCGACGACCATCTGCCGGCCCTCACCCGCCTGGCCCGAGCCATCAAGGACGAGGGCGCGGTGTCGTCCGTCCAGCTGCATCACGCCGGCATCCGCTCCCCGGCCGAGCTCATCGGCGGCCAGCCTGTCGGCCCCTCCGACGATGCCGAGACGGGCGCCAGGGCCCTCATCGAATCCGAGGTCGAACAGCTGGCCGAGGACTTCATCGCCGCTGCCGAGCGCGCCGAAGTGGCCGGCTTCGATGGGGTCGAACTGCACGGCGCTCATGGCTACATCCTCTGCGCCTTCCTCTCGGCCGAGACCAACCGCCGCACCGATCGCTGGGGCGGCTCCCTGGAGAACCGCGCCCGCATCGTCCGCTGGATCTTAGATGGCGTGCGAGCGCGCACCCGCCCTGACTTCCAACTCGGCCTACGCCTTTCGCCCGAGCGCTTCGGCCTGAAGATCGACGAACAGATCGCACTCGCTCGCGAACTCCTGGCTGAGGGCAGGCTCGACTACCTCGACATGTCCCTGTGGAGCGTGTTCAAGCCGCCAATGGAGGAGACCTTCGCGTCCCGCCCACTCATCGACTGGTTTGCCGAATTGCCGCGCGGGGTCACCCGACTCGGCGTCGCCGGCAAGCTCCTCTCCGGCGCCGATGTGCGGCAAGCGCTTGAGCACGGCGCCGACTTCGCCATCCTCGGCCGAGCCGGCATCCTGCACCACGATTTTCCCAAGCGCTTGGCTGCCGATCCGGAATTCGTCGCCACCGCCCCGCCGGTGACGCGCGATTACCTCCGTCGCGAGCGTTTGGGCGAGGCCTTCATCGCCTACATGGCCGGCTGGAAAGGTTTCGTCGCCGAGGAGACCGAGGGCGCCGAGGCAGCCTAGAGGCCCTCGTCCCACCTCGACCAGAAGACCGGTCTCAATCAGGTGGCCGGCTTCGCCCTGATCGCCGCCGGAGCCTTCATTGTCTTTCGCGCGCCCAACGGGTGAAACGCATCAGAAAACGGCTTGCCCAAAAGCGTGGCCGTCGGCGATCCTTCACTATGAGCCGCGAGCCGCCCCTCAATCTCGCCGACTACGAAGCCCTGGCGCCGGCGCACATGCATCCGGCGGTGTGGGATTTCATCTCCGCCGGCGCCGACGATGGCGTGACGATGACGCAGAACCGCCGCGCCTTCGAGCGGATCGCCTTGCGGCCGCGAGTCCTGGCGGATGTGGGCCGGATCGACACTCGTGCGATCGTTCTCGGCGCCGCCATTTCGTCCCCCATACTCATCGCGCCCACCGGGCCGCACGCCGCTCTCTGCCCCGAAGGCGAGGTCGCCACCGCCGAAGCGGCGGGCAAGTCCGGCCTGGGCATGGTCGCGAACAGCGGCTCGAATCGAACGATCGAGGACATCGCGGCGGTGGCGACGGGGCCGCTCTGGCTTCAGCTCTACCTCTTCCCGGAACGCGAGCGCACGCATGCGCTGGTCCGGCGCGCCGAGGCCGCCGGATGTGGCGCCCTGGTCCTGACCGCCGACTCCCCACGCTTCGGGCGCAAGGAACAGAGTCTGCGCACCGAGAACGAATTCGACTGGCCCGAGGCCGGCAATCTCGCGGGCCTGCCACCTGCCACGAAGCGGCCGATCCGCGGGGCGCCGGCGACGTGGGAAGACCTCGACTGGCTGCGCGACGTGACCCGCCTGCCGATCGTGCTCAAGGGCGTGCTGACGGCCGAGGACGCAGCGATGGCCGTAGACCGCCAGGTGGCGGGGATTGTCGTCTCGAACCACGGCGGGCGTCAATTGGACGGCGCCACCGCCAGCATCGAGGCTTTGCCGGAGATCGTCGCGGAAGTGGGCGGGCGCGCGGAGATCTATTTGGACGGCGGGATCCGCCGTGGCACGGATGTCTTGAAGGCCCTCGCCCTCGGCGCCCGGGCGGTCATGATCGGCCGGCCGGTCCTATGGGGATTGGCGGTGGGCGCCGGCGCCGGCGCCTTGGATGTGCTTGAGATGCTGAAGCGCGAACTCGAGCTGGCCATGGCCCTCGCCGGTCGCCCTGGGCTCGCCGATATCGATGCCAGCCTGGTCCGGACCGCACCCATTCAAGGATAGGCTGCCCCGACCCCGAGGTCGATGCCGTCGTCTCAGGGACCCCGTGGCGCGAAGGGAATCAACATCGGCGTGCGGGCGCGGTAGGCGTCGTAGCTTTCCGCTCCCAATTCGCTGCGCAGAAAGCCCTCTTCCAGCCGGCACTTGAGAATGAAGCCCACGATCGTCAGCCCCAGGCCGATGAGTCCTGCGGCCGTGCCCTTCAGCAGCGCCATGGCCAGCAACGCCGTCAGGATCCCTGTGTAGATGGGATGGCGCACCAGCCGATAAGGGCCGGTGTAAACGATGTGGTGCTCGGCCTTGCGACCGGCGAAGCCGGACCATAGGGGTCCGAGATGTAGCCTCGCCCACCAGCAGAAGGCGAAGCCGGCGGCGGTCAGAACGACGAGACTCCAGGCGATGGCCGGAGGGCTCCGCCAGAGCGGCGCATGCAGAACGACGTCGAGACTTTCTCCGGTCCCGGAAAAAGGCGCCGCGAAACCGACCACGATTATCGCGCCCACTCCGGTCACGACGTTGCGCCACAGCTCCGTCCATACCGGCGGACGAGCAGCCACGGGTCTGCGCCAGAACGCGGCAATCGCCCAGCTGACGACGAACGCGTCCCAGAGCCCATAGATCGTCTGCTGTGGCGCCATCGCCTCCTGCTCTGCCCGGAGTCCTTTCGGTCTAGAGACGCCGATACGCGAAAGTTTAGCGTCCGATCAGGTGCGCCGCGACTGGCGCCCAGGCCGGGGTGACGTAGAGCCAGCCCGCGAGGAACAGGCATCCGAGAACCCACGCCGAGCCGCCCACATAGGCGGGGTGCAGGCGCCGCCGTGTCGCCAGGTCATAGACGCCGATGCCCATGATGAGGATGATGTTGCCGAGGTACAGCTCGGCCATGTTCGGCCAGAAGCCGTCGCCGAGAATCCTGGTCAGCGAGCCGCCCATCCAGCGGGCGAATCCGGCGTCGACGCAGGCCAGGGTGGCCAGCAGGATCAGTCGCTTGTGCGCCGCCGGCTCGCCACGCATGAGGAGCGCCGCCGCCGCCGCCCCTGCGAAGCCGATCATGTCAAGCACCTGGATGCTGAAGAAGGCCGGGTCCGGATGCGGCGTCGCCATCTGGGCGCGGTCGACGACGATCGCCGCCGTGACCCCTAGGAACGGGATCAGGCAAGCCAGGCAGATCCCGATCACCCCCAGCTTGCGGTGAAGGTCGGTTCGCCGGGCGCGAATCAGCAGCACCTGGATGGTGAGCAGCGTGAGCCAGGCAACCATCGCCGCTGCGTGGATGTGTACGGCGATCGGGTAAGGCGGCTTGTGCTTGACGACATGCGTCCAGATCGCCGGGACGAACCCCATCAGGATGACGAACCAGACGAGCGCCACCATACAGAGGAAGAAATTGTGATCCCATCGGTGGTATGGCGCGAAATCTCCGCGCGCACGCGCACGGCGAACCCGCCGCTCCTCAGCGATTGTCGTCATCAGCGCCCCCAAGCGCGGCGTACGCGCTTCAGAGCGGGAGATTATCAGCCGAATGCGCCGTGGCTACAGCTTAGTTTGGTGTGCGCGGGTGGGCCTGGGGTTCACAGCCCTTTGACGAAACCTCCCAGGGCGGCGTTGGTCGCGGCAGGCGCCTCCTGCTGCACCCAGTGGCCGACCTTGGGGACGATCGTGGCGCCGCGGAAGTCCGCGCAGCCGGCCCCCGCGTTCGCATAGAGGTCAACGCCAGGGATGAAATTGCGCACTGCGTCCCGCTCGCCGGCAACGAAACAGCTTGGCTGGCTCACCTGTTTCCCGGCGAGTTCGGCCAGCTCTTCGAAATCAATGTCCTGGGCGCGATAGCGGTTGAGCGGACCGCGGAAGCCGCTCTTCTCGAAGGCCTCGACATAGATTCTCAGGTCCGCTTCGCTGAGCCAGGCCGGGAAGGGATCGGGATCGACCATGCCGTCCAGGAACTTGGCCTCGGCCGGCTTGGCGACAAGCCACTGGTCGGCCGGCGCGTCGCCGGAAATGGCGAAGTAGGTCTTGCGCAGAGAGGCGGCGACATCGGCCTCCAGCTCCGCCTCGGCCACGCCCGGCGTCTGGAAATAAAGCTGGTAGAAGAACTTGCCGGCATAGATCGTCTTGGCGAGCGCCAGGAACGGCGCATCGCCGCGCGGGATATAGGGCACCGAGAGGCCGGCCACGGCGGCGATCTTGTCGGGATAGAGCAGCGCCGTATTCCACACGATCGGCGCGCCCCAGTCGTGGCCGAAGAGGATGGCCCGGCCCCCGCCAAGGGCATCCGCCACCGCGGCGACGTCGGCGGCGAGTTCCTTCATCGAATAGGCTGCGATCTCGGCCGGCCTGGAACTCGCGCCATAGCCGCGGACGTCCAGCGCCGCGACCTTGAAGCCCAGCGGCGCGAAATGCTCCAGCTGGTGGCGCCAGGAATACCAGAGCTCCGGCCAGCCGTGGACGCACAGGATCAGCGGGCCCTCGCCCTTGACCGCGACATTGAGCGAGATCTCGCCGTTCCTGACCTTGACGAAGTCCATCGCCGTCCCCTCTGGCTGTCGAGCTTCGCTTTAGGCGGTCAGGCCGCCTTCGGCCACAGCTTCAGGAACCGCTCGTCGCGGAAGGGATCGCCGGGCTTCAGCCGCTCGCCCATGCCGGGCGTGTTTGGCAAGGCGCCGCGACCCGCCTTGGGCGCATAGACGGCACGCTCGCCGAAGAAGCGCAGGGTGAGGGTGCGCCGGCGCTGCGTTCCATGGGTCGCCGCGCCCCCGTGAAGGGTGGCGATGTCGAAGACGATGACATCACCTGGTATCATAGGCCAGGAGAGAATCTCCCAGCCTGCACGGTCGGCCTCGATGTCCGGCAGGCGCGGCAGGTCCGAATTCGGATAGAGCGGCGCGGTGTCGTCCCCCAGGGCGAAGCTGGAACCGTTGTAGAGCGTCGCGCGATGCGATCCCGGCACAAACTCCAGCGAATCCGCCTTGGCCAGAGGCTCGAAGGTGATCCAGGCCACCGCCGCGTCCAGGCCACCGATCGGCAGATAGGAGGCGTCCTGGTGCCAGGGCGTGCGGCGCGTCTCGCCGCCTTCCTTGAGGAACACCTGCTCGTACATGAACCACACGTCGGGCGTGCCCCACAGGCGCGCGCAGATCGCCGGGAGCGGCGAGGCCGCCAGCATCGGTCCGTAGCCCTCCAGAACGCGTGGATTGTAGAGGTCCTGATAGAATCTCGCCTTCCCCGCCTGCGGCAGGTCGCCACCCAGCGCCGGATGGGCCAGGGACCACGACCAGGCCTCCAGCGCCGCCTGGAGCTGATTGGCATCCAGAACCTGCGGCAGGAAAACAGCACCATCGCGCGCGAGCGCGGCGCGGGATTCATCCCAATCGATCGCCCGGTTGCTAATGTCCATCATCGCAGGTCATCACAAACACAGCGGGGCGAAAAGACGCCTGATGTCCTTTTCTGGGCGAAGGCTCTCTAGACTGAACCGTCCTCAGGAGGCGCCCATGTCGGCAAACCAGGCCATGACCGGACGATGCCTGTGCGGCCGGGTGACCTTCGAACTGGACGGCCCGCTCGGGACCACGACCCACTGCCACTGCCACTCGTGCCGGCTCTCGCGCGGCGTGGCGTTCGTCACCTGGACCTCGGTCCCCACCGACCGCTTTCGCGTCCTGAGCGGCGAGGATGACATCGCCTGGCATCGCTCCTCGCCACAGGTGCGCTGGGGTTTCTGCCGCCGTTGCGGCTCGCAGATGTTCTACGTCGCCGACCAGGGCGGTCACTCGGAAACTCCGCTCCTCGATCATGTCTATGTTTCGGCCGGCGCACTCGACGAGGGGGCGCATGTACGGCCCGAGGCCCACGTCAGCTGGGAGGAGCACCTTGCCTGGATCGAAGGGGTCGAGATGCTCCCGCGTTTTCGCGGCAAGACCGTCGAACAGATAGACTGCAGCGTGGCCTCGACTCCGCCCCCGGGGCTCTGACATACACGCCGCCGAATTGTGCAAGGAGAAATCAGGGCCATGATCGCCGCTTTTCTCGCCGCCCTGGCGCTCGGCGCCGCGCCGAATAGCCCCCCACCCCCCGCGGCTGTCGCCGCCGCCCCTGCGCCCTCTCCCGAAGCCATGGCCCTGGCCCGTCGCGCCGCCGCCCGAGATGACTTCCTGGTGATGATCCAGAGCGTCGCCGGCGGCCAGATCGAAGGGGTGGAGAAGGGCATGGGCGAGCTCACGCCGTCCGAAAAGGCCAAGGTCGACGAGATCGGCAAGCGGAAGCTGGACGAAGGAATCGACCGCGTGGTCGACAGGCTGGCGGCGGTCTATGCCAAGGAGTTCTCGCTGGCGGACTTGGGCGCGATCGACGCCTTCCTGCAGACGCCGGCCGGCAAGGCCTATTCCGAACGGCTTCTGCCGACTCTCAAGGTCGTCGGCGAGGCGATGAAGGGCTTCGACTTCAAGCGCGAGGTCCGCGCCCAGGCCTGTACAGACATCAAGAAGGGCTGCGAGGACGAGGCGCCGATGAAGATGCCTCCGCCGGGGAAGAGCGAGGCGCCGCCGCCGAAGCCCTAGGCCCAGTCAGGCCGGTCGGTTCCAAGCCGCACGGCCGGCCGCGTCCACACCGCCGGCGTCTCTGACATCCGCACGGGCGGGCGCAGCCGGCGCATCGGGCCCCATCCCGAAGACTCATCGACCCGCCAGGCGTCGAGCTCGGTGACGCTGAGCGGCTCGATCGTCCCTTCGGCGAGGCCCAGACTTCTCACCCACATCGCCGTGCGCGAGAGCGAGACCCGCACCAGCCAGCTACCGCCGGATTGCGCGCGCCGATCCAGCGCGATGAGCGCCCCGAAGGCGGCCAGATAGCCGGTCGTGTAGTCATTCACCGCCGCCGGCTGCAGCTTCGGTCCGTCCTCTCCCTGATGATCTCCATGCATCACAGCCATGCCGGTGGCGGTCTGGGCCAGCTGCTCCCAGCCGGGCCGTTCCCGCCACGGCCCGTCGTGGCCGTAGCAATCGATCTCCACACAGACGATCCCCGGACGGAGCTGCGCCAGTCTGGCGGGGCCGAAGCCCAGCCGGTCCAAAGCCCCTGCGCGATAGCCTTGGCTGAACACGTCGGCGCCGCGGACGAGGCCCTCCAACAACTCGCGACCCTTACCCGCCTTCAAATCAAGGAAGGCCGAGCGCTTGCCGGGATTGGTGTCGGCGACAAACATCTCCACCGTCGGCAGGGTCGGCGAGGTGAGGTGCAGGACCTCCGCGCCGAACGCCGCCAGGGCTTTGGCGCAGGTGGGTCCGGCAAGCACCCGGGTGAGATCGAGTGTGCGCACGCCGGCGAGCGGCGTCGGGCCGGCAGGCAAGGGTTCCGGGTCCGCCTCGCCGATGCGCGTGACCTCGACCACCGCTGTCGCCGCCAGCACGCGCCCCTGCTCGCTCGCGTCCCATTCCTGGGCTGTACGGGCGAGGGCGCCGCAGAGGCCGCGCTCGGCGATGGCGTCTTCCAGGGCCTTGGCGTCCCACCCGAGCACAGCCTGCGCTGCCTGCGCCTTGTCGGCCGGTGAGCCCATCAGGGCGTGCAGCCTCGCAGCGCTCTCGGGGAAGCTCTGGTGGAGATAGACGAAGCGTTCGTCGCGCGTGCGGAAGAAGCCGTTGGCCGGGGTCCGTTCCTCGCGCACCAGGAGCGGCATGCGCGCAGCATCCTCGAAACGATTGTGCAGGAAGCTCGTCAGGGACGCGGCCGCCTCGCGGGTCGCGACGCCCACTGCCTGAGGCTTGCCGCCGCGCGCAACCCAGATGTCGGCGGCCGTCGTCCCACAAGCGGCCAGGACGGCGGCGCAGGCCTCCTCGGCGAAGAAACGGGTTTCGAGGGCCGTCGCCCCTTCCTCGATGGCGAGATCCGACGGCCGCGCGCTCCCGGCCAATTCCATCAATTCGTCGAAGGCGCGCCAGGGAGCGGTCAACACTAAAACGAATTAACGGCCCGGGTTGTCAGTACGGGCGATGAAAGACGCCACGTTGTCGTGGATCTGTTTCAGCGACGATTCGTGCGCATACACCATGTGACCGGACTGATAGTAGTGATATTCGATGTTGTTCTGCAGGTTGTCGGGAATCTGCAGGTGATGATCTTCGTACCAACCCTCCCAATAGGGCGTCGCCAGGTCGAAATAGCCGCCGTTGACCATGATCTTCAGCTGCGGATCGTACTTCATGGCCTGGGACAGATCCGGCATGACGTTGAGGGCGCCCGGGATGGGGAACCCCACGCCCGGCGGCTGGTGCTCCAGCTTCCAGTAGCGGAACACCTCGATCTCCGGCTTGTAGGTCTTGCCCTCGCCATAGTGCAGATCCCTGCGCACATAGTCGTTGAACGCCGAGACATAGGCCGAGCTGATCGACGCCGACTGCGGATCGTAGTCGGCTTCCTTGGACAGCGGATCCATGTCGGGGCCGGAAAAGCGCGTGTCCAGCCGGCCCGTGGTCAGCCCCGCCTGGTCCTGCAGCATCTTCTCGAACATGCCGCCATCGACCCGAAGGTTGGCCTTGAGGATGTAGGCGGGGGTGAGGCCAGTGTACTTCGCCATCTGCTCGGCCACGGCCTGCTTCCTGGCCGGGTCCAGGGTGGCGCCGGCCTGCAGAGCCTGGGCATAGTCGGTATCGGCGAAATTCTGGACGTCCTTGAGGAAGGCCTCGAGATCGCCAGGCCGGCCGCCCGGCAGCAGGTTGTGGTACCAAGCCGTAGCCGCATAGGTCGGCAGGGCCGTGACATAGGCCTCGTCCGTACCCGGATTAAACTGCGGCCCGTCGTCGGAAAGATCGAAATTGAGGATCTGCGACAGCAGCACCACGCCGTTGAAATCAACGTCGTCCTCGGTCTCGAGCTGGTTGATCACCACCGCCGAGCGCGGCGTGCCATAGCTTTCGCCGAACAGATACTTCGGGCTGTTCCAGCGGCCGTACCTGGACAGAAACTCGAGGATGAACTGCGAGAAGGCGTGGGCGTCGGGATCCACGCCCCAGAAATCCTTTTCCTTGTCCTTGCCGGCGATGCGCGAAAAGCCGGTGCCGGGCGCATCGACGAACACCAGGTCGGCGGCGTCGAGCAGACTGTAGGCGTTGTTGACCAGCGAATAGGGCGCGGCCGGGGTGTGGCTGTCGTCTGCGGTCACCACGCGGCGCGGGCCGAAGGCGCCCATGTGCAGCCATACGGTCGAGGAGCCGGGGCCGCCGTTATAGAGGAACATGATCGGCCGGCCGGCGGACGGGACGCCGTTCTTGAAATAGGCGACGTAGAACATCGACGCCTCGGCGGTGGGGTTGGAACCGGCGAGCTCGGCCTTCTCCTTGTCGGGAGCGGCGGCCACGGCCTTGGCGACGGCGTCATCCCAATCCTTTGGGTGGACCACCAGGGTGCCGGCCACGGCGCGATAGCTGATCGGCTGGCCCTCGACGTTGACCAGCCCTTCCGACTCCTCCGCTTCCGGCTGGAAGATGCCGCCGGGTTTCTCGGCCAGCTGGCCATCGGACTTGGCGGCCGCCGCCTTGTCGGCATCGGGCTTGGCGGAGGATTTGGTGTCGGCGGCCAGAGCCGGCGCGGCGGCGAGGATCGCGGCGGCCGCGGCCGTCAGCAGCAGGTGTTTCATGTTGGTTGGGAATCCCCGGAGCGAATGGTTGCGCGACGCATAGACTCCCGACGCCTTGCCGCAAAATTACCAATTGGAAAGGCACGGTCGTCCCGCACGACCCTGGCCAAGGCGCAAACTACTGGTCGTCATCGAGGCGTGGTCGCTGGATCCCGTGCGGCGCATCGAAAGGCGTGTAGTTCGGGGCTTCTGGCGCGACGACGGCGTTCTCGACCGCCGCCGTGTTTGACGGCTCGCCCGAGCCAATGTCCTGGCAGTTCCCGGATGATTGATCGGCCTGCGAAAGAGTCACTACGGAGCATGGCCCCTGGGCCTGTGGCGCGGGCGTCGTGGTCGCCGGTGCGCGCGCGGCCATCGGCGGCACAGCGGAGTCTCCGACCGGACCGTGGCCGCCCGCCACGCTCAGTCCGATCATGACGGCCAGGATCACGATCAGAAGCGGCGCGAGGAACAGCAACAAGGAGCGGCCGATCAGGTCGAGCGGACGCGCCTTCCACGGATCGAGGAGTTTTGGCGGCGCTTTGCCACTCGCCGCGATCAGCTTTTCCTGGAGACGTCGCGCCTCGTCACTGTGCGGCCCCTTGAGGCTCGCGACGCGACCCGCAAGCGCGGCCGCCAGGGGGATATTGCCCGCCCGCTGAAAAGCCAGGGCGTTCCTCCACGCGAGTTCACACTCCAGGCCGGGTGGCTTCTGGCCGCCCATGACATTGCGCAAGCCGTAGGCGGGCGCCCAGACGAGGCCCCAGGGGCTCCACCATCCCCGCAGCGACGTGGCGGCTGTGGCCGCCCACGAGACCTTGCGAGCGCAGGCGGCGCAGAAGATGCCCTGGGTCGGTCTGCGACTGGCCGCATAGACCCTGGAAACGACGCCCCAGAAAACCAGGTATCTGGGCTGAGCCGCGACCCGTTTGCAGATCTGGCATCGGATCGGCTTGCCGGCGACTGCAGGGTTCGTCGCCAGCCCATGGGAGATGCACTGGGCGTCGTAGAGGACGCGCCGGTCCGGATCGCCCAAAACGCGAAAGGCCTCGTCCATGGCCTTCTTTCGGGCGACGCCGCCTGTCTCGCGATTTGGGCCGACCCGCCACTCCTTTTCCAGTCGCCAATAGACGTCGGCGACTTCGTCGTGGGTCGCCGCGGGGACCAGGCCGAGAATCCTGTAGTAGCCCTTCGGATCCGCCACGATGCGCACGCCTCCTCAGGGCTCATCTACGATCGGCAGCCAGAGCGCGCTGGCGGCCTCGCCGGACCGCGAGACGCGGATCGTCGCAGCCCTGTAATCCTCCGGTTTCGCCAGGAAGATGTTGGCGACAAAGGTCTGCGGATTGCGGTCATAGAGCGGGAACCAGCTCGACTGGATCTGCACCATGATCCGGTGGCCGGGCAGGAAGACGTGGTTGGCGGTCGGCAGGGCGAAGCGGTAGCGCTCGGTCTTGCCGGCCGGGATCGGCGCCGGGTGGGCGAAACTCTCGCGATAGCGGCCGCGGAAGATGTCCATGGCGATCGGCAGCTCATAGCCGCTCATGTCCGGCTTCGAGGGGACCTCGTCCGGCCAGACGTCGACCAGCTTGACCACGAAGTCGCCGTCCGTGCCGGTCGTCGCGGCGAAGATGTCGGCGATGGTCGGGCCGGCGATGCGCACCGGCTTGGTCAGCGGCGCGGTCTCATAGGCCAGCACATCGGTGCGGTCGCCGGCTGGCCGCTGGTCGCTGGTGAGCCAGCTCTGCCAGCGCGGCGTGTCCGAGAACTTCACCGGCTGAGCCAGGTAGGGCACGGGCTTGGCCGGATCCGAGACATAGGCGTCCGCGCCCCCTCCAGAGGGCTTGCCGAAACCGAGCCCGAAGCCCTCCTGGAGATAAAGCGGCGTCAACGGCTGCGCGCAGCCATGGTCGCACGCGGGCGGCCAGTCCTTCAGCCGGTCCCAATGGTTCTCTCCGGTGTCGTAGATGAACACCGGCGGGGTGTCGGCCTTGGGCGCGCCGTCCTTGAGATACTGATCGAAGAAGGGTTTCAGCACGTCGCGCCGCCACTGAAGCGCCGTGTCACCCGTGAAGGTCAGCGGTCCCAGGGTCGTGCCGTCATAATTGGCCCCGCTGTGCCGCCACGGTCCCATGACCAGGTAATTGGTCGCCTGCCGCCCCTCGGCCTTCAGGGCGGTCCAGCTATGGATCGCGCCCCACATGTCCTCCTGGTCCCACAGGCCCTGCTCCCACATGGTCGGCACGCTCGAGGGATGCTCCGCCACGAGCTTGTCGAGCGCTTGGCGCTGCCAGAACGCGTCATAGGCCGGATGGGCCTCGAACCGCTGCATCCACGGATAGGTCGCCAGGCCATGCTCCTCAGCCCATGCGCCGGTCGATCCGGCCCGCAGGAACCCTTCGTAGTCGTCGTCGACGTCGCGGGCGGCGCGGACGCCGTCACCGCGCTTGGAGGTTTCGCTGGTGATGTAGTCGAGGTTGGGCTGGCGGAAGGCGCCATAGTGGAACCAGTCATCGCCCATCCAGCCGTCGACCATCGGGCTTTCCGGGGCGGCGACCTTCAAGGCTGGATGCGGATCCAGCAATGCCATGACCACCGTGAAACCCTCGTAGGACGAGCCGATCATTCCCACCCGGCCGTTGGATTCGGGGACGTTCTTCACCAGCCAGTCGATCGTGTCCCAGGCGTCGGTTGTCTCATCTGTGCTCGTCGGATTGAGCGGCCCGCGCACCGGCCGCGTCATCACGAAATCGCCCTCAGAGCCGTACTTGCCGCGCACGTCCTGGAAAACGCGGATATAGCCGTCGGCGGCAAACAGCTCATCGCTCTGAGACAGGCGCGCGACCATGGACGTGCTGTTGCTGCGCTTGACCCGGTTTGCGGCGTTATAGGGCGTGCGGGTCAGCACCATCGGCGCGTTGTGCGCGCCCCTCGGAATGACGATGACGGTGAACAGCTTCACCCCGTCACGCATCGGGATCATCACGTCGCGCTGGATGTAATCGGCGCCGGCCGGTGGCGGCACGGGCTGGCTTGGCATGTCGGAGAGATCGGGGCCCGGCGGGACCGTCTGGGCGCCGGCGCTCGCCGCCGCCAGGATGAACGCCGCCGCCAGAATCGACTTCATCTCGAGGCCCCTATGCCGCCGCGCACAGACAGTCGCGCGATGGGTCAAGTCAAGCGTGGCCCTAGGCCTCGCCGATCCTGTGAGCCTCGAAGTCATAGCCGCCGCCCGGCCAGCGCCAAGCCCCGGCGTAGCGGCGACCGTCGGGATCGAACTGGGCGCTCATGACCTTGTCAGACCCGCGCTTGCCCCGCCAGATGGTGAGCGCGCTATCCTCCAGCCGCCAGATGGAGTCCGCCGTCCGGCCGTCGCGGAAGAAATAGGCCCGCGCCGTGATCTCTGCGCTGCGCGCGCCGCTCTCGTCGGTCGTGCGGCCGATGAACTCGATGCCGTCGAGCCAGCGGCCGTCGCGCTTGAAATCGAACACCTGCACCAGGAACTTCCGCCCCGGCGACCAGGCGAAAGAGGTCTCGCCTGAGATTGTGTCGCTGTCGATGCGCCAGCGGCCGGTGAGCGGCAGAAGGCAGGCGAGGTCGCCGTAGCGGGCGGTGGGATCGGAGGCCATGGAAAGCAGAATAGCCATGCGAACCCAGCCATGGCCATTGATCCGGCGCGCCGCCGCGGCCAAGACAGACTCCAGACAGGAGGCAGGCATGAGATCCCTGATCGTGGCCACGGCCCTGGCGATCGCCGCCGCCCCGGCCTTGGCCGAGCCGGGTGGCCAGACGGTTTACGCCGGCTATTGCCAGGCCTGCCACCAGGCCAGCGGCCTGGGAACGAAGCCGGTGTTTCCGCCGCTCGCCGGCAGCGCCATCGTCAACGGCCCGCCAGGGCCCCTCATCGAGCGGGTGCTCAATGGCAAGAGCAGCATGCCGCCGTTCAAGGGCCAGCTCGACAACGCCCAGATCGCGGCCGCCATCACCTATATCCGCACGTCCTGGGGCAACCACGCCGGCCCGGTCACGGCGGCCCAGGTCGCGGCGGCCAGCAAGTAGCCTTGGGCGCTCGTCAGGCGCCTTCAGGCTTGACCAGACTCGGCGAGGCCGGATATACGGCCCGCGTCCTTCAGAGGCCAAAGAGCCCGAAGGCGTGCTGACGAGAGGTTGTACGCCCCTTCGTCCGTATCCGTGGCGGCGCACTCTTCTTAGTAAGCGTCAGTCGGTACATGGACCAGTTTGATCGAGGCCTCGCGGTCGGCGATTGAGCCGCCCGTTCGAGGGGGCAATCCGGTCAATATCGGTTTTGCGTTCTTACCCACCGCGACTCTGGCGAGCCCGCGTGGCCGCCGCGTTTTGGAGTCACATACCGAACGAGGATCCAATGCTTTCGAAGATCTGGTCAAAGATGTGGGCCTTCCTCTGGCCGCCGATCGACCACAACCCCATCGAACCGGGCGTAAGCCAAGTCGTCGACGGGCCATTCCGCATCGGCACGTTCGATGTTTCGGAAACCAGTCCGCGACATGACAGTCGCGTTCCGCCACACCAGCGCTACCGCGCCATGAGCGCCGAACAGCGCTGGGGCGTCTATTCGTCGTTCCGGCCGTCTGCAGAAGCCGCGAACGCCGGCGCCTCCCGCGCGCGTCGCCGCGCGGGCTGAGGCTCGAGACAGGCGCCTTGTCAGCCGCCGGCCTTCTCGCCGGCGTTGACTTCTCGCGCGCCCAGGGCGTCTGCCAGCCGCGTCTTGGCGGAGCCGGGACGCAAGGGCTGTTGCTGGTCCGGATGCGGCGCCCAGCCGGTCAGGGTGATGATCTCGAAAGTCGCGACAAGGCGCCCGTCCGGCTCGGCGAATCGCTCGGCGTAGAGTTCGCCGGCCCTCGCAAGAAGCCGTCTGCTGAGCGGGCGGCGAGGTCGCTCCAGCAGCACGTTCGTCTCGCCCATGGCTCTCAGGTCGGCCATCAGCTTCAGCATGTGCGGGTAGCGAACGGTGACGGTGTCGACGTCCACCACCGGCAGGGCGAAGCCGGCCCGCTGCAGCAGCGCGGCGCCGTCGTAGGAGTCCAGGAACGGAAACACGCGCGGCCCCGCGCCGCCGCTGATCTCGGCCTCCGCGGCTGACAGGCACTGCCGGAGCTCGGTGAGGGTCGATCCGCCGAGCAGGGCGCCGAGGAACAGGCCGTCTGGCTTGAGCACGCGGCGGATCTGCACCAGCGCGCCCACCAGGTCGTCGACGGCGTGCAGGGCGAGACTGGAAACGACGAGGTCGAGGCTCTCCTCCGCGAAAGGCAGGCGCGCCTCGTCGGCCACCAGGCGCAGTCTGCCCGTCCGGGCCAGCATCGCTCCGGAAAGGTCGGCCTCGATCAGCCGCCCGACCTTGTCCGCCGCCTCGCTTTCCGCCAGGGCCTGCCCAAACACGCCGGAGCGCGCGCCGAGGTCGGCGGCCAAGGTGAAACGGCGGTTGATCGCGGCCAGCCGCTGGACGAGGTCGCCGGCGGCCCGCGCCTTGAGGAACGGCTCGAAGCCGGGCGCGGCGCGCTCCAGGCGCCGGCGCAGCAGGGTGCGGTCGAACAGGCGCGGCGGCTCGGCCATGGCCTGGGCTACTCCAAGCCGCCGGCCTGTGCAAAGGTCGATCTGGAAAGGGAGCGGGGTGGATACGGACATCATCGTCGACGGATTGAGATCGGCCCGCCGCGTGGCGCGCGGGACCGGCGCCGCCGTCCTCGATCTGCTCCTGCCGCCGCGCGCCCTCGACGAGCGTAGCCGGGCCGGAGGGGTCCAGAGCCGCGGCCTCACCGCCGACGCCTGGTCCCGCATCCGCTTCATCGAGGCGCCGGTCTGCGAAGCCTGCGGCGCGCCGTTCGAATATGATTTCGGCCCCGACGCCCGATGCGCCGCCTGCCTGGCGCGCGCTCCGGCCTTCGATCGCGCCAGGGCCGCCTGCCTCTACGACGAAAATTCGCGCGACCTGATCCTCAAGCTCAAACACGCCGACCGCACCGACCTCGCGCCCCTCTTCGCCCGCTGGCTGGCCCGCGCCGCGGCCGATCTCATCGCCGAGGCCGACGCCATAGCGCCGGTGCCGCTGCATCCGCTGCGCCTGATCCGACGCCGCTTCAACCAGGCGGCGGAGATCGCCAGGCCCATGGCCGCCGCAGTTGGCCTCGCCTACTGGCCGGACGCCCTCGCGCGGGTCCGCCGCACCCAGAGCCAGGCGGGACGCTCCGGTTCAGGGCGGCGGCGCAATGTGGCCGGCGCTTTCCAGGTCCCTCGCCGCTGGCGGGAGCGCGTCGCCGGCGCCCGCATCCTCCTTGTCGATGACGTGCTGACTACCGGGGCCACGGCCGAAGGCTGCGCGCGCGCCCTCAAGGCCGCCGGCGCGGCGGGCGTGGACCTCGCCGTCATCGCCAGGGTGAAAGAACGCTCCGCCCGCGCTATATGATCGCCCTGCCGCATTCGCGAGAGATCATGGCCCACGTCGTCGTCTACACCCGTCCGTTCTGCGGCTACTGCTCTCGCGCCATCTCTCTGCTTCGCCAGAAGGGCGCCGATTTCCTCGAGATCGAGGCCGGCTTCGATCCGGAGCTGCGGCGGGAAATGATCCAGCGCTCGGGCCGCCAGACCTTTCCGCAGATCTTTATCGGCGAGACCCCCATCGGCGGCTGCGACGAGATGCTCGAACTCGAGCGCGAGGGCCGGCTCGACGCCCTGCTGGCCGCCCCATGATCCCAGGCCATGATTGAAGTCGCCCTCGTCCAGACGCGCGCGCCGACGACCCAGGCCGCGGCTCTGGCCCACGTAACGCCGCTCGTCCGCGAGGCGGCCGCCGCCGGCGCGAAGCTGATCCTGACGCCGGAAGGGACCAACCTGCTGCAGCGCGACCGCGCCAGCCTCGTTGAGACCGTGACGCCGCTTGAGGACGACGTCTGTGTTGATGGCCTTCGCGACCTCGCCGCCGGGCTCGGCGTCTGGCTGCTGATCGGTTCGGCCATGGTCCGCCGAGGCGATGGCAAGGTCGCCAACCGTTCGGTCCTCGTCGATCCCAAGGGTGCGATCGTGACGACCTACGACAAGGTCCACCTTTTCGATGTCGATCTGGCGAGCGGCGAGCGTTACCGCGAGTCCACCAGCTTCGAGCCCGGCGAGAGGGCCATCGTGGCCGACGCCGCCGGCGTCAAACTGGGCCTCAGCGTCTGCTACGACATCCGCTTCGCCGCCCTCTACCGGGCCCTGGCCAAGGCGGGCGTCGAGGCCCTGACCGTTCCCGCCGCCTTCACCCGGCCGACCGGCGCCGCCCACTGGGAGATCCTTCTCAGGGCCCGCGCCATCGAGACGGGAAGCTTCGTCCTCGCCCCCGCCCAGGGCGGCCAGCATGAGGATGGCCGGGCCACCTGGGGCCATTCCATGGTCGTCTCGCCCTGGGGCGAGATCCTCGCGGCGGTCGATCACGACGAGCCGGCCGTGGTGCGCGCCAGCCTCGATCTCGAGGCCGTCGCCCGCGCCCGCGCCTCGATCCCGTCCCTCACCCACGACCGGGCCTTTGCCGCACCCGAAATGCATACATGATCAGGTACGCGCTCAGCTGCGACGACGGCCACGAGTTCGAGGGCTGGTTCGGCGATTCCAGCGACTTTGACCGCCAGCGCGGAGGCGGCCTCCTGGAATGCCCGCTGTGCGCCTCGCCCCATGTGCGCAAGCAGATCATGGCCCCGGCCGTGGTCGGCGCGAAGAAGCGCGACGCCATCCGCGCCGAAAGCGGCAAGCGCTCGATGATGATGGAGGTCATGGGCCAGGTGCGAGCTCACGTCGAAGCCAACTTCGACTATGTCGGCGACCAGTTCGCCGCCGAGGCGCGCAAGATCCACGCCGGCGAATCGGAGGAGCGCGGCATCTATGGCGAGGCCTCGTCCGAGGACGTCCGTGGCCTTGTCGAGGACGGCGTCCCGGTCGCCCCCCTGCCGCCGCCAGCGCCGCGCAAGACGCAGGTGAACTAGGGACCCGTAGCGCCCACCTTTGCCGCCGCGATCATGTAATTGACCGCCGTGTCGTGTGACGCGCGCCAGCGTCCGGCGAGCGGATCCAGCGCCAGCCCGGTGACCTCGCCCGGCTCCAGGCCGGCCGCCGTCAGAAGGCCGATGAGTTCGTCCGGCTTGAGAAATTTCCGCCAATCGTGCGCGCCGGCCGGGATCCAGCGCAGGATGTACTCCGCCGCCACCTTGGCGAGCGCCAGGGACCGAAACGTCCGGTTGAGCGTCGCCACGATCAGGATTCCGCCCGGCGCCAGCAGGCGCGCGCAGTCGGCCAGGAAGGCGGCCGGATCGGTGACGTGCTCGGCCACCTCCAGCGCCAGGACGACATCGAACGGCGTCTCTTTCGCCGCCAGCAGGGCCTCGGCGGTCGCCTGCCGGTAGTCGATGTCGAGCCCGGCGCCGGCCGCGTGGGCGCGGGCGATGCCGAGGCTCTCGCCGGCCGCGTCGATGCCGACAACCTCGAAGCCCAGCCGCCGCATCGGCTCGCAGACGAGGCCGCCGCCACAGCCCACGTCCAGCAGCCGGCGGCCGGTGAAGGGCGCCCGCGAAGTTGGATCGACCTGGGGATCGGCGGCAAACTGCGCCAGGCACGCCTCGCGGATCACCGTCAGCCGGGCCGGGTTGAGGGCGTGGAGCGGGGCGAACTTGCCGGCCGGGTCCCACCAGCTTTCCGCCACCGCCGCGAAACGGGCGACGTTCTCTGGATCGACGCTGGAAACCTGGGTCATGCCGCGCGAGTCTTAGACGCTCCGGCCGCAAATGTAGATTTTACTTTTACCGATCGCGCTCTAGAACCCGCCGTTCGCGCGCGGAGGGCGGGTGTCTCGTCTGGTCATGAAATTCGGCGGCACGTCGGTGGCCGACCTCGAGCGCATCCGCCGCGTCGCCGCCCTGGTCGCGGCCGAGGTCGAGGCCGGTCGCAGCGTCGCCGTGATCGTCTCGGCCATGGCCGGCAAGACCAACGAACTCGTCGCCTGGACAGACGGCGCGGGGTCGGCGGCCCAGGGGCTCGATGAGTCCGACGATGAATACGACGCGGTCGTCGCCTCCGGCGAACAGGTGACCGCCGGCCTGCTGGCCATGACCCTTCGCAACATGGGTCTTGCCGCCCGCTCCTGGCTCGGCTGGCAGGTGCCGATCATCACCGACGACGCCCATGGCCGCTCGCGCATCGAGGAAATCCCGCCGGACAATCTCGGCCAGGCGCTGGATCGCAACGAGGTGGCGGTGATCGCCGGCTTCCAGGGGATCACCCGCGCCGGGCGCCTTTCGACGCTCGGCCGTGGCGGCTCGGACACCACCGCCGTCGCCATCGCCGCCGCCGTCGGCGCCGCCCGCTGCGACATCTACACCGACGTCGACGGCGTCTACACCACCGACCCGCGCATCGAGGCCAAGGCCCGGCGCCTGGCCCGCATCTCCTATGAGGAGATGCTGGAGATGGCCTCGCTGGGCGCGCGCGTCCTGCACACCCGCTCGGTCGAGATGGCCATGGCCCACGGCGTGCTGGTGCGGGTCCTGTCAAGCTTCACCGAGCCCGGTGGCGGTGGCCCCGACGCCGAGGGCGGCACCATCGTCTGCGACGAGGAGGATATCGTGGAAAAGCGCATCGTGAGCGGCGTGGCTTACAGCCGCGACGAGGCCAAGATCAGCCTGTTCGGCCTGCCAGACCATCCGGGGGTCTCGTCGGAGATCTTCGGCCGGCTGGCCGACGCCAACGTCAACGTCGACATGATCGTCCAGAGCCACGCCCGCCACGAGGGCGCGGCCAACATGGAATTCACCGTCGGCAAGCGCGACGCCGCCCGCGCCGTCGAGATCGTCCGCGTCGCCCAGAAAGTCATCGGTTTCGAGAGCGTGGCCATCAACGACGACGTGGCCAAGGTGTCGGTGATCGGGGTGGGCATGCGCAGCCACGCGGGCGTCGCCAAGACCATGTTCAGCGCCCTGGCCGAAAAGGGCGTCAACATCCAGGTGATCTCCACCTCGGAGATCAAGATCAGCGTGCTGATCGATGCGGCCTATACCGAGCTCGCCGTCCGCGCGCTGCATGCGGCCTATGGGCTGGATAAGGTGTAGATTGTCGAAGCGGGATTGTACGGCCCCGGATCGAAGGCGGCGGACAGCGGGGAGCGATCATGAGTTTCGGCGTCCTCTTCCTCGTGCTGGTCGTGTTCTCAATCGGGATGGGGATCTTTGCCTGGTTTTCGGCCCGCACCCGCCGCGAGGAGTTGAAGCGCCTGGACGCGCGCGAGGAGGCGCTCAGGCGCGAGGGCAAGATCGATTAGGGAGCCGGGTTACAGCCCTCGAAAAAATCGCATCCTCGGCGAATTGACGCCGACGAGCTGAAGGTTGTTTTTCCGCCCTGTCCGTTGGACGCTTGGGATACTGACGCCGTCCCCCGCATGGAGCGAAACCGATGCTGACCGGAGGATGTCTCTGCGGCGCCTGCCGTTTCGAGTACTGCGGCGCGGTGGGTGCCGCGAGCTACTGTCACTGCGCTGATTGTCGCCGGGCGACTGGAAGCGCCTTCAACGTCGGCGTCCGGATCGCCCCCGCCGAATTCGGCATGGTCCAAGGGACACCGGCGGTGTTCACCAATACGGGCGACAGCGGGCGTGCGCTCAGCCGGCATTTCTGCTCTGACTGCGGATCGCCGCTTTTCACTTCGTCGCTCGCGCATCCGGACTGGACCTTCGTGAAGGCGGGCGCGCTCGATGATCCGACCCTGGTGAAACCCGAATACGAGAGCTGGACCAGTTCCGAAGTCCCCTGGGCGCGGCCGTCGCTTGGGCTCGTGCGGTACGCCAGGGGCCGGGAGGCCTGATCCATGCCCGCCTCGCCACGCATCGCTGTCATCCTCGACGAGAACACCAGCGGTGGCGGCCACCGCTATGAAGCGGCCAAGGGCTATTTCCGGGCTGTCCGCGACGCGGGCGGCCTACCCTTCGGCGTCCCGTACTTTTCCGAGGTGGTCGAGGTGGTGCTGGATGAATTCGACGGGGTGCTATCGACCGGCGGCCGGTTCGCCTGTCCGGCGGACTGGTACATCGAGGTCGAGGGGTCGAAGGCGCCGCCGTCCGAGCGCTTCGAGGTCGAGCGCGCCATCCTCCTGGGCGCCCTGGAGCGGTCCAAGGCGATCCTCGGCCTCTGCGCCGGCATGCAGATGCTCGCCTGCCTCAACGGCTGCCGCCTCACGCGCGACCTGCACGAGCGCTATCCGGAGGCGATCGAGCACGACCGGCGCGACTACCTGCACCCGGTGGCCCTCGAACCCGGCTCCGCTCTCGCCGGGCTGGTTCAGGCGCCGAGCCTGCTCGTCAACAGCTTCCATCGCGAGGCGGTCGTCCAGGTCGCAGGCCCCGTCTCGCCCAGCGCCCATGCGGCCGACGGCGTCATCGAGGCGATCGAGGTGGCGGGCCAGCGGTTCGCGCTGGGGCTGCAGTGGCATCAGGAGCTGCTGATTGGGACCAGTCATCCGGGCGACGCGATCTTCGAAGGCTTCGTCGAGGCGTGTTCATGAGGGCGACCATGAAAACCCACATCGGCCAGCTGGCGGAAATTCCAGCCACACCGTCGCGGCCATTCGCGCCCAACTCCGATGGCCGGGTCGAGCGCCAGATCGGCAAGCGCGTGGCCATGACGCAATTCGGCGTCAACCACCTGACCCTGGGCCCGGGCGCCGCGAGCTCACGCCGTCATTGGCACGAGCGCGAGGATGAGTTCGCCTATGTCCTTTCCGGCGTCGTCACGCTTCGTGACGAGACCGGCGAGCACGAGATCGGCAAAGGCGGCTTCGTCGGATTTCCCGCCGGCGCGCCCAACGCTCACCACCTGGTCAATCGCGGCGACGCGCCGGTCGAATTGCTCATCGTCGGCACACGGAAGGTCGGCGAAGAGCGCATCCATTATCCCGATGAGCCCGACCCCGGCCCGTTCAGCGTCCTCCGGGACGAGAAGGGCGAGCGCAGACCTTAGTCACCGTCTCCCCAGCGCCGCCTCGAGTGGCGCCAACCGGCCGTCATTGGCGAGCGGCCGCAGCCCCATCAGCCGGGCGAGCAGCGGATAGACGTCGACATTGTCGAACGCCGGCAGAACCACGCCGGAGCGGAAGGCCGGGCCGTGGGCCAGGAAGATGGCCGCCATGGTCGGCTCGGCCGGGTCGTAGCCGTGGTTGCCCAGGAGGTGCGGATAGAGCGAACCCTGCGCGCGCGTCACCACCGACCAGCCGACCTCGCCGATACAGACGATGGCCGGCACGCGGCGATTGGTCCCGTAGTGCAGGCGGGCGGGAAGATCGCCCTTGCGCCAGCACCTCATGTGGTCGTGCGGCGCGAGCAGGGCGGTTTCGATCTGGCGCTCATGGCCGGGCGCCGGGTCGATCCCCGCGACGGCGCCGAACGAGGGCACGGTGGCGAGCTTCAGATCGATGAGATCGTCCAGGTAGATCACCCGGCTCTCGGCGATCGCCGCCATCCCGTGATCGGAAACGATGACCAGGTTGACCTTGTCGTAGAGCCCGCGCGCCTTCAGCCCCTCGACGAGGCGGCCGATCGCGGCGTCGGCCTGGCCGATGGCGACATTGACCTGGCGGCTGTCGGGGCCGGCGACGTGGCCCATGAAGTCGACCACGTCGAGATGGGCGCGGATGAGCGCGGGGCGCTGGGCCGGCGGGAGGTCCAGCCAGCCGAGCACCGTATCCATCTGCACATCCATCGGCACACTGGTATGGCCGGGCGGGGGCGGGCCCTGGCGATAGGTTGGCGAGACCCCGTGGATGACCGCCTCGTCGCCGGGCCATTCCGACGTGGCGGTCTTCAGGCCGTGGCGCTCCGCGCTCACCCACAGCGGCGTCGCCTCGTCCCACCAGCGCGGGTCCATGTCCACGCCGTGGCCGTGCGGGCCGCCGAAGGCGAGGCCCGGCATGGCCGGATCGACCATGGTGTTGTCGACGATCCCGTGGTGGTCCGGCCAGAGGCCGGTCATCAGCGTGTAGTGATTGGGCTCGGTGATCGAGGGAAAGGACGGCCGCATCGCCTTGGCGCGCACGCCGTCGCGGGCGATGGCGGCGAGCGTCGGCGTCAGGTTGCGGTCGAGATAATCGGCGCGGAAGCCGTCGATCGAGACCACGATCAGCGGCGGCTGCGGCGCTGCGGCGGCGGGACCGGCGAAACCCACTGCGAGGAACAGCCCGACGAGCCAGCCAAGCGATACCAGCGTCTTCATCCCCCGCCTCCCCTAGCCGATTCGATCTCGCCGCACCTTACCGCAGCTTGGGTTCAGCCACCCCAGCGGGATTGAGGGCGAGTCATCCCTTCGCCGGCTTCGACAGCATGCGGTGGAACGTCCATCGCGCGCCGGCCCAGACGAGGACCGTCACCGCCGCCTCGGCGACAACGACCAGCGCTTGGACGCACGCCAGGCCGATGAGGCCGTAACCGAGGGTCACGGCCACCCACCAGGAAAGCGGCAGTTGTACGAGCCACTGGCTGGCGAAGGCGATGCCGGCGCCAATACGCGTCGCGCCCGCCCCGCGCAGGGAGAACGAGAGCACCTGAACGGTCGTCTGCGCCGCGATGCTCGAGGCGACGATCCGCACAGGCCAGACGGCGATCGAAAGCGCCGCGGGATCGTGCAGGAAAAGGCCGAGCAGGGGCCGCGTGGCCATAAGACCCGCAAGCGTGAACGGGGCGCTGCAGACGAGCCCCACGGCGGCCGCACGCCAGCCCCAGCGGCGCGCTCCGGCGGTGTCGCCGCGCCCCAGCGTCTGGCCGACGAGGGTGGCGGAGGCGACGCCGATGCCCACCGCCAGTTGCGCCGGCACGGTCGCCAGCGTGATCAGCACATTGGTGGCCGCGACGGTGGCGACGCCGAGACGCGCCACGATCAGGTAGGCGACGATGAATCCGACCTGCAGCAGGCCCTGCTGCAGGCTGATCGGCCAGGCGAGGGCCGCCACCGTCCCGGCGCCGCCCAGACTCGGCGCCGTGCGCAGGAAGCCGGGAATTGCGCCGGGGCGGGCGACGAGGGCGACCTGGAGGCAGGCGCCGGCGACGCAGGCCAGCGTGATCGCCAGGCCTGCGCCGGGCCCGCCCAGGGCCGGGACGGCCCCCGCGCCGAACGCCAGCGCCCAGGTCGCCGCCACCTGCAGCGGCGCGAGCAGGACGGTCACGACGAAGGCGATCGCCGGCCGGCCTTGACCGATCCAGCAGGCGTTGATCGGGACAGTCAGCCCCAGCAGCAGCACCGAAGGGGCGGCGGCCCGCAGCCAAGCGACGCCGATCGCCGCCGCCGCGCGGTCCGGCAGCAGGGCCGAAACCAGCGCCGGCGCCGCCAGCCACAGGCCCGCTGTCACCGCCGCGCCCAGCGGCAGGGTGATGGCGAGCGCATCGCTCAAGACCTGGCCGAGAAGATCCTTGCGGCCGGCGCCGGCGCGACGCGAAACGATCGCCTGCACCGCCGCGTCCGCGCCGAACATCAGGGCGATCATCACGCCATAGATCGTCGAGGCCGCGCCCACCCCGGCCAGGGTCGCCACGCCCAGGCGCCCGAGGATCGCCGTGCAGGCCAGGCTCGTCGCGCTCTGCACGGCGAAGAAGGCGGTCAGCGGCGCGGCGAGCCGGCCAATGGCGGCGAGCGCTCCCGGCGCGGTCGCCCATCGAGTGGCTCCTCTCACGTCGGCGTCCATGCTGGCGGTCATCTGCATCTCTCCCGGACGCGGGGACTCTAGGCGGCCGCACGATTGCGTTCTATTGAATTAGGTTGATGGCTGAATTCGATGCACTTCAAATCAGGAAAGTCGACGGCGGCCTGCTGCTGATCTTCCACGAGCTGCTGCTCCGCCGGCGCGCCAGCGCCGTCGCAGACCGCCTGGGCCTAAGCCCGTCGGCCATCAGCCACTCCCTCACGCGCCTGCGCGACGCCTTCGGCGATCCGCTCTTCATCCGCCGCGCCCACGGCCTGGAGCCCACCCAGCGCGCCATCGAGCTGGGCCCGAAGATCGAGGCCATGATCGCCCTTCTGGGCGAGGCGGTGAGCGGCGATGCGCGGTTCGACCCGGCGGAGAGCCATCGGCGCTTCCGGATCGTCTGCGCCGACCACATCGCCACCTTGACCGCGCCGCCGCTGGTGGAGGTCTTCCGCCGGGAAGCGCCCAACGCCACCTTCTCGGCCCGCCCGGCCTACCTCAACCAGGCGTTGCGGGCGGTCCGCCGTGACGAGGCGGATATTGCGCTGGGCGTCTTCGACCAGGTCCCGCGGGGCCTGGTCTCCCGGCTGCTTTTCGAGGACGAGTACTGCGTGATCGCCCGCGCCGGACATCCGGCCGTGGCGGGCAAGGTGGATTTCGCGACCTACGCCACCATCGGCCATGTCTTCATTGGCAACCCGGATGGGTTGTTGGCGGAGGAACTCTCGATCGACAGCAAGGCCATGTCGGCCAGCTACGGCGCCTTGCCGAGTCCCGATGTCGTGCGTACCCACGCCTATCTCAGCCAATGGGAAAGCGCGATGCTGCTGGTCAGCGAGAGCGATGTCCTGGCCGATTGCCCGCGGCGGCTGGCGATGCGGTTCGCGCCGCGCCTCGGGCTGCAGGTGCTCGATCCTCCGGGCCGCCCGTTCCAAATGACCGTGCAGTCCGTGCGCCGCGCCGATGCGCCGGACGCGGCCGTTGACTGGCTGCTCGACAAGATCGCCGGAATCTTCGCCCAACCCGAATAGGGCCACCCGGCTAGACCCGCACCGGCAGGCGCACGAGGCCGTGGAACGACGAGCCTGTCGGGCGCCACTCGGCCGGGGCGTCCGGATCGGCGAGCGCCAGGTTCGGATACCGTTCGATCAAGCCCCAGATCGCCGTTTTCGCCTCGAGCCTGGCCAGCGGCGCGCCGATGCAGATATGGGCGCCGGCCCCGAAGGTGATGTGCGGCGCCTCCCGGCGGCCGATGTCGAAGCGGTGCGGGTCGGAGAAGGCGGCCGGGTCGCGGTTGGCCGCCGGCGTCACCACGGCAACCACCTGGCGCGCGCGCACCGGGCAGCCGCCCAGGGTCAGGTCGCGGGAAGCGACGCGCTGGGCGCCCTCGACGGCCGGCTCGAAGCGCAGAATCTCCTCCACCGCCGGGCCGATCAACGCCGGATCGGCGCGCAGCCTCGCAAGCTCACCCGGATGGCGCAGCAGGAGGTTGATCCCGTTGCCGATCACGTCGGCGGTGGTGACGTTGCCGCCCAGCATCAGGTTCAGGCAGTTGACGCGGATCTCAGCGTCGCTGAGCGCGCCAGTGGCGGCCTGCTGCGCGATCAGGTCGGTGATCAGGTCGTCCCGCGGCCTCGCCCGCCGCTCGGCCATGGCCTCTTCGAGGTATTCGAGGATCTCGACGGCGGCGGTCTTGTTCGCTCCGACCGTCACTTCGCTGGGATCGGGTTCGAAGACGCTCATCATCGCCTCCGACCAGGCGCGGAAGCGCAAGGTGTCGGCCGTATCGACGCCGAGCAGGCGCCCGACCACGGCGATCGGGATCGGCATGGCGTAGTCGGCGATGACGTCAAAGCCGCCAGCCGGCAGACGCGCCAGCTGGGCCTCGACGATGGCCGCCACCTCGTCCTTCATCGCCGCCACACGGCGCATCAGCGCCGCCTGGATCGGGCGGCGCACGCGCGAATGGTCCGGCTCGTCCATCCAGCCGATGCCGGCGTCTCGCTCGCCCGGCCGGTTCATGTCCGCCGGCTTGAACGCGCGCACCATCGCGCCCTCCTCGGCCCGGTCGGCGTCCTTCCATTGCTCGGCGTCGCCGAGCCACGCGCGGGCGTCGGCGAGACGACTGAGGATGAAGGTGCGCGTCGGCTCATGAAACCACACCGGGCTCTCGCGCCGCAGCTGGTCATATTGCGCGTGTCGTTCGTCCAGAGCGTCCATTCCAGCCTCCTGTCGGCGATGTCGTAGCCAAGGCTGGACTCTATGGGCTGAGGAAAGTGACCGTCAGTGAAATCGCTTCAGACGTGAATTGCGGTATCTTGAAATTGAGATCGGCTGGTGGGCTCGTGAGAGTTTCAGTCTGGCCCGTCCACCTTTCGCCCGCCGCGCAGTTGCCGCGCGGCGAGCGCGCTCACCAGCAGCACGACGCCCAGCACCAGGAACGAGCCGGCGCGAATGACCCCTTCGAGCTGCGCCAGATCGAACAGGAATACCTTGGCGGTCGTTCCCAGGAGCACCACCAGGCCAAAGCCGCGCAGCCAGAAGTCGCGCCGCTGGGCGCCGAGCGCCAGGGCCGCGAAGCCGTAGAGCGCCCAGGCCGCCGAGAACGACCAGGTCTCGACGCCCCCTTCCGCGAGGGCGGCCCGCATGTCGCCGCCGTGGAAGCCCCAGCGGACCGCGAGCGTCAGCAGGACGAAGAGCTCGACGTCGGTGGCGATCGTCGCCACTCGCGAAAGGGCCACCCGGCCGGAGCGGCGGGCGATGCGCGTCAATCCGACGCCGAAGGCGCAGACAAGGGCGTAGAACAGTCCCAGCAACAGCGGCGCGCGCACCGCCCCGTCCAAGGGTCCCCACCAGGGGCTGGCGACGTCCGCCAGCAGGATCAGGGCCAGTCCGAGGCCCGCCCAGCTCACCGCCTCCAGCGCCCAGGTTAGCCAGCTCCTGTCCCCGAACACGGCCACCAGGCGCGCCCGCGCGGCTTCCAGTCCGAAGCCGAGGGCGAGGAAGGCTGCGGCATAGGCGGCGATTTCCTCATACCGGACGGGTCCGGCCGTCAGGTCGGGGCCATGGAACACCCGGCGGATCTCGGTGACGATCCACAGGACGACAAAGGCGAGGCCGGCGGCGAACGCAACGCCGGCGAAGCGGCGGTCCGCGCGGCTGGCGCGCCGCGCCGCCTCGATGAGGATCAGGGCAGGCGCCAGGAGGCCGACGGCGATCACGTCCACGATCGGCGGACCCGCTACCGGCTTGGTGAAGGCGCCCCACCACGGATTGATCAAAAGCCCCTCGAGCAGGAGACCGTGCAGGGCGCCCAGGGCCAGGAAGGCTGGCGCGCGATAGCGGCCGAGCGGCGTCGCCGCCCCTCGGATGGAGAGCATCAGCCCGGCGGCGACCAGCAGCACCGTGCGCGCCGAGGCGCGGGCGAATTCACCCAGCAAGAGCGGCGAATGCGGCGCCGCGAGCGCCTGCAAGGCCTGGAAAGCGCCCAACAGGGCGGTCATCACCGCCAGGGTCGAGACCGCCTCGACGCTGGTTGCCGCTTGCGGGTGGCGCTTGACGGTCTGCCACACGGCCACCTGGACGAGCACGGCCGGCCCGGCGACCAGCAGCACGTTCAGAACGGAGACCTGGTCGGGTGAGGCGCGGAGCGTGAGGAGGGCGCCGAAGCTCGCCAGGCAGGCCACAGCGGCCGATTCCGCGAACCCGCGCCATTTGAGGCCGACCGACAGGCCCGCCAGAGCGAGGCCCAGCACCGCATAGGCTGTGGGGGTCGCCGAGCCGATCAGGCCCGCGTGAAGCGCCAGTCCGGTGACTTCCGCCGAGACCGCGATCCAGGCCGCCAACGCGATCGGCTGGGCGCCCCTGAATTTCCCGGCGAGGGCGGCGGTCGCCGCCGCCAGTGAGGCGGCCAGGCCGAGATCGATCGCCCAGTCCCACCCCGGCGCCGCGCGCGAGAGGGCCGGCGCGGCGAAGGTCATGGCCAGCGCCGAACCCGCCGCCGTGATGACCGCGGGCTCGATCGGCGACGTGTCAGAAAGCGTACAGGCAAAGCCGGCGGCGGCGAGCCCCGCCACCCCCGCCACCAGCCAGAGCACGGCGGTCACGTGCGGTGCGTCGAAATAGGACAGCAGCGCGACGGTGACCGTAAGCGCGGCCGGCACGATGAGCAGCCGCTCGGAGTTCAGTTTCATCCGCGCGCCCAGAGCGATCGCGGCGACCATCACGAGGCTCGCCACGGTCGCCATCGCCGGTCCGGCGCCCGCCGACATCCTCAGGATAAGGCCGAGGAAGCCTGCGCCGAGGATCGCCAAGACCAGCAGCGCTTGCCGTGGCGCATCCGCCTCCGACGGGCGCCAACGCCGGTTCGCGGCCGACGCGGCGAAGCTCGTGGCCACCGCCGCGCTCGCCAAGACGGCCACGCCCACTGCATCGCTCTCGACCCATCGCGCGAGCGCCCAGATGAAGACGCCGGCCAGGGTCACGGCGCCGGTCGCGCGCCAGTAACGAACGGCGAAGGCGGCAAGGCCGGTCAGGGTGATGAGGACGGCGTAGGCGTCGAGCGCCGGGCCGCGCCAGGCGCCGACGCCGCTGACCATGGGCACGGCGAAGGCGCCCAGGATCGCCAGGACGCCCAACGGCTCGCCATGCAGGAAGGCCAGTCCCAGAAGTCCCAACGACACGACGGTCAGGAGGACGGCGGCGGTCCAGGCCGGGATGAAACTGTAGAGGCCGAACGCCGCCCACACCGCGCCATAGAGGATCGCCGCGCCGGCCGCCGTCGTCAGGGCCGCCACCAGTGGATTTGGAGCCGCGCCGATCTTGCCGCGGCGGAGGGCCTCGCCGACGCCCAGGGAGACAAAGCCCAGGACGGCCGCCGACCAGATCCGCGCCAGCGGCGAAAAGAAGCCGCGCTCGGCGGCATAGGCCACGAGCAGCAGGCCGCCGAGGGCCAGGGCGCCGCCACCGATCCAGGCGATGCCGTTCTCCGACAGCCAGTCGCCGATGGACCGCTGTGGCGCTGCGGGAGGCGCGGCTGGAGCCGCGGGCGCGGGCCGCGAAACCGGAGGATGCTCGGCGACTCTCGGTGTCGCGCGCGCCGCTTCCGCCCGAAGGTAGGCTTCGGCGGCCGCGGGCGAGTCGAAGACCTCCTTCGCAGCGACCGGGAGGTCCTCCGCGGTCGGGTCAGGGGCCTTCGCGACCGGAGCGGTCGTCGCCGTTGGTTCGATCAGCGACGGAATGAGCGGCTTGTTGAAGATCCCACGCCGGAGGACCTCGAATTCCCCACGCAGCGCGCCCATCCGGACTTCCAGGAACACGCACCAGACCGCGAGGCCCAAGACGATCAGCCAAAGCATTGTTCGCGCCTTTTTGTTTCGCCGCGAAGATGGCGGACAGGTCGGGATGGTTGCGACGCCAAGCTCTCGCTCAGCGCCTCGACGTAGAAATTACGCGCAATCTCGGCCAGGTCCGGCCGGAAGCGGCTCGAGGGCGCCTCCGGCGCGTCCTCATCGAAACAGTGGGCCGCCTCCTCGAGGAGGAGCGAGCGGACCTTGAGGCCGTCGGCTTCGAGCCGGCGCAGCGCGCGCCGGGGCGCCGCGGTTCCCACGACCACGTCCCGTCCGCCGAGGCAGGCATGGACGGCTGGACGGTTCTCGCCCCAGCCCCAGGACGCCGTGTGCGAGAGCGGGCCGCAATAGGGATAGAAGAGGATCGCCGCCTTCACCGGCAACCGCGCGGCCTGCCAATTTCGCGCCGGACCGGTCAGGGCCTCCATCGCCGCCCAGGCGCCGTGACTCCAACCAGCGAGCGCGATCCGGTCAGGGTCCGCCCACGGCTGTCGGCTTGCCCAATCGAGCGCCGCCAGCACGTCGAGCGTCCGCTCGGCGCCGCGGAATCTCGCGCCGGTGCAGATGGTGGTGAGAGCGCTGGCGCGACTGACGCCGCGCGGACCGAACGAGTCCACCACCACCACGGCGAAGCCCGCTTGGCGCGCGGCCCGCGCGTACTGGAACTGCATGTCGAGGATGCCGCCGCAGCCGTGGAACTGCAGGCAGACCGGAAAGGGTCCAGGCCCCGGCGGCTTCTGGATCGTGAAATGGGGCTCGAGCCAGCCGGCGTGCGCCGTCAGGTCCGTCGCCGGCAGGCTCGGACGTCGCCGGCTCATCGGCGCATCGCCGCCAGCAGGGCCGTCCGCCTGGCCAGCGTGCCGCGGTTGCGGCGCAGCCAGACCTCGGCCGTCGCGATCCCCTGGCCCTGGCCGAGCAAAAGAGCAACCGTCGCGGCCGGCTGCGGATCCAGGCCGAAGACGCCCACCGCGATCGGCTCATAGATCCCCGAAAGCGTGATCCCCGCGGTCATGGCCGCGGCGCGGGTGACCCAGGCCTCGTGGCCGAGGATGTCCTTTTCCACGACGCACCGCCCGGCCATGGTCACGCAGCCCATCACCGCCGCCAGCCATACGAAGTTCGGGAAAACGCCCGCCACCGCGGCGGAGGGGTAGAGGATCGTGCAGGCAAGGCCGGTGACGGGAAGGACGATCATGACGGCGAGGGCGAGGCCGCCCAGGGCCCGGTGCGCCTTCCAGTTGCGGTTGCGGATCCTGGGCCAGAAGAGCGGCGCCGCCAGGGGGACGAAGAGCACGCCCAGCGCGGCGTCGGCGCGGATCAGCGCCGGGTCGTGGTCGATCGCTGACCAATAATCGAACCAGCCGCCGCCGGTGACCATGGCGACGCTGTCGGCCTGGGTCGGGCCCCGCGCGGCGAGGAGCCCAACGGTCAGGGCGCCGACGCCCAGCACGACCAAAGTAGCCTTGGAGATCCTGGGGTTTTTGACGGCGCCCATCATGCCTCTCCCTCGTTCAACGCTTGGGTGAGCAGCGTTGGACCACGAAATTGAGCGGTGTTCAATAATTATTTTGAACGGTGTTCAATTATTTTCGAAATCTGGCGTCCGGCGATCAAGCGGGCATCGCCCTAGGCGACATTTCCCCTTGACGCGAGCGCCCGAGGCGGACAATTGAGCGTTGTTCAATTATTTTCTGGGCAGCGATCAATTTCACTTCGGAGACCGCATGGGCCGCAGGTCCGATCATACCCGCGAGGAGCTGAAGGAATTGCTCATCGCCGAGGGCAGCCGCCAGCTCGACCTGGTGGGTCTCTTCCGGTTCTCCGCGCGCGATGTGGCCAAGCGCGTCGGCTATTCGGTTGGCACGCTCTACAACGTCTTCGGCAGCTACGACGGCATGATCCTGGCGATCAACGCCCGCACCCTCGCCTCCTGGATCGCCTATCTGAAGGACCGGCTGGCGGCCCCGCAGGTCACGGACCGGATCGCCGAGCTGGTCTACGGCTACTTCGCCTTCGCGGCCTCCAGGCCCAAGGCCTGGATCGCGATCTACGAGCACAATATGGCCGACGGCGGCCCCGCGCCCGACTGGTATCTCGCCGTCGTCGCCCAGGTCATGCGGATCGCCGAAGCGGAGATCGTGCGGGCCTTGCCCGAGGCTTCACATGCCAAGGTCGCATCCCTGGCCCGCTCCCTGGTCGCCACGGTGCACGGCCACTGCAGCTTTTCCCTCTATCGGACCTTCGATCTGCTGGGAGAGACGGCGCCGGCGGAAGCCGCCCTCGCCCGCGTGCGGGAAGCGATCGATGCGGCCCGCGCCTGAAGACGAGCGCCTAGGTCGCGGCGCCCGGGTCGCGCCACTGCAGGGGCGGCGCCTTTTGGCGCAGGTCCTCGAGCGACTCCCGCAAAGCCCCAAGGAACCGCGCCTGGTCGCCGGTCCATTCGATCGCCTCGCCAACCAGGGCGCAGCAGTTCATCGGCACTGGCAGGAAGGCGCCCTTCGGCAGGACCCGGCCCGCCCCCTGGATCCACACCGGCGTCACCGTGGCCTGCGGGAACTCTGCCGCCAGGCGGGCAATCCCGCTCTTCAGGGGCCCCATTTCCTGCTCGTTCGAGCCTCGCGTGCCCTCCGGAAAGATGACCAGGATGGCGCCTTTCTCCAGGGCCTCCCGCGCCGGCGCCAGCACATCGACGCCCTGGCCGGCCTTCACCCGCTCGATGGGCACGATGCCGATGACGTTGCGCGAGAACCAGCTCAGCGCCGGCGTCTTGAGGAAATAGTCGGCCGCGGCCACCGGCCTCACCCACTTGAGCGCCCTGGCCGGGAACACCGAAAGCAGCAGCAGCGTATCCATGTGGCTGTTGTGGTTGCCCGCGATGATCGCCGGGCCGACGAACGGCAGGCGCTGGCGGTCGACGACGTCGGCGCCCGTCAGGAAAAGGGCCAGCGGCCGCAGGATTGTCCGTATCAGGACGAACCTCAGCCAGCCCATCAGTACGTCGCCAGCGAATAATAGGCGAGCAGATGGAAATAGAGCGGCGAGGTGAAGGTGAGACTGTCCAGCCGGTCGAGCATCCCCCCATGACCTGGAATGAGGTGGGATGTGTCCTTGACGCCGATGTCGCGTTTGATCGCCGAGAAGGTCAGGTCTCCTGCGAACCCCGCGGGGGGAAGCGCCAGCGCGGTCACCCACAGGCCGACGCCATGCAGGGGCGTGAACATCGGTCCGATGAGGAGAAACAGCCCACTCGTCAGGACCCAGCCACCGATGAGGCCCTCCCAGGTCTTGTTGGGGCTGACCTTGGGCGTGATCTTGGTGCGGCCGAACATCTTCCCGCAGACATACTGAAAGACGTCGTTGGCCTCGGTCGCCACCAGCAGCATGAACACCAATCCCACCGCGCCGGCCTGGGGCGCGTCCCACCGCGGCACCCGCATCAGCAGGGGGATGAATCCGAGGTTGTAGACGCAGGTCACCAAGCCCCAGTGGAACGAGGCGGTGCTTGCCAGGTATCCGCGCGTCTGGCCGATGCAGGCCATGATGAACGGCAGCGCCAGGAACACGTACACCGGGATGAACACCAGGTAGAACATGTAGATGTTCACCACGATGAACAGATAGGCGATCGGGATGGTCAGATAGGCCAGCAGGATCGGGATGCGGTCTTCCTGCCGCGCCGGCGCCAGGGACAGGAATTCGCGCAAAGCCAGGAACGACACCAGGGCGAAGAGCGCGGCCGTCGCCTGCCAACCGCCGATGACGCCGGCCGTCACCAGCGCCGCCATCACCCACCAGGACGCCATGCGCGGCTTGAGGTCGGCGTAAGACGCGCTCCCGGCCGTCCGCGGAATCAAGATCGCGGCCAGCGAGCCCAGGCACAGGAACGCCACGACCGCCACCATTCCCCAGGCGAGCGGCGGAATTGTCCCGTTCTGAACCATGGCCAGAAGCTGTGGCATAGGACCCCGCACGGATGACTAAGCAATGATGATGGATTCGGCCAGTTCCGTCCGCCGTCGGTCGCGATGCGCGCGTCCGGGAGGGCGGGTCCCGTGACCGCCAATCGCCGTCCCCTGCGTTCGCGTCAGACCGGCTGGGCGCAAACTCTGGCGACCTTGCTGGCGAGGCGCCGGATTTCGCCCGACTCGATTTCCGCCGCCTCCCTCGTTTTCGCCGCCCTCGGCTGCGCCGCCCTGATGCTCTGGCCCAGTCAGACCGGCCTGGCCCGCGTGGCGATCTTGCTCGCCGCCGCCGTCCTGATCCAGCTGCGCCTCCTGGCCAACCTGCTGGATGGTCTGGTCGCGGTCGAGCACGGCCTCGGCAGGACGGCGGGGCCGATCTGGAACGAACTGCCCGACCGGATCGCCGACGTCCTGTTCTTCCTCGGCGCCGGCTATGGCGCGCGCTTCGCCGGGGTTGGTTGGGCCGCCGACCTCGGCTGGCTGACGGCGGTCCTGGCCCTGCTCGCACCTTATGTGCGTGAACTCGGCCGGGGCCTGGGCATGGCGGCGGACTTCTCCGGCCCTGGGGCCAAGCCGCACCGCATGACCGCGCTCACCCTGACCTGCGCCCTGTCGGCGGCGGCCGCGATCTCCTGGGCCACCGCGCCCGGCCTGATCATGTCCGCCGGTCTCGCCGTCATCTCCGCCCTCACCGCGACGACCATCGTCCGTCGCACCCTCCATCTGGCGCGCTGGCTGGCCGCGCGCTCGGAGACCTGAACCATGCGCAGCCTCGCCTTCAACATCGCCTTCGGCGCGATCTCGGTGTTCTACACTCTCTTGGCGGCGCTCGCGGCCCTGGCCCCCGGCCGCGGCCGCGTCCGCGCCGTGGTCAGGCGCTATGTCCGCGCAATGGTGTGGGCCATGGACGCCATCGCCGGCATCCATCTCGAGGTCCGGGGCCGGGAGCGTCTGCCCCAAGGCGCCTACATCCTGGCGCCCAAGCACGCTTCCTATGGCGATGGCTTCACCATCTATTCCCAGTTCGACGACCTGGCCTTCGTCACCGGCGACCACCTCGAACGGTTCCCGCTGTTCAAGACCGTGCTTCGGAAACTCGGCGCCATCGTCGTCGACAGCTGCGGCGGCCCGGAAGCCCGGCGCGCGCTCTCCCGCAGCGCCGCCGAGGCCCACGCCGAAGGCCGCAAGATCCTGATCTATCCGGAAGGCGCCCTCGCGCCGGTAGGGGCCTATTACCGGTACAAAACCGGCGTCTTCCACATGGCGCGGGACTTCGATGTTCCCGTCGTGCCCGTCGCCAGCAGCCTTGGTCTGTTCTGGACGCAGGAGAACTGGACCAAGCGCCCCGGCACAGCCGTGCTCGAGTTCCTCGATCCCATTCCGACCGGTCTTCCGCGCCAGGAATTCATGGAGCGCCTGCAGACGGCCGTGGAGGACCGGACGGCTGAGCTCGTCGCCGAGGCCACCGGCCGACCGGTGAAACCAGCCGTTCTCGGCGTCCCGGACGACGAAAAGAAGCGCGTGGCGAAGGCGGGGGCGCCGGTCAATGTAGAGCGGACGGACGATGCTTCCGGCATTTCGTAGCGAAAGCCACAACACGCACTTTGAGCGAGACGAGTGCCCGTTCATCGCGACGCCCTACGTGGTCCATCACAGGGGTGGGTTCGGGTCTGAATTTCCCCTTGAACCGAATCACGATTCGGCTCGAAAAGCTTAACAAAGACCTACTATATCTAGGGGGTGTGCGCCGTCCGCTCTCTGCGCGGGCGCGATTCCCTGCGGACAAGATATAGATGCGCTTGACTCGACGTCATCGGCGCCGTTTTCTTCCGTTCGATAGGCCCCAAAACAAAGAAGGCATCCCCTGCCAGGGATGCCCTCAAAGTTAGGGGTTCTGGTGCAAATCCTGTTGTGGGGGCGCACCAAAACGGTGGTTGAACAACGGACATTTGTCCGACCGTCTCCGCATGTCAAGCCTCCACGACGTCCCTTGGTGCGCCAAAAGGACGCGCTTGCTTATGGCCAACGTGCCCCCCTTCCACTCTGTGAACGAGGCACACAAGCCCGCTGCACACCGTGTTCACCACAACAACGGTGTGTGCCCTCCGGGGCGCGACATTCCCTCATATGATCGCCGTTCCGGCACTGGCGGTTATCGCCTGTGCCACGACTGCGAACGCCTCAACGGCGAGGGACGGTGAGATTAGGAGCGGACGAACGCCGTTCGTCCGCTCCGCCTCAAAGGCGGCAAACGTCCACCCAACCCACAAGGAACCCCTATGAACTCACAAGCTTATTCAACCTTTCGGAACGCAATACTCGCCGGACGTCCGGTCTCTTTCGACTATCATGGATTTACCCGCATCGCGTGTCCGCATGTGGTGGGGTTGAAGCACGGCCAGGAAAAGGTGCTGACGTTCCAATATGCCGGTGGCTCCCAAGCGGGTCTCCCGGCTGGCGGTCAATGGCGGTGCATTTTCATCAACCAGGTCTCGAACGTTCGGATTCTGGAACGCGGCGCATGGCACACTATAGATAGCCACATACGCCCCCAATCCTGCATCGACGCCGTGGACGTCGAAATCATCGTGGATGCCTACGGCAACCCTGTCCCATACACGAGGCAGGCGTAAGCGTAGGCGCGCTCCTTGGCCCTTGGGCCAAGAAACAAGGCTTGGTAGATTTCGCCTTCAGCCATGGTGTCGACGGCCTCGACTCCCCACGCACCCGGAAAATCCGAGCGCTCCGCAACGGCTACCTCTAGGCCCCGCTGGCCATTGTCGTTCGTGGGTACCGGTTGTGACAAACGTTCGCGCATCGCGTAATCTCCCGAAACGCGATTCGCGGAACGAATGGCAAAGTGGATGGATGCGGCGTTGCAGCGCCGCCCCATCAAATTCTTCACAACATAGACTGCTTCGCGCTGCCAGTAATCCTTCCACTGCCGGCAGACGAGGTGCGCCAAGGCGGTGCCCGTGGCGGCTAGGAATTGCTCGCCATTGGAAATCCTCCGCCGATCCTTCCGCCAGCCCATTTCCGCCGCGTAGGCCGCCAGATACAGCCCGGCAATGTGGTGATGGATGCCGATTTCCGCGCGACGGATTCCGCGCGACAGACGGTCAGCCACGCCACCAGGCTCATCCCCCATAAGGCCGTCGCGGTCAGGATCGGGCGAACGCCAGCAGCGGACCGAGGTCGCCGGCGTCGGCCGCCTTCAGCGCAGCACGATAGGCGTCCCGAGCATCACCCACTGTCGCCAGGTCGGATCGGCCCCAACCGAACGGCTCGCGGCCGTGGCGGATCGCCAAGAGGTCCGTGGCCAGGCGGGCGTGTCGGCCATTGCCGTTGGGAAAGACATGGATCGTGACCAGCTGGTGATGGAAGTCGATGGCGATCTCGTCGAAGTCCCGGCCCTTGCGCTCGATTTGGGCGCGGATGTTACCGAGCAGCTTGTGGAGGTGTTCGCGGAGCGCCCACCAGTCGACACGGCCGATGTTGGTCTCCGCCTGGCGCGGCTGGCCCGCCCAGCGCCACACGTCGCCGAACATGCGCTTGTGCAGGGTCATCAGTTCGTCTGGATCCAGCACATCGAGCCGGCGGCGCCGTGCCCATCGCAGGCCGGCGGCAATGTTGTCGCGTTCGGCCCGGTTCAGGTCGTCGCGGGACACGATCCATGTTGGAATCAGCGCTTTGCGGTCCTCGGGCGCGACCGCCATGGCGCCGTCGCCGGCTCGGTGGAGGTCGCCGTCGTCGGTCACCGCCGGCGACCCCACACCTCGCGTGGATCGAGGTTCTCGGCGATGAACCGGCGCAGCCGCTCCTCGTCCTCCTCGTCGTCAACCGTCTGATCCTCCAGCGCCATGGTGTGACCGATCGCGCCGAATTCGCGTCGGGCGACGGCCTTGGCGGCGGCGTCGTAGGTCTCCTGCAGGCTGCTTCGTCGGGGGACCAGGGCGTAGACGACTTCGCACTCCAGCGCCGCGGCGGCCTTGCGCAGACTGCTCAGCTTGATCGTGCCTTCCACCTCGGAAAGCTCCAGCCGTTGAACCGAGGGTTGGGAGATTCCCATGCGCTCGCCCAACTGTTCCGCGGTCATTCCGAAGGCGTCGCGGATCGCACGAATCCAGCCGCGCGAGGGCGCGCGGTTAAGGGTCTTGCGAAGCGGGGCGAGGGTCCGATCCAGAGATCGTCGAGCCTCGGCCGAGGCTTGGCGCCGGTTCATGTTATACCTTGTGGTCTATGAACGCTCGCTCTACAATAGCTTATATGCTATGAATCGTAAGCTGAATATGTTCTATAATATATGTTTTCGTTGTCCATTTCATGCGGTGCGACACATAGAAAGGCCGGTCCGTGGCCCGCTGACGGCAACGTCGGGGAACGAGGGAGTCGGCGACTCTACCCCCTTCTCGCCGGCGTCAGCCGCAGCGCGCTGAACACCGCCGCGGCGAAGGCGAAGCCGGCGCCCAGCGCCAGCGCCGTCACCTCCCCGCGCGCCCCGAACCAGCCGAGGGCGATGGCGGTCAGCACCGCGCCGATGGTCTGGCCGGTGAGCCGGGCCGTGCCCAGCATGCCGCCGGCGGCGCCCGCCCGCTCGCGCGGCGCGCCCGACAGCATCATGCGGTTGTTGGGCGCCTGGAAGAATCCGAAACCCGCGCCGCACAGGGCCATGCGCCAGGCGATGTCGAAGGTGGAAGCGTCGGCCCTCAGCGTCGCCAGGCACGCCATACCCACCGTCAGGGCCAGCAGGCCGACCGCGCACAACAAGGGCGAGGAGACCCGGTCGGCCAGCCGCCCGGCCAGGGGCGCCGCCACGGCCACCGCCGCCGGCCACGGTGTCAGAAGCAGGCCGGTCGTCACCTGGCTGCGGTGCAGGCTCAGCTCGAAATGGAACGGCAGGGAGACGAAGGCCAGCATCTGGGCGGCGAAGGAGGCGATCGAGGTCATCACCGAGAGGGCGAAGGCGCGGTCGCGCAGCAGGTCGAAGGGCACCAGCGGCCGCGGCCTGAACCATTCGCGGCGGGCGAGCAGCGCGCCGGCGGCGACGCCGATGGCCAGCTCGGCCGCGCCCCAGGCCTTGGCCGCTGTGCGCGTCACCGTGTCGATGCCGCCGATGACGAGGCCGAAGGTCAGGGCGTTCAGCAGCGCGCTGACCCAGTCGAACGGGCGCTCGGAAAGTGGATTGGCCGGCAGCACCCTGGCCGCCAGGGCGAAGGCGGCCAGGCCCACCGGGATGTTGACGGCGAAGAGCCACGGCCAGGGACCCACCGCCAAGATCGCCGAGGCGACGCTCGGCCCGATGGCGGAGGTCACCGACACCACCATGGCGTTGAGGCCCACGCCCCGGCCCAGCAGCCGCCCCGGATAGATGAACCGCACCAGGGCCCCGTTGACGCTCATCACCCCGGCCGCGCCGAAGCCCTGCAGGGTCCGCGCCAGGGTCAGCATCGGCAGGGAGCGCGAGAGGGCGCAGGCGAGCGAGGCCAGGGTGAAGACCGTCAGGCCGGTGAGGTAGATCCGCCGATAGCCGACCCGCTCGCCGAGCGAGGCCAGCGGCAGCAGGGCGATGACGATGGCCAGCTGATAGGCGTTGACGATCCACACCGAATCCGCCGGCGCGGCGCCGAACTCGTGGGCGATCACCGGCAGGGCGACGTTGGCGATCGAGCTGTCGAGCACGGTCATGGAGATGGCCAGGGCCACCCCGGCGATCGCCCAGGCGCGCAGCGGCATGGGCAGGCCTTCGTCGGCGTCGGGGTCGAGTGTCGCGCGTTTGGGCAAACGCGCGCCGGCGGCCTCATTCACGGTGTCGTTCCCGCGCCATAATTGGAAAGTCTGCTATAGGCGCTCGCGACAAGGGAGAGGAACCCTGGGCACGACCATGTCGACGACCGGCCTCGCGCTCAGAGGACCGCGCAGTCTGCTTCGCCAGATCCGCGAAGCCATGGCCGGCGAAGGTCCCGCCCAGGCCAAGCTGACCATGGTGGTGCGCACCATCGCCCTCAGCATGGTCGCGGAAGTGTGCTCGATCTACCTGCGCCGCGCCTCGAGCGAACTGGAGCTCTTCGCCACCGAGGGCCTCGACCCTGGCGCCGTGCACAAGACCAAGCTCAAGCCCGGCGAGGGCCTGGTCGGCGAGATCATGCGCACTGGCCGCCCGCTCAACCTTTCCGACGCGCCCAACCATCCGGCCTTCTCCTACCGGCCGGAAACGCACGAGGATCCGTTCCACGCCTTCCTGGGCGTCCCCTTGCTGCGCGGTGGCCGGGCGATCGGCGTCCTGGTGGTGCAGAACCGCACCAGCCGCATCTATGCCGAGGACGATATCGAGGACCTGCAGATCATCGCCATGGTCCTGGCCGAGACCGTCGCGGCCGGCGACCTGCTCACCCGCGATGAGCTCAAGGACGTCGAGATCGCGCCCCGCCGGCCCGAGCGGCTCAAGGGCGCCAAGCTCGCCGATGGCCTGGCCTTCGGCGTCGCCGTCATGCACGAGGCGCCCATGGCGCCCGGCCGCCTGTTGTCGGACGACACCGCCGCCGAGGAGGTCCGGATCGCCGGCGCGATCGCCAGCCTGCAGAGGCAGATCGACGCCATGCTCGAGGGCCACGAAGGCATCCTCGGCGCCTCCTACGACGTGCTCGAAACCTACCGCATGCTGGCCCACAGCCGCAGCTGGAACCACTCCCTGCTCGATGCGGTGAACTCGGGCCTGACCGCCGAGGCGGCCGTCGAGCGCGTGCGCTCCGAGCATCGCGCCGGCCTCGGCCAGGCGCGCGATCCCTATCTGCGCGAGCGCGTCCACGACCTCGAGGACCTCAACGACCGGCTGCTGCGGCATCTGGCGGGCGACGGCGGCCAGACGCGCGAGCTGCCGGAGAACGCCATCCTGGTGGCCCGCAACCTCGGCCCGGCGGACCTCTTGGAATATGACCGCACCCGGCTGCGCGGCCTGCTGCTGGAGGACGGCTCTCCCGCGAGCCACGCCGCCATTGTCGCCCGGGCCCTCGATATTCCCTGCGTCGGGAGAATTCCGGGCCTGCGCGACAAGGTCAACGAAGGCGATCCCGTTATCGTCGACGCCGAGACCGGCGAGGCCTACCTTCGGCCCCGGCCAGACGTGGTCAAGGCGATCCGCGCCCGCATCGGCGTGCGCGCCGAGCGCCGGGCCGAATTCGCCCGCCTGCGCGACACCCCGGCCTTCACCCGCGACGGGGTCAAGATCGAGCTGACGATGAACGCCGGCCTGGCGGTCGATCTCGACCAGCTGGCCGAGGCGGGGGCGGAGGGCATCGGCCTCTTCCGCACCGAGTTCCAGTTCATGGTCGCCGAGGATCTGCCGAGGCTGGCGGCTCAGACCGAGCTCTACGCCAAGGTGCTGGACGCCGCGGACGGCCGGCCGGTCACCTTCCGCACCCTCGATCTCGGCGGCGACAAGGTGCTGCCCTATCTCGACGCCGAGCGGGAGGACAATCCGGCCCTTGGCTGGCGCGCCATCCGCATGGGCCTGGATCGCCCGGCCCTGCTGCGCATGCAGCTGCGCGCCCTGATCGCCGCCGCCGCCGGGCGGCCGCTGCGTGTGATGTTCCCGCTGGTCGCCAGCGTCGAGGAATTCCGCGCCGCCCGCGCCCTGGTGGACCACGAGGCGGCCTGGGCGGAGCGGCGCGGCCGGCTCAGTCCCTCGCGCCTCAGCGTCGGGGCGATGATCGAGGCGCCCTCGCTCCTCTTCCATCTCGACGCCCTGCTGCCGCTCACCGATTTCGTCTCGGTCGGCACCAACGACCTGATGCAGTATCTGTTCGCCGCCGACCGCGGCAATCCGCGCATGGCCGACCGCTATGACCCGCTTTCCCCGCCGGCCCTGCGCGCGCTCAAGACCATCCGCGAGGCGTGCGCCCGCAGCGGCGCGCCGGTCTCGGTGTGCGGCGAGATGGCCGGCCGGCCGATGGAGGCCTTCGCCCTGATCGGCCTCGGCTTCGAGCGCCTCAGCATGCCGCCCAACGGCATCGGCCCGGTCAAGCAGATGGTCCTGTCCTGCGACCGCGGCGCGGCCATGCGCGGGGTCGAGAGCCTGCTTTCCAGCTCGGCCGGATCGGTGCGGGCGGAGATCGAGGCCCTGGCCCGGAAAAATCATGTGGACGCCTGAACTTTGCGTCTCGAGTTCACGTTGATGGCCGCTGATTCGTCTGTTACCTCCGGACGTACGGGGGACTTTGCGGCGTGAGTATCGCTTCCTCTTCGATCGAAGATTCGGGTGGGCGAGACGGCGCCCCCGGAACCGTCCGCGCCGAGGTCGCCGCCCTTCGACCCGCCAGGCTCGTTCTCAGCGAAGACGGTCATGTCGGCGAGGCCCTGCGCCGGGCGCGTGAGAGCCTCGACCTCGGCATCGAGGACATCGCCCTGGCCACCCACATCCGCGCGCCGTCCATCGCCGCCATCGAGACCCTCAGCCTGGACGCCCTGCCCTCGCGCCCGTTCGCCGTCGGCTACGTCAAGGCCTACGCCCGGGCCCTCGGCCTCGATCAGGAGGCCGTGGTCGCCCGCTTCCGGCGCGAGGCGCCCGGCGAGGAGCTCGACCTGCGTCCCCCCCTGGGCGTGCGCCTGAGGCGAAGCGCCGGCCTGCGCCGTCTCGCCGCCGCCCTGGCAATCGTCTGTGCCGCTCTGGCCGGCTGGAATTTCATGGTCCGCCTCAGGGCCGCGCCGCCCAGGCCGGCCGCCTATGCGCCGCGCCTGGCGCAGAAGGCCGGTCCGCTCCCGGGCCCGGCCATCCTCGGCCCGCCCCTCCCCGCCCCGCCGGAAGCGACCACGCCGCCGCCCTATGAGACCCCGGGCCTCGCCGCGGCCACCGCCGCCACTGGCCCCGACGCGGCCGCCGCGGCCACCGCCCGGATCGCCGCCGAGGCCGAAGCGGCCCGGCCCGCCAATTCCGTCCCGCTCGGATCGCCCTTCGTTGCCCACGGCGCGGCGATCTATGGCGCGCCGGCGCCTGGCGGGGTCGTCCTCCAGGCCATCCGTCCGCTCACCCTGGTGGTCCGCGACGGCGCCCAGGTGACCTTCGCCCGCGCCCTCTCCGCCGGCGAGGCCTGGCGCGCGCCCGCCCTGGCCGGCCAAGTCGCCGATGTCGACGACCCGGCGGCCATGGAGGCCTTTGTCGGCGGCAAGGCCATCGGCCCCCTGACCGCCTCCCAGACCGCCGTCGGCTCCCTCGCCGCGCCTGCGCCGCCCAAGACTTCTCCCTGAGGGAGAGGTCGAGACGGCCCGCCAGAGCCCGTCCGGGTGAGGGTTTACGGAGCCGGAGGAAAAC
>DASXCH010000068.1:0-4347 GCA_036491275.1 Caulobacteraceae bacterium
GCTTCGATACAGGCGCATCCTGAAGTCATCGCCGCCTATCTTGGGCAGGGAAGGAAGCATGCTCCACGTTGAGGGGATCAGCGTATCATATGGGCGCGTTCCTGCGTTGCACGACGTTTCCCTCGACGTTCGCGAGGGCGAACTCGTAACGCTGATCGGCGCGAACGGCGCCGGCAAGACGACGACCTTGCGGGCGATCAGCGGCCTTTTGCCATTGCGCGCAGGCCGCATTACCTTTCAGGGCAAGTCGATCGGCGGGTGCTCGCCGCGCGCCATCCTCGCTCTCGGCATTGCTCATTGTCCGGAAGGACGCCACGTCTTCCCGCAGCTCACAGTGCGGGAGAATCTAAGCATGGGCGCATATCTGAGGCGGGATCAGGCTGGGGTGAAGAAAGACCTCATCGAAATCTACGAGCGCTTTCCGCGGCTTAAGGAGCGTCTGGACCAGGCGGCCGGCACGCTATCGGGTGGGGAGCAGCAGATGCTCGCGATCGCCCGGGCACTGATGTCACGACCCAAGATGGTCCTGTTCGACGAGCCTTCGCTTGGCCTTGCGCCCAATTTGGTCGACCAGACCTTCGACATTATTACGGAAATCTGCCGCGGCGGGACGACCGTTCTGATGGTCGAGCAGAACGCGCTCGCAGCGCTCGAGATGTGCGATCGTAGTTTTCTGCTGGAAAACGGCCATGTGGTGGAGCACGGCACAGGAAAAGCCATGCTCGCGGCCCCGCACGTGCAGGCGGCGTACCTAGGCGGTTGAGCGCTCCCGCTACAGATCGAGCACCAGCAGCTTCGACTTGCAGCGCGACACACAGGGCAGGATGAGCGTGCCAGACGCGCGCTGTTCGTCATCCAGAATGTCGTCGTTGTGCTGAGGAATCCCAGCCAGGACACGCACGACGCAAGTGCCGCAGATACCGGCGCGGCACGAATTGTCGATTTTGCAACCTGCTTCTTCCAGCACGTCGAGCAGGCCCCGGTCGCCCGGCACTTTGATCCGCGACCCGGACCGCGCAAGCTCGACCTCGAACGCTTCGTCGTCTTCGCCTAAAGGCTTCGCCGACGCGGCGAAGCGCTCGCGGCGTAACGCTGAAGCCGGCCAGGTCCGGCAGGCCGCCTCGACCGCGTCGATCATCGCTCCGGGTCCGCAGCAATGGACTGTAACCCCAGGCCGATACGCGCCAAGGAAGCCAAGCAGGTCGGGGTGACCGTGCTGATCCTGGGGCAGGATCTGTACATCGCCATGAAGCTCGCTCAGTTCGTCCAGGAACGCCATCGAGCCGCGCGTGCGCCCCCCGTACAGCAGCTTCCAGCGACGCCGCGCCGCGGCGACGTGGCGCACCATCGGCAGAATGGGCGTGATTCCAATCCCGCCCGCGATGAAGAGGTATTCCTCCGAATCACCGAGCGCGAAGTTGTTGCGTGGACCAGCCGCTTGCAGCGCATCGCCTGCCCGCACATGGCGGTGGATGTACGAGGAACCCCCGCGCCCCGCCGGCTCCAGAAGCACGCCGATTCTCCAGCGCGCGCGATCCTCGGGCAGGCCGCATAACGAGTATTGCCGAACCAAGCCATCGGGCAGAATGAGGTCGATATGCGCGCCCGGGCTCCATGCGGGCAGCGCTGACCCGTCATTCGAGCTCAGCACGATCGACACCACACCGTCGGCCTCGCGCTGGACCTCCAGCACTCGCACCAGCAGTCGGCCATCGGCGTCCCGTGATTCGGGCTCCGCGCTTTCTGCCTGCCCCTGAAGCAGGGTCTGCGACATCTCGGCCCTAGTCCCTGACGCTGCGGCTCAGGAATTCAGCGATTTGGCGACGGCTTCAGGTGTCAGCGACGTCCACGCAATGTCTCGCATCCCGCGCATCGCGCGGAGAATCTCAGCGCGATCTTCGTCTGTCTTGACGTAGGTCGACAGGACCTGGCGTCCGAGGCTGGTGTGGAACTTCTCGTCGATTTCGATCTGGCGGTAGGCTTTGGCGACATCCTTGAACCCATGCCGCTCTACGCCGGCAAAGAGCGGCTCGAACGCGCCCGTGGCCGATGTTTCAGACGCGTACCACGCGGCAATCGCCCCAAGCGGATGGCGGTCCATCGAATCCCATAGGAACTTGCTCCAGGGCGCCGCGATGGCCGGCACTGATGTCGGAACCTCGCCCCCAAGCGCTTCAATGAGCTTGCCCAACGCCTCGTAGTGCTCCGCTTCCTGGAACGACTGTTTCGCCAGCAACGTGATGTGGCGACGGTTGTAGGCTAGCCCGTAGCGGCGGATCTGTTCGTTGAGCAGCAGCACATAGTCGATTTCGCGCCAGCAACGATTGGCGAGCCATGCAGCGAGCGCTTTCGGGTTGGGGTTCCGGTCATAGGATTCGAAGAAGGCTTCCGTAGCGCTTTTCGTGGTCTCGAACGCGGATTCCAGGATCTCGTCGACCTCATCAACAATGGCGTCGAGCCCATTTCCGCCACGGACCTTGGCGGTATCGAGCTTTAGGATCGTGGCAACGTCGGACATCGGGAACCCTCCACAAGACCAATATGCCGGATAATATTGAGAGTTGGGCCGAGCCGGGACAAGCCAAGTGGAATTGCATTCGCTATTAGAAAAACTAAAACTGTGGGCTATGATGGCCCGGTGCCCAGACAGACGATGGTCGATCTGCCGCCTTTGCGCGCCCTTCAGGTGTTCGAAGCTGTAGGCCGTTGCGGCGGGATGACAAAAGCGGCGCAGGAACTCGGCGTTTCGCCCGGCGCAATCAGCCAGCAGATCAAAAATCTCGAAGATGCGCTAGGCCTGCAACTCATAGTCCGGAAGCCGGGCGGCGCCACGCTGACGGCGCTAGGCGCAGGCTATCACCAAGAAGTCTCCGCGTGCATCCAGGGCTTCCGCAAGGCGCATCGGGCGATCATCGCACAGGCGCAGGGCAGGGGCGTCGTGATCAGCGCGCTGCCGCTGGTAGCCGCGCGCTGGCTGTCGCCGGCAATATTCGATTTCCAGCAGGAGCATCCGGACACCCCCATCCGTATCGAAGGCAGTCTGGTCGAGCCGGATTCGGGTTCCTTCGACTTCCGCGTTACCTATGCCGATCGGGCCAGGCGTTTGGAGCGAGTGGCGACCCTGTTCACCGACAGTCTGGTTCCAGTCTGCAGCCCTAAATTGCTTTCCACCCGGTCTGTACGCAGCCCTGCTGATCTTCTGGGCTTCCGCCTGCTCGGGATCGATTGGCGTCCGTTTTTTTCACCGCCGCCGAGTTGGCAGAGCTGGTTCGCTTATGCCGGCGTCACCAGCGGCGCCATTGCCAACACGCTTGTCTTCTCGCATTCAAGCTTGGCGATCGAGGCTGCAATCGACGGACGCGGGGTCGCGCTGGCTCAACTGGCGTTGATCGCGGAGGATCTAAGATCCGGGCGTCTGGTGCGACCCTGCGAACAGGCGCTGGAATTGCCCGCGCCGTATGTCCTGGCTTGGAATGGTTCGGCGTTTGCTAAGAACGACGCGCGCGAGATCCATCGCTGGATAACGCGTCTGGCGTCCCGGCGTCGATCACGGCGCTAAAATAGGCACGTTGGCTCTGGCGGGACTGCGCGGTTGCGGGAGCAGTTGGCGCCGCGATGTTTCATGGCGGTGGATTGGCGCCGAGGCGCGTCATGCGCGGGGCGAAGCTGCGCCTAGCGTGCTCTCAGGTCTGGCTCGATACGCGGCTCCAGTTCGACTGCATCCGCGACCGCAGCGCGAAGCTTGTGGGCCATCGCCCCCTTGTCGTGGCGCGGGGCGCCGTGCTTGAGCAAGTCGTTGCGCAATACGAAGCAGTGCTTGAGGTAGTGGATGTCGGCGACGTAGATCGCAACCCCCTTGTCGTTGATGACGGTGAGTTGGCAGTCGGCGGTCGGCTCGCCGAGCCCGATCTCGAGCAGGTCGGCGGTTTCCGGATCGGCGACGCCGATCGTGAAGGTTTGATAGGCGTGAGTGACAACCACGTCTTCCATCTCGACGATCTTCGGCAGCGCGGCCGAGCGGGTGAACCGCTTGCTGTCCCGCAAGAACAGGCCCTGATCGAGGTGCAGGTTGACGACCGAAAAGGGCTTGCCGCCGTTGAATTGGACGCTTCGGAGAAAGGTATAGGCGTCCGCGGGATTCCCTTCGCCAGGGGTGAGGGCCGGCGGCTCGGCGTCGCGCTGAATGAAGACGCGCTTCAGCACGTTGTTTCGGATCGATTCGATCAAAGAATCGAAATCCGTCGCTAGATTGAGCGAGCGATTGTTTGGCGGTCTGCCGGAAACGAAAGTGCCTCTGCCCTGCTGCGCCTGCAGAAGGCCTTCGGCGCGCAGAAGTTCGATCGCCTG
>DASXCH010000069.1:0-29038 GCA_036491275.1 Caulobacteraceae bacterium
TGCAACTGAAAAAACTGCTTCGACGTATCGATGAAAATGCGCGTAATCTGGTCCACGGACGGCTCCCTTCGATGAGATCACAACGAAACCTCATCCTGGCACATCGCGATGCCGTTCGGGGGCCGTCCACCCCATCAGGGGGCCGCAAGCACCAACGCCCTGTCACACCCGGGTCCCGGCTCTGCAGCGCTGACGCGCCTTGGCCGGGATGACGCATGATTTTGGAGCGTCTTTTGCCTAAGCCCGCAGCGGCATCAGCACATACTGCACGCCGACGTCGGTGGGATCGAGCACCAGCACGGGATCGAGCAGGGTGGCCGCCGCCGCCCGGTCGACGAAGCGGAACTCGGTGGTCTCGCCGCCGATCTGGGCGGCCACGTCCATCAGGTAGCGGGCATTGAAGCCGATCTCGAAGGGATCGCCGTCATAGTCGACCTCCACTTCCTCCACCGCCTGGCCAGTCTCCATGTTGCGCACGGTGAGGATCATGCGGCCGGATTCCACCGACAGTTTCACCGAGCGACTCTTTTCCGAGGAAATGGTGGCCACCCGGTCGACGGCGGCGGAGAACAGTTCGTTGTCGACGGTCATCACCCGGTGGTTTTCCTTGGGGATCACCCGCGTGTAGTCGGGGAACGAGCCGTCGATGACCTTGGAGGTGAGGGTCGCGCGGCCGAAGTCGAAGCGGATCTTCTGCGGGCTGAGGCGCATCTCGATGGTCTCGCCGGCGTCGTCCAGCAGGCGCCGCGCCTCCTGCACGGCCTTGCGCGGCACGATCACGCCTGCCGTGCCGGCCGCGCCTTCCGGCGCCGGCATCTCGGCCAGGGCCAGGCGATGGCCGTCCGTGGCCACGGCCCGCAGCAGGGCGCGGCCATCCTGGATCACCGAATGCAGATAGATGCCGGTGAGGTAGTAGCGCGTCTCCTCGGTGGAGATGGCGAAGCGGGTCTTGTCGATCAGCCGGATCAGTTCCGCCGTGTCGAGGGTAATGGCGCCGGAGAGGCCCTCCTGCGGCATGACCGGGAAATCGCCATGCGGCAGCACCGGCAGGTTGACCTTGTAGCGCCCGGCCTGGACCGCCAGACGCGGATCGCTGCCAGTGAATGAGAGCGACACCTCGGCGCCTTCCGGCAGCTTGCGCACGATCTCATAGAGGGTGTGGGCCGGCGCGGTGATCTGGCCGGGACCCTCGACCTGGGCTGGGGCCGAATCGGCGATCTCCATATCGAGGTCGGTGGCCGAGAATCCCAGGCCCTCCTCGTCGGCCGACAGCAGCACATTGCCGAGGATCGGGATGGTGTTGCGCCGCTCCACCACGCTTTGCACGTGGCCCAGGGCCTTGAGCAGGGCGGCGCGTTCGATCGTCAGCTTCATGGTCCGGTCCCGGCTTCGCCGCCGGGCCCCCCCCGGGGATTCGGCGGTCTTAAGAAAGGACTTGGGAGACTAGCTGATTTGTCGGCGCGAGGAAGAGGCGCCAAGCCTCAGCGTGGGGCTTCCGCAGGCGCCTCATGGGCTGAGGCCGCCGCGCCTGTGGAATCGCGGGCGGCGACCACCACCATGGCCGGGCGCACCAGTCGGCCGAAGAGCTCAAAGCCGTCCTGCATCAGGGCGACCACGGTCCCCGGCGCGACCTCGGCCGAGGTCTGCTCGACCATCGCCTGGTGCTTGTGCGGATCGAACTTCTCACCGGGCGCCGGGGCCACGCGCTTGAGGCCATTGCGCTCGAAAGCGCCGAGCAGCTCCTTTTGGGTCATCTCCAGGCCGATGGCGAGGTTACGCGCCAGGGGATCCTCATCGCTCTTCGGGGCATGCTGCAGGGCGCGGGCGAGGTTGTCGGCCACGCCCAGCAGGTCGCGGGCGAATTTCTGGATGGCGTAGGCGCGCGCGTCATTGACCTCGCGCTCGGCCCGGCGGCGAGTGTTCTCCACCTCGGCCGCATAGCGCAGCGCCTGGTCCTTCAGCGCCGCCACTTCCTCCTCGAGTTGGGCCTGCTCGTTGCCGACCGCTTCCACGGCGTCCTCATCCTCGGGCGCGGATCCGTTCGCGCCGCCGTTGGTGCGCGTCTTGTCGTCCGCGTCGTCGTGCTTGCTCATGTCCCCTCAGTCGTCCAACAATCTGCCGAGCGCCCGCGCCGTATAGTCCACCAACGGAATGACGCGGGCGTAGTTCAACCGCGCCGGACCGATCACGCCGATCGCGCCCAGCAACCGCTGCCGGCCCGTCATATAGGGCGCGGCGATCAGCGCGGAACCCGAGAGCGAGAAAAGTCTCGATTCCGCGCCGATGAAGATGCGCACGCCGGCGGCCTCGCGCACCCCGTCCAGCAGCTCGATCAGGCTCTCCTTGCGCTCGAGATCGTCGAACAGCATGCGCACGCGCTCGAGGTCGGCGGCGTCAGAGCCTTCCAGCAGATTGGCCCGGCCGCGCACGATCAGGGCCCGTTCCGCGCCTTCCCCGCCCCAGGCCGCCAGCCCCCCCTCGATCAGGTTGGCCGCGGCCGCGTCCAGCTCACGTCGGGCGGCGGAAAGCTCGGCCACGACCTCGGACTTGGCTTCGCTGAGAGTGCGGCCGCGCAGCCGCGCGTTGAGGAAGTTCGAGGCCTCCTGCAGCGCCGAGGGCGTCAGGCCGCGCGCGTGGCGCATGAGCCGGTTTTCCACCTGGCCGTCCTCGAACACCATCACCGCCAGGGCCTGGTCGGGGGCCAGGGCCACAAACTCGACGTGCTTGACTCCCGCTTCGCGCACCGGCGCGACCACGACCCCGGCGCCGCCGGCCAGCCCTGAGAGGATGTTGCTTGCCTCGTCCATGGCATCCTCGAAGGATCGGCCGTGGGCGGAGAGCCGCGCCTCGATGTTGCGCCGGTCGTCCTCGCCTACGTCGCCGACCTCTAGCAAGCCGTCGACGAAAAGGCGCAGCCCCGCGTGCGTCGGCTGGCGCCCGGCGCTGATATGCGGCGCGGTCAAGAGGCCGAGGTCGGTGAGGTCCTGCATGGTGTTGCGGATCGAGGCCGGCGAGAGCGGGATGCCGCCGCGCGCCAGGGTGCGCGAGCCGACCGGATCGCCGGTCTCGAGATAGGACTCCACGATCCGCCGGAACACCTCGCGGGCGCGGGCGTCGAGCTCGGCGAGGCTGGCGCCGCGGGCGCTTCCGACGAAGGCGTTGGTCATCTCTGGGGGATTAGGATAAGCGCCGCCCTTACTTAGGCAAGCGGGCCAGCGAGGCCGCCATCCTCAGGAGACTCCATGCGACCTTCCGGCCGGAGCGCGGGCGAACTGAGGCCCGTCACCCTGGAAACGGCGGCCAACCGCTACGCCGAGGGCTCGTGCCTGGTCTCCTTCGGCCACACCAAGGTGCTGGTCACCGCCAGCCTGGAGGAAGGCGTGCCGCCGTTCATGCGCGGCCGCGGCCGCGGCTGGGTGACCGCCGAATACGGCATGCTGCCCCGGGCCACCCACACCCGCGGCCGGCGCGAGGCCGCCCAGGGCAAGCAGTCCGGCCGCAGCCAGGAGATTCAGCGCCTCATCGGCCGCTCCCTGCGCGCGGTCATCGACCCGGCGGCGCTCGGCGAGCGCCAGATCCTCTTGGACTGCGACGTGCTGCAGGCCGATGGCGGCACGCGCACGGCGGCGATCACCGGCGGCTGGGTCGCCCTGCGCCTGGCGACCCGGATGCTGCTGGAGGAAGGGGTCATCGCCAAGGATCCGATTCTCGACCACGTGGCGGCTATCTCCTGTGGCCTGGTGGACGGCGAGGCGGTGCTCGACCTCGATTACGAGGAGGATTCCAATGCCGAGGCCGACGCCAATTTTGTCCTCACCGGCGCCGGCCTCATCGTCGAGGCCCAGGCCACGGGCGAGAAGCGTGGCTTCTCCCGCGCCGAGTTTGATACCCTCATGGAGCTGGCCCAGAAGGGCATCGCCGAGCTGGTGGCGAAACAGGCGGCGGCGGTCAACTAGCCGTCTTCGAAATCCCCATCGTCCTCGTCCGCCGGGCCGGGCTCGAAGCCCATCAGGTCGCCGGGCTGGCAGTCCAGTTCGCGGCACAGGGCCGAAAGCGTCGAGAAACGCACCGCCCGCGCCTTGCCGGTTTTGAGGATAGACAGGTTGGCGATGGTCACGCCCACGCGGTCGGCAAGCTCGGTCAGCGACATCCGTCGCTCGAGCAGCAGCCGATCGAGGTGGACGCGGATCGGCATCTAGATGGTCAGCTCGGCTTCGCCGCGCAGGCGGGCGCCTTCGCGGAACACTTCGGCCAGGACGAAGATCACCAGCACCGCGAACCAGGTGGTCAGGCTGACGCCTCCGCCGATGTGGATCGCCCCGTGCAGGATGGCGCGGGCCATGCTCGAAAGGGCGTAACGGCCAAGTTCGAGAATGGCGAGAGCGCCGCCGATCACCCTCAGGCGTCGGGCGTTGTCTGGCTGGAATGGATCGCCGGCGATCAGGGTGGCGAAGATGGCCCTCAGGCGGTTCACGACGACGATGAGGCCGATGAGATAGAGGTCGGTAAAGACCAGAAGTCCCGCGGCCGCGGGGCCCAGCCACGCGCCCTGGACATTCAGGGAATCGATGTCGATGTGGCTGCTGATGATGTCCGGGCGGAAGCTCAGCAGCAGGGCGGCGACGACGCCCACGGTGGCCAGCGCCAACAGGATCCACAGGACGACGTGGAAGACGTCCAGGATCACTTTCAGGAAGCTCGATACCGAGCCTCGACCCAGCGCCCGCATCCAACCCTCCACATGCCAACCGCCGCGTGAGCCTTGAACTCACGCGGCGGCGAACATGACCCGAACCGCCCTTGTGGAAAAGCGCAAGGCTATCGGATGAACAGGCTGACGGCCGTCAGAGGCAGGCCGACGAACACGATCACGTTCATCAGGGTGAGGGCGAAGCGGTCGACGGTGTCGAGGATACGCGTGCGTTGCATTTGAGGTCTCCGTTTGTTGGGCGCCCCGGAGTGGATGAAGGGGCGTTTTCAATTTGTTTCTGTGAAATCCGGTTTGGTCCGTCTTTCTGTGTTTATCGATATGTCCGTATCGTTTTTCGATCAAATTAAATATCGTTTATCAATATGAAGGTTCCGTAATGTGGGTTTGCCGGCGGCCGACAGCGGGACGGCGCCCATCGACTCACCGTCATGGCCGGGCTTGTCCCGGCCACCCAAGAACGCCGGCTGGCGTGTGGCCATGCCGGGCATGGCCACCCATCGGCCAGCGCCGAATGGATCCCCGGGACTGACGCCCGGGGATGACGGACTGAAAGAGAAGGAAGGCTCGGCGAGTGAGAATGAGGTCGTTGGCCGCGCTCATTCGCCTGCGCTAAGACTGCCTCTATGAGCCTCAGCCTCGCCCCCGGCGCCCGCCTCGTGGTGGCTACCCACAACCCTGGCAAGTCGCGCGAAATCGCTGAGCTCTTCGAGGGCCGCTTCGACATCGTCACCGCCGGCGCGCTGGGCCTTCCCGAGCCCGAGGAAACCGAGGCAAGCTTCGCCGGCAACGCCCTTCTCAAGGCGCGCGCGGCCGCCGACGCCAGCGGCCTGCCGGCCGTCGCCGATGATTCCGGCCTTTGCGTCGAGGCGCTGGACGGCGCGCCCGGCGTCCATTCGGCGCGCTGGGCCGGCCCCGACCGCGATTTCGCCCGCGCCATCGAGCTGGTGGAAAAGCGCCTCCACGACTCCGAGCGCGACGATCGCGCCGCCTGGTTCGTCTGCGCCCTGGCTCTGGCGTGGCCGAAAGGTCCAGTGGTTCTGACCGAGGGCCGCGTCGACGGGATCCTGACCTTCCCGCCGCGCGGAACCCGCGGCTTCGGCTACGACCCGATCTTCATCCCGGGGGGCGGCGCCGAGACCTTCGGCGAGATCGACCCGGCGGCCAAGGCGGCGATCAGCCATCGCGCCCGCGCCTTCGCAGCGCTGAAGTCGGCGCTGCTTTGAACCCTGCCGGCGCTCCCCTCGGCGTCTACATCCACTGGCCCTACTGCGCCCGCGTCTGTCCCTACTGCGACTTCAATGTCGTCCGCGCGCCCAAAGACAAACAGAGGCGTGAGGGGGAGGCGCGGAAACTCGCCGACTCCATCCTGGCCGACCTGGAGGCCCAGACTGCGAGGCTGGCGGACCGGCGCCTCGTCTCGCTCTTCTTCGGCGGCGGCACGCCCTCGCTCATGGACCCGGACGACGTCGGCCGCCTGATCGCGGCCGCCCGACGGGCGTGGCCGGCGGCGGAGGACCTCGAAGTCACCCTGGAAGCCAATCCTGGCGACGCGTCCCCTTTCGCCGCCTTTGCCGACGCCGGCGTTAACCGCCTCTCGCTCGGGGTGCAGTCGCTGAACGACGACGAGTTGAGGTTCCTCGGCCGCGATCATGACGCCGAAACGGCCCGGCGAGCCCTTGAGCATGCGACGTCAGCCTTCCGGCGTGTTTCGGCCGACCTGATCTACGCCCTGCCGGATCAGACCACGGCCGCCTGGGCGTCGGCGCTTGCCGAGGTCGCCGCTTTCGATCTCGAGCACCTCTCGCCCTACCAGCTGACCATCGAGCCCGGCACGGCCTTCGACCGTGCGGTGCGCCGTCGCGCCTGGGCGACGCCGGAGAGCGACGCCGCGGCGGAGCTCTACGAAACCACCCAGACCGTGCTGCAAAGCCTCGGCTTCGAGGCCTACGAAGTCTCCAACCACGCGCGCGGGCCGGCCGGCCGCTCGCGGCACAATCTCCTCTACTGGCGCGGCGAGGACTACCTCGGTCTCGGTCCCGGCGCCCACGGCCGGATAACCCGGCGCGGCGCCCGCATCGCGACCGAGGCCCCGCGCGGGATCGGAGCCTATATCGACCGGGTCAGGCAGACCGGGAGCGGCGCGGTCGAAACGTCTCTTCAACCGCGCGAGCAGGCCCTCGAGCGCCTTTTGATGGGCCTGCGCACGCTGGAGGGCGTGGATCTGGCCGATCTCGCGCCGCTCCAGATTCCGGAGGGCCGCATCTCTGATCTCTCCGGCTTCGTCGAACGGCGGGCGGGACGCCTCGCCGCCACCGCCCGCGGCCGGCCGGTCCTCGACCGCCTCGTCGCCGAGCTGGCGGACGCGGCCTGACATGGGGACGCCCGAGCCCAAGCCGGTCGTGCGCGGCCTCTATCTGGTAGCCACGCCCATCGGGAACCTGCGCGACATCACCCTGCGCGCCCTTGACGTGCTCGCCGCCGCCGATCTTGTCCTCGCCGAAGACACGCGGGTCACCGGCAAGCTCCTCGCCGCCCACGGGATCTCGGCCCGCTTGCAGCGCTACGACGACCACGCCGGCGCCAAGGTCCGCCCGAAGATTCTCGCCGATCTCGCCGCCGGGGCGCGCGTGGCCCTGGTCTCGGACGCCGGCACCCCGCTCGTCAGCGATCCCGGCTACCGTCTGGTGGTCGAGGCGATCGCCCAGGGCGCCGCTGTGTTTCCCATTCCGGGCCCCTCGGCCGCCGTGGCGGCGCTGACAGTCGCCGGCCTTCCCACCGACCGCTTCCTCTTTGCCGGCTTCCCGCCGGTGAAGGCCGCCGCCCGCCGCGCCTTCCTCGGAGAGCTGGCGCCCCTGCGCGCGACCCTGATCTTTTACGAGGGCGGATCGCGCCTGGCCGAGAGCCTCGAGGCCATGGCCGAGGCGTTCGGGCCGCGTCCGGCGGCTGTGGCCCGCGAGCTCACCAAGCTGCACGAGACGGTGATTCGGGCGCCGCTCGATCAACTGGCCGGCGACCCGCGCCTGGCCGCCCCCAAGGGCGAGATCGTCATCCTCGTCGGCGGCGCGCAGGACGAGGCGGCCAGTCCCGAGCAAGCCGACGCCGCCCTCGCCCAAGCCCTCGAGCGTCTCTCACCCGCCGCCGCCGCGGCCGAGGTGGCCAGGGCCCTGAAGCTTCCCCGTCGCGATCTCTACGCCCGCGCCCTGGCGATCAGCGGCAAGGGAACTAGGGCATAGGAGCAATATTCCCCTTTTGTTCTCGACGCGCTATGGGTCCTTATGGCCAGGCTGGCGCCCATCGTCGTCTCCGATGTTCCCCGTTACGCGGGCGTCGCCCGCAGAGACCGGGGCCGCCTCGCCCGCCGCGACGGCCGTCGAAGCGAGTGGCTCTGCGTCCTCATTCTGATGGCCAGGGGCTATCGCCTCATCGGCTTCCGCCTGAAGACCCACGAAGCCGAGATCGACATCCTGGCCGTCAAGGGCGGCCAGGTCGCCGTCGTCGAGGTCAAGCGCCGCGCCAGCCTCGCCGAGGCGCTGGAGGCGGTGACGCCGCGCCAGCGTGATCGGCTGCTCGCCGCGGCCCGCCAGCTCGCCGGCTGCCGGCCGGATCTGGAGGGCGCCGCCGTCCGCCTGGATCTGATGGCCCTCGCGCCCGGCTGCTGGCCGCGCCATATACGGGGCGCCTGGCCGGACCTTTAGGACGGCGCGATGGGGGACGTTGACGACCATGCCGCTCAGCATCGCCGTGCAGATGAACCCCATCGAGGCGGTCAAGATCGAGGCCGACACCACCTTCATGCTGATGCTGGAGGCCCAGGCCCGCGGCCACAGCCTATGGGTCTATCAGCCGCATCGGCTGGCGCTCGACGAGGGCCGCGTCCTGGCCCGCGGTCACGCCCTGAGCGTCCGGGCCATCAAGGGCGACCACCACAGTCTGGGCGCCGAGTACACGCGCGATCTTTCCGACTTCGACGTGGTCCTCATGCGCCAGGATCCGCCCTTCGACATGGCCTATCTGACGGCCACCTATTTCCTCGAGCGGATCCATCCCAGGACCCTGGTGGTCAATGATCCGGCCGCGGTGCGCGACGCGCCGGAAAAGCTGCTGGTGACGGAATTCCCCGATTTGCATCCGCCGACCCTGATCACGTCCGACTCGGAGGCCCTGCACGCCTTCCACGCACGCATGGGCGATATCGTCGTCAAGCCGCTCTACGGCGGCATGGGCTCGGGGGTGGTGAAGCTCAGGGCCGGCGATCCCAATCTGGACGCCCTCCTGGAACTGCACGCCATGATCGGCCCCGAGGCGGTGATCGCCCAGCAGTTCCTCCCCGCCGTCTCCCAGGGCGACAAGCGCATCCTGCTGGTCGACGGCGAGCCGGTGGGCGCCATCAATCGCGTGCCGGGCGAGGGCGAGGTGCGCTCCAACCTCGCCCGCGGTGGCCGCGCCGAGGCGGTCGGCCTCACCGCCCGCGACGCGCAGATTTGCGCCACCATCGGCCCGGAGCTGAAGCGGCGCGGCCTCCTCTTTGTCGGCATCGACGTGATCGGCGACTGGCTCACCGAGATCAACGTCACTTCGCCCACTGGCGCGCAGCAGCTGAAGCGGTTCGGCGGCGCCGACGTGGCCGAGCGGCTGTGGGACTGCATCGAGGCGCGGCGGGGCTAACCGAACGAGGCTTGAGATCGATTATTAGCGAGCCTTGCGGGGTATCGAGGCGTCACTGCGGACGAGCGCAATTGGGCGATCAGCTCATCGCGTTAACTTGCGCGCAGGTTCGCCTGGACGCGCAGATGCGCCGGATGGCGACCTCTAAGTCGCTGGGCACGACTCATCCGCCATAAGAAAACGGACGCGATCCTCGCGGGCGCACAAGGATCGCGTCCGGCTCGCCAAAAACCGCGATCATAGTCGACAGGCGGCCTAGACCGCGCCGATCATGAAGCAGATGGCGAACAGCGGCAGTCCGAGAACGGCCGCATAGACCAGACCCAGGGCGATCGCGTCGATACGCTTCAGCACCGTGGTAAGACGGGCCTCTGCATGCTCGAATTGCGTCGCGCCCCACGGTCCGACATAGACACCCGAAAAGGCGGCTTCGCGCCCTTCCTTGGGGTTGAATGGGCGAGAAGCCTCGTCCCCGACAGGGACGGGATAGGCCTTCGCCGTGCGGCGTTGCAGGGTTGTTACGTGAGCTCCCGCAACGGCGCTGTCTTGGATAGTCATAGCTTCAACTCCGTCAAACGGGAGGGAATGGCAGGATCCCTCCAAGTCCTTGCGACCCGGTTTGGCCCGCAATCGCATGAGACCTGAACAGGACCGCGTTCGACAGGACGTGCAGCTTTACGTTCGCCGATGTTTCGCCGAGGGAAAGGTTATGAAACGCCGACCTCAACCGCAGGAAGCGCCTTTGGAGGGTCGCTCGCCGAGCGGCGAAATCGGCTGGATCCATCGAGCGAGTTGACCGGTGCCCCTAAGAGGCGGCGTCTAGACCGAAGGGCGGCGGCGCCCACGCAAGGCGATCGGGTTCGTAGCCTGACGTATCAGATGGGCAGGAGGGGCGAGGGCGCGTGAACGGCAATCCGATCAAGGTGGCCGTTGTCGGGGGAGGCTGCGCGTCGCTGGCGGCGGTCTGGGAGCTTTCGCGCCCGGAACACGCCGGCCAATTCGAAATCACCGTGTTCCAGGAGGGCTGGCGGCTCGGCGGCAAAGGCTCGTCCGGGCGCGGCGCGAATGGCCGCATCGAGGAACATGGCCTGCACATCTGGCTTGGCTTCTACGACAACGCGTTTCGGATGATGCGCCAGTGCTATGCCGAGTTGGCGGCGAATGGCGACGGCCACCTCTTCGGCGACTGGCGCGAGGCCTGGACCCCGGAGAATGACGTCGCCCTCTACTCCCGGACCGAGGACGGCGCCTTCGAGCGGTGGAACTCGCACATGCCGCCCCGGGCCGGCCTGCCGGGCGACCCGCTGCCGGCCGGCGAGGTGTTCTCCTTGTCCTACTACATGGGCCGGGCGCTCGAACTGTTCCGTGCCCTGGTGCTCGACACGACGGTGGACGACCGCGGCCTAACGGCCGGTCCGCTGCAGGGCGGGGCAGGCGACCTGCCGGCTCAGATCGCCTGGGCCGGGCGGCTGGCGACCTTCGCCACCGCCGCGTCCGTGGCCGAGGCTCTCGGTCTGCTGGCGACGATCCTGCGCACAGGGCCGGCCGCGTCAGGAGGGCTCACCGACACCGCCCTGGCGATCTGCGCACGGCTGCGCCGATGGCTCGAGGACGGCTGGCTGGCCGACGCCGAGCATCGCTACCTGTGGGAGATCGCCGACCTCACCCTGGCAACGATTGTCGGACTGATCCGCCACGGCGTCATCTTCGACCCGCGCGGTCTCGACGCCATCGACGACCTGGAATGTCGCCAGTGGCTGGCGATGAACGGTGCCTCGGCGCGCTCGCTTCGTTCCCCGTTCCTGCTTGGACTATTCGACCTCTCCATGGGCTACGCCGGCGGCGACCTCAATCGTCCAAGCCTTTCGGCGGGGCAGGGCCTGCGCGGAACCTTGCGCACCTTCTTCGGCTATCGCGGGGCCTTCATGTGGCGCATGCGGGCGGGCATGGGCGATGTCGTCTTTGCCCCGCTCTATGTGGCCCTGAAGCGCCGCGGGGTGCGTTTTGAATTCTTCCATCGCCTGACCAACGTCGAACCGGCCGGAGAGCCGGACGCGACCGGTCGTGACCACGTCCGTACCCTGACGTTCGACGTCCAGGCGCGCACCATCACCGGCGGCAAATACGAGCCGTTGAAACCGGTGGGCGGCCGGCCTTGCTGGCCCTCGACGCCGGATTTCTCGCAATTGGCGGACGGCGCCCGGCTCCAGTCGGAAGCGCGGCAGTTCGAGTCGCACTGGGACCGGCAGCGCGTCGGCGAGCGGACCTTTGTGGTGGGGAAGGACTTCGACCTCGTTGTGCTGGGCGTCGGCGTCGGGGCCATACCGCACGTCAGCGGAGAGATCCTCGAAGCCAACCCGCGCTGGCGGCGCATGACCGAGGCGGTCACGACCGTGGCCTCGCAGGCTTTCCAGATCTGGCTGACCGAGGATCTCCAGAGCCTGGGCTGGCGCGGCCCCGCCTACATCACCGGCGCGTTCGCCAAGCCCTTCGACACCTGGTGCGACATGGCGCATGTGGTGCCGGAGGAGGAGTGGGCCGAACGCCCGAAGACGTGCGTCTACTTCTGCGCCGTGCTGCCCGATCCGCCCGATCCCTCGGACGAATCCGCTCCGGACTACCCGGCGCGCCGGGCGCTGGAGGTGAAGGAGAACGCCAAGGCCTTTGTCGCGGGACCGCTGCGCGAGGTCTTCCCTGGCGCCTACCGGCCGGACGGCGAATTCCGCTGGGAGCTGCTGGCGACGAATGTTCCCGCGCCAGACGGGCCCGACCGGTTCGACAGCCAATACTGGCGCGCCAATGTCAATCCCACGGACCGCTATGTAATCCACACGCCCGGGAGCTTCCGGCATCGGATTTCACCGCTGGACACGTCTTATGACAACTTGACGATCGCCGGGGATTGGACTGACAGTGGGTTTCATTCCGGGTGTGTGGAGGGCGCGGTCATGTCCGGATTGCTGGCCGCGCATGCGTTAAGCAGCTCGCCTAGGCTCGAGGATATCATCGCCTATGACCATCCATAAGGCCTCGGCGGGCAATGTGGGAGGGCGCCCCAGAATGCCTGACTCAAAGCGCAAGGGCCCGATCCGTGCGATCGCCGCCGCAAACCCGAACGACGTCGCGAAGGCACCGCAAATCCCCACTGATCCTAACCCGGATCCCAACCCCAAACCACCAAGCGGCGGTTCGACCTCCGGGGCTAGTGGATCGTTTAAAGGAGACGTCTCCGACGTTGTCAAAACGGCCTACAACGTCATCGCCGACAACATCGAACGGACGCGAAACGCCGCCGAGAAATTCCGCCAAGGCGATTACCAGCTCGGCAATGTCCCAGACGATCTCGACCGGATGCTGGAGGGGGTGTCCGATCTATCGCGCAAGCTCAATCGGGCGGCGTTCGAGGTCTTCAAAATGGTGGTGCTCGATCTGGCCGTTGCCAGATCGGATAGGAATCGAGCTGTTTCCGACGCAGCCGTAGGACCGAGCGCGACTGGCGTCTCTCCCGCGCCCACGTCCATGGATTCTGGCGCCATGCCTCTTACGCTGAGATTCAGGGGAGATGCCGAACCCCTGACTGGCCGGCTCACGGCTACGCCTTCAACCGCTCTGCTCAGGCGGCCCGGAAATGGGATCGGACCTGGAGAAATCAAGGTCGGTCCATTTACGAAGCAGGGGGAGACGTCCGACGGGTCCTTCGGCCCGGTGGCTTTCGATTTCGACCTCGCCCAGGGCGTCCTTGTCGCGGAGGTCACCGCGACGCCCAGCGCCACGCCGGGCTGGTATTCCGCGCTGGTCTACGTCCCGGGCGAGGACGCACCGCCTCTGGGTCGGTTGGACGTGCGGCTCGATGAGAAAAAGGCCGAGTCCGGGACAGTTAGCGCCGAGGCCGCCCAGCCAGAGACGGCCGTTTGAGCCTCGCGCCGGCCCTGGAGTTCATCGCGGCCGCGCGGCCGGCGGCCGTCGCTCGCGCCATGACGGCCTATGCCGGCGCCACGCAAATCGAGCTTGCGCGATACTTGCAAACGCAGGCGGCGGCCCCCTATCTCGATGACCTGCTGGCCGACTATCCCTCTCGCGGCGGCAAGATGCTCCGCCCCGCCATCTGCACGGCGACGGCGCGCGCGTTCGGCGGCGATCGGAAGTCCGCCGCCCTTTGCGCCGCCGGCATCGAGATCCTGCACAACGGACTCCTGATACACGACGACATCCAGGATGGCAGCGAACTGCGCCGGGGAAGGCCGACGCTGCACGCGCTTCATGGCGTGCCGCTGGCGATCAACGCCGGCGACGCGCTGATGTTCACGGCCCTCAGACCCCTGATCGACGCCTTCCGGCCATTCGGAGAGATGGCCGCCGGCCATGCGCTGGACGCGACCCTGACCATGGCCCGCGAGACCGCCGAGGGCCAGGCCCTGGAGCTGGGCTGGCGCGACGCCAATGTCACCGAACTTGGCGAAGGCGACTATCTGCGAATGGCGCTCAAGAAGACCGCGTGGCTGGGAATGATCTGGCCGGCTCAGCTGGGCCTCATCCTTGGCTCGCGGGGCCGCGTCGATGCCGAACGCGTCGTTCGGTGGGGCTATTTCCTGGGCGTCGCCTTCCAGATCGAGGACGACTTGCGCAACCTCTCGGCCGAGCCGGGCTACGGCAAAGAGCGCAACGGCGACCTCTTCGAGGCCAAGCGGACCCTGATGCTGATCCACGTCCACCGCGCCTGCGAGGCTGGTGAGAGGCCGCGGCTGGACGCTTTTTTGGCGGCGCCGCGAGCGGAGCGTTCGCCGGACGAGGTGTTGTGGCTGGCTCGCCTGATGACGCGGCTGGGCTCGGTGGCGCGGGCCCAGGCCGTAGCCGCCGCCATGGGAGAGGCCGCCGAGCAGGAGTTCGCCATAGCTTTCGGCGACCTCGAGCCGTCTGAGGACCTCTGCTTCCTCGCCGGCCTCCCCCGCTGGGTGTTTGAGCGGCCATGAGCGGCCGAGCGCTCCTCTACGGCGTGACCGGCTTCACCGGCCGCGAGGTCGCCGAGAGGCTCAGGGGGCTGGACATCGTGGTCGCGGGCCGGGATGCGGCTGGCGTCCGCGCGGTCGCCGGGACGCTCGGTCTTTCCTGGCGGGCCTTTCCGCTGACCGACGCCGACGTGCTGGACGAGGCCCTGTCGGACATCGATGTCGTGCTGCATGCGGCCGGGCCGTTCGAGGAGACGGCGGCGCCCATGCTGCAGGCGTGCCTTCGGACCCGCACCCACTATCTCGATCTCAACGGCGAATGGCCGGGCTTTGTCGACGCCCTGGTCTGTGACGGCGCCCTCAAGGCGGTGGGCGTTATGGCCATGCCGGGCGTCGGCCTGACGATTGTGGCGACCGATTGCCTCTTGGCGCTTGCGGTCGCCACCTGGCCGGACACCGTGCGGGTGCGGCTCGGCGTTTCGCAGGCGCAGGTCGTCAGTCGGGGCTCGGTGGCGAGCGCCGCGCGGCTCTTAAGCCCGTATGTGCTTGTCCGCCGCAATGGCGATCTGGTCTCCGTTCCAGCCGGAAGCCTGGCCCACGCCTTCGACTTCGGCGAAGGGCTGCGTGAGGCGGCGGCGATGAGCTGGGCCGACGTCGTGACCGGCCCGATCTCCACCGGCGTCGGAGACATCGAGGTCTATTCGGAACTCGGCTGGCCGGGGCGGACCTCGTACCGCGCCTCGGCCCTCGCCATGAGCCTCACCGGCCCGCGCGGCTGGCGCCGGGCTGGCGAGGCGTTGGCGGCCGCCTGGCCCAAGTCGCCGTCGGGCGCGATGCGTGAGCGGGCGCGCTTCGTGATGGTCGTCGAAGCGCTGGACGCTTGGCGTCGCCCCCGTCATCTGCGGATGCGCACCTTCGATGGCTATACGGCGAGCGTGCTCACGGCTGCGGCGGCGGTCCGGCGGGTGCTGGCCGGCGATTGGTCGCCCGGATTCCAGACCCCGTCGCTGATCTTCGGGCCGAGGTTCATGCTCGACGAGGGCGCGGCGGAGCTGGAGGCCCCATTCCAGCCGGCGGAGGCCTGTGCGTGACCACCCCATATACCCAGTTTGCCGCCAGCCAGGAGGTGCCGCCGCCCTATCACTACCCGGGCGCGACCGTTCATGGCTTTGTCTGGGAAGCCGACATGGGCGCAGTGCAGGCCTACTGCGACAAGTTTTTCAACCTTCCGCCCGACGAGACGCGTGGTTTCAGATATCGGCCAGCGACTTTCTGGCCCTACGCGATCCTGCTCATCATCAATTACCCCGTGATGATCGCCGAATGCGCCGCGCCGGGCGAGGAGACGTCGTACCAGAACCGCGGCGTCGTCTGCCAGAAGGAGGCGTTCGTCACCTTTCCGGTGGTCCGTTACGGCGCCGCTCCCGAGAAGATCCTGTATCAGACAGCCCTGGAGTGGGCGCTCCCGTTCATCGCTGTCCAGAACCCGATGTCCGCGTGCTGCGGGCGGGAGATGCTGGGGCTGGGAAAACTGCTCGCCGACATCACGACGGGCGAGGGCGTCTACCCGGGCAGTTTCAACGCCAGAGTCCGGCTGCCAGGTTGGAGGTCGGACAATGTGAAGCAGGAGATGCTGCCGTTCCTGGACGTCGCAACGGCGCCCGCCTTGCCGACCTTCTGGGGCAAAGGCCTCAAACAGCCAGCCAAGCCCGCCCGAAAGTCACTGTGGTCCCTGTTCCAGAGCCGCGAGGCGGGCTGGGTCTTCGATGGCTTGCTGAGCGCGGCCAATCTCGCGGACGACCTTAGTGTCGGCATGGCGCCGACCGTGATGCGAACCGTTTCCCTAAGGCAAATCCGGGACGCGAAGGATCCGGATACGGCCCTCTATCAGGCCCTGGTCACCTGCCGGTCACACTACGACAATGTTCGGGAGTTCAGTTTCTTCAACGAAGCGGATGTCCAGATCTCATTCTATGACACCGGCAGCTTATCGCAGGCGCTTCGCGCTTTCTTGAATCCGGCAACAGCACCAGCCGGTGGGAATATAAGACTTGAACCGAAGTCAGCTTTCCAGTTTACGGCAGACATCGACTTCGACCAGACGCGCACCATCTACGTCTATACGGCGGCGGGGGAGAATTTTGCTCAGTCGCCGAGCGCGGGTGATCTGACGGCGCCCTGGCTCAGGCCGCTGCAAGTCTTCTTCAGTCAACGCTCATGACGGCGTTCGTTAGATCCTTCTCCACTCAGCAACTGCTGCCGCCCTGGCGTTCAGAGGGCTGCGTGCGATGGGGTTTCGTCATCAATATTCCCCGTGATTGCGTAAGCGACTATCTGAAGAAATATATGAACGTCTGCGACGGTGATATGCCTCCGTACAGCTACACGCCGGTCGACTATGGAACTGCGGACGACCAGCAGTACGGGATGATCATTTTCGCCGAGCATCCAGATATATTTAGCACGCGCGAAAATGTTCATCCAAACGCGCTCAGCTATAGCGAAGTCTTCTGGACGATTCCCGCCAACAGAACGCAAAATGTTCCAGGTAATATTTCCCAAGAGAAAGAATTGGTTTGGTTACAGCCCTTCTCATTCTGCAACAACGCCACGGTCGTCTTCGGCAGCCGCGAAATCTGGGGCAGCGACAAGGTTTACGCGACCATCGACAAGACGGAACTATCGACCCATGAATGGAAGGTTGATGTCGCTATCGAAGGCATCAAGAAATTCAGTCCGCGCGCTTACGGCAAGGCAATCGGATGCATGCGAATCGAAAAAGGGCAATCCTCGGAAGTGCAATTGCAAGAATTGTTGAATGGAAGCGAACGTCTGGACGAATTCGCCAGGTTATTGATGGGAAAACGTAATGAAGAAAAGAAAGATTGGGCCATATACGTCGGTCGGGATACCCCTCCGGCGCAAATCGAATTCAACACCCTGAAGCAATTCCGCTCGGCCGAGGCCGACAAAATGGGCGAAGCGATCTATCGGGCGATCGTCGCCTCGCGCGCTATGCACAACAACGTCGGCGATCTCGCCTTCTACGACGCCAAGGACGCCAAGGTCGAATTCATGTGGTCTGACAGCGTGGCCCAGATGGTAGAGACCTTGTTCGACGGCAAAAAACCCCCGGGTTGGCGTTCAGTCAGGCCAGACGAAAAACCCGCCCAGGATGGAGAGGTTGATTGGACGCTGCCGCGCGTGTCCATGGAGGTGGAGCTGGCCTTCTCGTTCACCTCGGACGTCGTGTTCGACGACCTTGAGACACTTCATACCTACGGCGAGGTATCTATGGGCGAGGCTGAGCCCCAACTTGCCGCCTCACCTCCGACTTGAAGTCGTAGGGCGCCCAGTCGGCGCAGTCGGGCCAATGTCCGGACTGCGTCCAGTAGCTGCAGAGGCCGAGCCGATCGCAGAGTGCAATGAACCGGGGCTCACGGTTGAGCGCGCTCCAGCGGCCAAGAACCGTCCCCGGGAAGTAGCCGCTCGGCGCGGCGCCCTTTGGATCGAAGATGTGGGCGAACCTGGCGTCCTCGGCCAGTTCAAAGGCCTTATCGACCATCCCCATCTGGCTGATCCCTTCGATGAGGTTGAGCGCCAGCGTGCCGGTCCGCTCCAGAAGTTCGCTGTAGCGCCTCAGGCGCTTGGCGTGGATCGCCGGATCTTTTGAACGCACTGCCTCTGCGAAGGCCAGGGTCGCGCGAAGATCCCGACCTTGCCAGCCCTCGAACGCCTCGACCGCGTCTGCCGCGGCGTCGTAGGCGTCCCAGAACCCGAGTGTCGCGGCTATATTGAGGAGCGACAATAGGATTCCGGCGTGGCCAGGCCAACGACGATGCAGTTCCTGGTGCATCCGGATCGAGGTCTCATAGTCGCCGACGTAGGTCCGCATCATCGCCACCTGCAGCAAGGCCGACGGCATCAGCGGGTTGAGCTCGGATGCCTGTTCCGCCAGACGCAGCGCTTCGTGAAAACGACCGACGGCCCAGCAGAAGGTGCTCATCTCGGTCAGGATGGCCGGATCCCGCGGAGCGACCTCCAGGGCCCTGCTTAGCAACCTTTCCCGCGCCAGATAGGCGCCCCACGGCTCGAGCATCGCCAGCGCGGCGTAGGCGCCGCCCCGTTTTGGATCCAGTTGCAGCGCCAAGTGCGCCGCTTCCCGAGCGCGGACGCGCATCTCTTCAAAGTCGCCCTCGAAAATGCGGGACCTCAGCGCCGCGGCGCGGGCGCTGGCGAGTAACTCCCAGGCCGAAGCGTGGTTGGGCGCCGCGAGCGTCACCTGCTCGAGCAGGGGCGTCGCCTGAAAGGCCGAGTCGTCGAATTGGAAGCTCCCCTCGGCCAACACGCTGCGGGCGCGCAGGAAGAGCTGGTAAATGTCCGGATCGAGAACGGACGCGTGGGACGGTGCAGCGAGCGTGATCTTGAGCGCCTGTGCGACGGCCTCGGCGATGGTTTCCTGCAGAGAAAAGATGTCGCCAAGTTCGCCGTCGAACCGGCTCGCCCACAAGGTGGCGCCGCTTGCGCACTCCACCAATTCGGCTGCGATCCGCACCCGGGCGCCGCCTAGGCGCACCGACCCATCGAGGAGATGCGTGCAGCCCAGCGCCATAGACACTGCGTCGACGGCTTTCTCCGCCCCGCGAAACTGAAAGCTCGACGACCGCGCGACAACCTTGAGTGTCGTTCCCTGCGCCACCGTCTGCTGAATCTCGTCCGAGACCCCGTCGCAGAAATAGTCCAGCGCCGGATCGCCGGAGTGGTTGTCGAAGGCGAGCACGGCCAATGTCGGGCGCTCGTTCGCCACGGTGGTTCCGGGCCGCGAGTCAGCGTCCAGCCGGTAACCGACGCGCGCCACGGTCGTCACCGAGAAGTCGTGATGCTGGTCAGCCAGCTGACGAATCGCGTGGATGCAGCGGTTGATGGCGTCCTCGGAAACGACGCGTCCTCCCCAGCAGCGGGCGATCAGGTCGTCGCGCGAGACGACGTGACCGCGGCGCCCGGCGAGCATGACCAACACTTGCATGACCCGCGGTTCGAGCGTCTCTGATCGCCCATCGGCGATGACCTCGCGCGTGGACGGACGCACTTCCAACGCGCCCAGGGCGAACGAAGCCTCCTGCGCAAGGTCGATAGTTCTCGCCGGATGTTCCACGCTCATCGCCAACCAGCTTACCGGAAATCAGGGACGTCCAATTACACGGTCGCCGCATCAGGACTGCTCATAACACGGATTGTCATTTGGCCGTCGCCTCGCCGCTAACTTGGGCGCGGATGCCCGAGGCGCTGACGAGCCGACAGCCACCGCCCGGTTCGCTCGTCCGCCACTTCAACGGGGGATCATCAGCTCCTTCCGCGAAAGTCCCTTCACCCCGGATTCTTCTCGAATCTCGCCACGCCCTCGGGATGGTGCGCCCAGGGCTGGGCGCTGGCCGTCCAGATCTCCAGCTGCGGCCGAAGCGCCAACGGCTCGTCCAGCGTGCCGGCCTTCACCGCCTCCCAGGGACCATCCTGCAGCCGCGAGAGCAGGTGAGATCCGCATTCGGGGCAGAAATTTCGTTCAACCCTGTTCCCGGAATCGCCGTGGCAGGCGTAGGCCTTCATCGTCCCGTGGCTGATCTTGAAGCTACCTTTTGGGACCAGAGCCACCGCCGCCGGCTCGCCGCCGGTGACGCGCTGGCAATCCCGGCAATGGCAAAGCGCCAGCATCGTCGGCTCGGCCTCGAGCTCGTAGGCCACCGCGCCGCACAGGCAGTGTCCGGTCCGCATCGATTTCCTCCACTCCGGGGCGTCCATTCGCCGCTCCCCGCCCGTCGCGGTCAAGCTTGACCTCGCGGGTCTAAACAGCGCTAGGCTCGCCGCTGGAACCGGTCGGGGAAGAGGACCATGGACACCGCCGTCTTCGAGGTGACGCCGCCGCGCGAGGTGCTCGACACGCGCATGTTCGACACCAGCCGCTGGGATCACGTGCGCCTGCGGCCGGGCGATATCATCATCGGCACCTGGGCCAAGTCCGGCACCACCCTTACCCAGCAGCTGATCCAGGAATTGCTCTCGGGGGCCGATGAGCTCGCCATGGCTGGCGCCTCGCCGTGGGTCGACTGCCGCTTCCTGATGCCGCTGGAGGTCATGGAGCCCTTGCTCGAGGCCCAGACCGGCCGCCGGTTCATGAAGACCCATGCGCCGTTCGAGGCCGTGCCGTGGAGCCCCGAGGTCAAGTACGTCTACATCGGCCGCGATCCGCGCGACGTGATCTGGAGCGCCTACAACCACTCGGCCTCGTTCACCGACACCGCCTGGGAGATGATCAACGCCGCCGAGGGTGCGTGGCCGAAATGGCGCAAGCCGCAGGAGGACGTGCGGTCCTGGTACCTTCACTGGATCGAGACCGACAAGGCGGCCAACTTTCAGGACCTGTCGTTCTGGGACAACATCCTCTCGTGGTGGAACGAGCGGACGCGGCCGAACGTGAAGCTGCTGCACTACGCCAACATCATCGCCGACCGGCCGGCGACGCTTCGCGAACTGGCGGAATTCCTGGAGATCGACCTCGACCCGACGCGCCTGCCGGACATGGCCGCGCGCTGTTCGATCGAGCACATGCGCGAGGCGGCCGCCGCGGCGGGGTTCTTCGACGCGGTCTGGGAAAAGGGCCCGGCCAGCTTCTTCAACAAGGGGACCAACGGCCGCTGGCGCGACGTGCTCTCGCCCAAGGAGGCGGCCATGGCCGAGGAGGTCGCGGCGCGCCGTCTGCCGCACGACTGCGCCCATTGGCTCATCACCGGCGAACTGCCGGGCTGATCGGCTCCGCCCTGGGGATCGGCCACGGATGACCAGCCAGAACCCCACGACGCCCTTCGGCTATTCGGATGTCGCGCCGGGCCATGTCGCCAGCGTCGTCACCTGCCTCGAGATGCTGGAAAAGCCGGCGTTGACGCCTGCGCTCTTGCCCGCCGCCGTCACCCTGGAGCGCGTTCATCGGCCCGGCCTCGACGCCTACCGGGCGCTCTTCCGCCTGGTCGGCTCGGACTGGCTGTGGACGTCCCGCATCTTCATGAGCGACGAAGAGCTGGGCGCGGTCCTCGGTGACGAGGCGGTCGAGGTCTATGTCGTCCGCCGCGAAGGCCGGGACATCGGCCTCATGGAGCTGGATTTCCGCGAGCGGGGTCAGTGCGAGCTGGCCTTCCTGGGCCTCGATGCGGCGAACACGGGAAAAGGCCTTGGCCGCGCGCTGATCAACCGGGCGATCGATGAGGCCTGGTCAAGGCCGATCCGCCGCCTCTGGATCCACACCTGCACCTTCGATCACCCGTCCGCGCTCGGCTTCTATATCCGATCGGGATTTACGCCCTACGCCTTCATGGTCGAGGTGCTCCCCGATCCGCGGTTGATCGGCCAGCTTCCGCCTCAGGCCGCGCCCCATGTGCCGCTGATTCGAGTCGCTCGCTCACACGTTCCGACCGCGACTGGGCCAGTTGCTTGAAAGTAGCACAAAACGTGCTACCTATCTGAAAGTGGACGACGATAGCGACAGACAGATCACGCTGCGCGAAGCCAACCAGGGCTTTGCCCGCTTGGTCCGCGAGGCCGAAGGCGGCACGGCCTTCACCATCACCCGCAGAGGCGTTCCGGTGGCGCGCCTGACGCCGGTCGATGGCCGGGCGCGTCGAACGCCTGAGCAGGAGGCGGCCGCGGCGCGGATTCTCGCACGACTGCGTCATGGCTGGCCGATCGGGGCGGGACCGCTGGATCGCGACGCGATCCATGACCGCTGAGACGTTCAGCCTCGACACCGACATTCTGGTTTATGCCGTCGACGCCAAAGCCGGCGTCCGGCATGACATCGCCGCCGAGGTCGTCGAGCGGGCGCTCGAGCGGGGCTGCGTCATGACCTTGCAGGCGCTGTCGGAATTCTTCTCGGTCGTCACCCGCACGGGCATTGTGCCGAAGCATGAAGCGGCCGCAATGGTGAACGACTGGCTGCTGGTGGTTCCGGCCCTGGCCCCCACTGCCTCCGCGGTCCGCGCCGCCCTGGCGCACTCGGTCGCCGGCCGCGCCGGCTACTGGGACGCCTTGCTCGTCGAGACCGCCGTCGAGGGCGGATGTGGCGTTCTGCTATCCGAGGACCTGGGCGGACGTCTCGGCGGCATCGCCATCGTCAATCCCTTCGCCGGCGAGAAGATCAGCGCGGCCGCCGAAGCGCTCCTGGCGTCTCAGACATGAACCTGGCTGCCGCGTAGCACCGGCGGGAAAGGTCTGAAGCGGCGGCGCTCAGCGCCCGCTCAGGCGGCGGCCCTGACCTCGTCCCGGCCAATGTCGGCGTGCAGGCGGGGTTCGAACCTGGCCGGCCGGCTGGTTGCGGCCGCGATCGAGTCGGCGATCTCCGCCACCTCCTGCGTGAACAGGTTGCTGAGCGCCATGCTCACGTGATCGGCCTGGAATTGCAGCTTCGTCTTGGCGAAACGGCAGGCCGCGAGCACCTGGTCGATGATGAACTTGGGCTGGTACCGCGCCAGGGGGATGCGGTTCTGCTCGGTGCTGGCGATGATGCCGTCGATGACCTTGTCATTGGCGGCGAGACCCGCGGCTATGGCGACGTTCTTGAAGATCCGCCGATATTCGGACGCGCAGGGCGCCCCGACCTCGATCTTGTACGGGATCCGACGCAGGAACGCGGTGTCCATCAGGTCCTTAGGCGACAGATTGGTCGAAAAGATCACCAGTTCGTCGAACGGCAGACAGAAGCTCTTGCCGGAGTGGAGCTTGAGGTAGTCGACCCGGCTCTCCAGCGGCACGATCCAGCGGTTGAGGAGATCCGTGGGCTTGACCAGCTGTCGGCCGAAGTCGTCGATCAGGAAGATGCCGCCCATGGCTTTGATGTGCAGGGGGGCCTCATAAAACCGGCCCTCGGAGAGATAGCCGAGGTCCAGCATCTCCAGCGTCAGCTCGCCGCCGGTGAAGATGATCGGACGTCTGCACGCCTCCCAGCGGGTGTCGTAATCCTCTCGCCGGATCACCGGCTCACGCTCGGCGGAATCGCCCTCGCCGCGAATCGGCTTGTGAAACTCCGGGTCGAACAGCTTGACGATCTGGCCGTCCACCTCGAAGGCGTGTGGGATGTAGATGACGTCCTTGAGGAGACCGCCCAGCCGCGAGGCGACCGATGTCTTGCCGTTTCCCGGGGGGCCGAACAGCAGGATCGATCTCCCTGAGTTGACGGCGGGACCGAGCTTGGTCACCAGCTCCTTGTTGACGACCAGGCCGCCGAAAGCCTGATTGATCTGGTCCTGGTCGATCCGCTCGTTGGCGATGAGCTGGCGACTGATCTGCCGGCAGTAGGCGGCCAGCGGCACCGGCGTCGGGCCGACATATTCGTTCTGGCTCATCGCCGTGCGCGCCCACTCGACGCCGGCCATCGTCAACACATAGCGGCGCTCCGCGGTCAGGCTCGCCGACTCGTTACCCATCACGCTGACCAGCTTGCGTTGTTCCGCCTCGATCAGCAGGTCCAGGATGATCCGGGGCGGCAGCTTCATCAGCTGACTGATCTCGGTCGGCGTCTCGACATTGGCGGCGAACATCGCCTTGGTGAGGAGATTCAGCAGCGCTGTCAGATGCAGGCCGGTCTCGGCGATCGTGTGCGGCGCGGCCGGAACGGTGCCGATCACGGCCTCGAGCGCCGCGGCGTCGATCTTGCCAAGCGTCGTCAGGCTCTCGGCCAGGTCGCCGCCGTAATGGGCCTGGTGCGCGGCCGCATCATCGATATCGGCTTCCGACACCAGATCCATGGCGATCAGCAGGTTTCCAAGGCTCACGTCGTTATCTCCTTGATGGCGCGGCCATGATCCCAGGATTTGTCCTCGGTGGAATTCCGATCCATCCCTTAAGGGGAAACCCCTAGCGGCGGTTTGTCGCGGGTGAGACCGGGTCAAGGCCCGTAGAACCGGCGTCTCGGGGAAGTCGCGTCGGTTGCCGGCGGGACGCCGGCTGACAGATCTTGTTTTCCGCGGATGGCCGCAGACGAACTGAGATTGATTCATTCGCGCGCCTCTGGCGCGCAATCGAGAAACTGACTCCAGAACTACCAACCGATCGACCTGCGGCCATCATCTGAGTTTTATCGGCGTCATCTGTGGATCGCCAAACATCGTCATCCCCGACGACGCCGCCGGTCTTCCGATTGTTCTGGTGCGCGACTTAGGCGGCCACGGCCTCGCACAACACCACGCGGCGGGCGCTCGGCAGGGCGATGATCTTTACCCGGGCGAACTGGCTCAAGGTCCGGGACACGGTCTCCAGGGTGAGCCCGAGATAGTCGCCGATATCGCTGCGCGACATGGGCAAGTCGACAATCGCGGACGAGCGGCGCTGCGCCAGTTGCTTGAGGAATCCTTCGACGCGATCGGCGGCGTTCCGGTGACCGAGAAGGAGCACGTGATCCTGAAGGATTTCGAGTTCCCGGCAGGCGAGCGCCCAGAGCTGACGCGCCGCTTCGCCGTCGCGCTCGGCGGCGAACTCGACAGCCGATCGTCTGACGACGGCGATCTCCGAAGGTGTGATCGCCTCGGCGGAGAACCGGCGCCTGCGGCCACGCTCAAAGCCGAACACGTCGCCAGGAAGGTGGAATCCCGCGATCTGGCGGCGGCCGTCGCTGAGAAGGCGGGTCGTGCGCACCGCCCCGGAGACCACCGCGTAGACGAAGTCGGCGGTACGATCCTCGCCGAAGATCTCCTCATTCGCGTCGAAGGTCATGGAGACGCCTGGAAGCGCCAGTCCGGGCGCGACCGAGACGAGCTTGACGGGCGTCGGCCTGGAACGGACGGCGATCTCTTCCACAAGCATGGCCGATTCCCCCGATTGTGAAACGCCACCGCTAAACCCTACGCTGCGTCGGTGAAATTCGGGCCGGCTCCCTAAGGACAACTACGTATGGCGCTATTCGCGCTCCTGCCGCGCGGGGGTGCGACATTGACCCGCAGGGGTGCGACCACTCACCACGTTGCCGCGGCAAGAGGGCGGTCGATACAGACTTCGCCATGGAACGGCTTTGGGAGGTGTTGGACCGACCAGTCGGCCGGCGGCCGGCCGTTGCCGCGCGCGTCACACCCTATGTCTACGCCGTTCTTCTCGTCACCCTGGGTGTTGTTTGTCGGCTGACACTCGAACCGCTGCTCGGCGATCGGGTGGTGTTTCTCTTTTTCGTGCCCGCGCTTCTGATTGCGGCCGCCACCGGTGGCCTGGCCCCCGGCTTGACCGCCACGGCGCTGTCGGTCGGCGCCGGCCTCATGCTGCTGTCCCGTTACAGGACGGTCGTTGGAAATGAGATCGACGGGGTCGTGTTCACGTGTCTGGGCGTGGTGATCGCCGTCGGCGGACAGCGGCTGCGCGCGGCCCAATCCCACGCGGCCGAAATGTCCCGACACGTGTTGGATCGGCAGGCGCACCTGGCATCGATCCTGGACACCGTCCCGGACGCCATGGTCGTGACTGACGAGGAGGGTTTCGTCCAGTCCTTCAGTCCGGTCGCCGAAACTCTGTTCCAGTGGTCGAAGGCAGAGGTGGTCGGCCAGAACTTCTTGATCTTGATGACCCCGTCTGATCGCGAGGCGCTCGAATCCGACATGGAGCGCCGTGCCGCCGCCGGCGAGGGCCGTACCATCGGAATTCGTCGCATTCTCACGGGCCAGCGCAAAGACGGTTCGACGTTTCCGCTCGATCTGTTCGTCGGTGTGACCAACTCCAACGGCCACAGGTTCTTCACCGGCTTCGTGCGGGATCTGACCGAGCGACATACCGCCGAGGCCCGCTTGCAGGAATTGCAGGCTGAGCTGCTTCACGTCTCGCGCCTGTCGGCCATGGGCGAAATGGCCTCGAGCCTGGCTCACGAGCTGAACCAGCCCCTGTCGGCGATCTCCAATTATCTCAGGGGCGGCCGGCGCCTCCTGGAAACCGAGAATCGAGACAGCCGCGCCCTGCCGGCGATCGAAAAGGCCGCCGACCAGGCGTTGCGGGCCGGCGACATCATCCGCCACATGAGGAATTTCATCGCCGGCGGCGAGAGCGACCGAGGCGAAACGAGCCTCAACGGTCTTCTGGAGGAAGCCTCCGAGCTCGGACTTGTGGGCGCGCACGAGCGCGGCATAGACACGCGTTTCGACCTGAGCCCGGCCGTCGATGCCGTGGAGGTGGATCGGGTGCAGGTTCAGCAGGTGGTGCTGAACCTCTTGCGCAACGCCATCGAGGCCATGAAGGACTCGCCCCGGCGTGAACTCAGCGTGACGACCTCCGCCGCCGGCGACATGGCCATGGTCTCGGTGTCCGATACCGGACACGGGATCAGCCCCGAGGTCGCCGACAAGCTGTTCCAGCCCTTCGTCTCCACCAAGAGCGGCCAGGGCATGGGCGTGGGCCTGTCGATCTGCCGCGGCATCATTGAAGCCCATGGCGGACGCATCTGGACCGAGCCCAACCCGCCGGGGGGAACAATCTTCCGGTTCACCCTGCCCAGGGCCACGCGCGAGGCCGACGTCGCGGCGCAACGCAAGGAGGTCGCCTGATGGCCGACGCCCGTCAGATCCATGTCATCGACGACGACGATGCAGTTCGCGACTCGCTGGCCTTCCTGCTGGAAGCCGCGGGCTTCGAGGTTGAACCCTACGAGTCCGCCGTGCGCTTCGTGGAACGCCGCACCGGCCACGAAACCGGATGCGTCCTCACCGACGTGCGCATGCCTGGGATGACCGGGCTGGAGCTGGTCATCGAGCTTCGGCGATCGGGCTTTCGCCTGCCGATCATCGTGATGACCGGCCACGCGGACGTGCCGCTGGCGGTGGAGGCGATGAAGGCGGGTGCGCATGATTTCATCGAGAAGCCGTTCGATGAGTCGGTTCTGCTACAGACCGTGGAAACCGCGCTTGCCCGTCCCGTCGGGGCCAATGGCGCTAGCGGCGAGCGGAACGAGGCGCTTGCGCGTATCGAAAGCCTATCGGCGCGCGAACGCCAGGTCCTCCGTGGCCTGGTCGCTGGCAAGCCCAACAAGGCGATGGCCAGGGATTTCGGCATCAGCCCGCGCACGGTCGAGGTCTATCGCGCCAATCTGATGACCAAGTTGAACGCGGCGAGTCTCTCCGAAGTCGTGCGCCTGGCGGTTCGCGCAGGCGAACTCGAGTAGCCGATCAGGACTTGTTCCTGGTCGATTGTCCTTCATCAATCCTCTACCGTCATCGGCGGGAGTTGCCCCCCCGAGCCATGAGCGCCGACGGAGTCCGGCAACGTCTGGGCGGCCACGACGGATCGAATTGATCAGGTGCGAAACATCGCCCGGAAGGTCGGAATCTATCACCGGAGCGTCGGCGTCTCGCCGACAACCGGCGAGCAGAATGATTTGCCTATCCGAAGGTGACGCGGCTAGACGCAAATGACGGCCTCAAATCGAAGAGATTGAAGTCCAAGCGTTAGCGGTTTCATTTCGCGCCAAAGACGCGCCTTCAAATCAATCCGCGGTTCATCCAAGGACAACTGCGGAAAACAAAATGTGTCATCCCGCATGACGGTCGTTGACCCGGCCGGCGAGACGCCGGCGCTGTGGCTGGATCCGTCTCCAGCCTCGCTCGGCCGCTCCGATCAGAGGAATTCGAACGATCCGACAGGGTTGATTTCAGTCTTGAAATAATCTGGTTGGGATGTGCCGACGGACTTTCGCCGCACGTCCTTGGGATCGGCAAGGATCGACAAAGGCCTGTCCGCAAGCACCTGCGAAACAGCCAATGCAAATACGCGCCGTCATCCTGATATCACTTTGAGATGGCCGCGTAACATTTCAGTATCAATCAATAGTTATTGAACTCACCTTGGCAATATATTCAATGGCAACGGTATTATATCGACTCCGTGACTTCTTCTATCCACGGAAATTGTTGCTCAACCAAAATCAAGAGGGTTGACAATCCTCAGGTGAAACACGCACGTTGCCTCGTACGCTGAGTTATCCCTAATACAGATGCACTATCCCGAGGCGGTGGGGCATCAAAATTTGGCACTACCGATTGCGCTCGATCAAAGACAGTCGGGGCCAAGACCCATATTCTGCAGGACTCACATCCCTCCCGGTGGAATACGATGAACAAAGAGGCTCGGGCGATTCTGATCCTTGTCGATGATGACACGGCGGTCTTGAGCGCTCTGAAATTCGCCTTTGAAGTGGAGGGTTTCGAGGTTCGCGCCTATCGGGACGCGGAAAGTCTGCTCGGCGAGCCTGACTTTCCAGGCTGCGGCTGCATGGTGCTCGACTACAAGTTGCCAGGCCTCAATGGCCTTGAACTGCTCGCCCGGATTCGGGCGAGAGGCGTAGAACTCCCCGCGGTTCTGATCACCACGCCTACCGCCACGGTTCGCGCCCAGGCGGCCGCGGCGCACGTCGCCCTGGTCGAAAAGCCGCTTCTGACCAGCACGCTCCTGGACACCGTGAGAACACTGCTCCACCCGGATGCGTCTTCCGCGCATTGAACGGGCCTTGCGCCGCGACTGGCCTGGAGCCGCGTCAGCCTCCTCGAGGATCGTCCGCCACTTCTGAGCAAGGACTTCCTCCGGGCGCAGCTGCCGCCCTCGTCCGAACCACGGCAATTCTGTTCGCCCTCCGACCGGCGTGGTCCGAGTAAGGGCTGCCACCTAGGGAACTTTCCTTAGGGATTGAAACCGAATTTCGCGCTCCAACCGT
>DASXCH010000070.1:0-3326 GCA_036491275.1 Caulobacteraceae bacterium
GCCTTCTCGGATCTGCATGGGCAGGAGGTGCGGACGGTCAAGCAATGCCCGCCGTTCGTCGACGCGATGTCGCACGGCTTCATCATCCCCCTGCCCTGCGACGTCACCATTCGCGACGGCGTTCTGTCCTGGGATTGGGACCATCCGGCACTGACCGTCGAAGCCCATCCGCGCTCCCCAGTCAGCTTTCATGTTCCCGCGCAAGTGACGGGGACGCCGTTTTACGATCCCGAAGTTGCGATCGTGAAGTTCAACAGCTTCTGGACGATCGAGCTCGAGCCAGGCTATTCGCTGTTCGCTACTCACCCTGTGAACCGCGCCGATCTGCCGTTCCGCTTGTTGACCGGGATCGTGGATTGCGACCGCTTCACCGACGTCGGCATATTGTTTCCCGCCGTTTGGACGGATGCGAATTTCGAAGGCGTGCTGCCGCGTGGAACGCCGATCGCACAGTGTTTCCCGATCCTGCGCGAGGCGCTCGCGCTTCAGTTCCAGCCATTCTCCGCGGAAGAAGCGGAGCGCTACCAGTCCACCGCGAACCTCCTGCTCTCGCATCCCGGCGCATATCGGCGGCGATTTCGTGTGCGGCGCGAGCGTTCAAGCCTCAAGCAAGCGCCGTAGTCGAGCTAAATCCAGCCAAAGGCGGCCCTTCTTCGCTGACGTCAGCGCTTGGGCGATGCGACCGAAAGTATCGGGCCGGAGACGCATCGCGCGTTGATAAGAAGCCATCGCGGCGTTGAGATCACCCGAGTTTTGCAGATTGAGGCCCAGGTTGACGTGGGCCTCAGGAACGTCCGGCTGTGCCTCGATGCTGCGTCGATAGGTCTGAATTGCGCCCAGCGTGTCGCGCAAGTCTTCGCAGACCAATCCAAGCGCGAACCAGGCGCGGCCGTCGCCCGGCCGAAGCTTTACGGCTTGTTCAAGCTCAGCGCGGGCCGGTTGCAGATCGCCCGTCTGACGCAAGCACGCTCCAAGCGCTGCTCTCGCTTCGGCAAGATCGGGCGCGGCCTCGAGCGCTTTTCGAAAAGCAACGATGGCCTCGCGCGGGCGATCGAGCGTCTGCAGCGCCGCGCCCAATCGCGCGTGATCCATCGGATCGGCCGAAGACTCGGCCGCGCGCGCAAAGGCGAGCACTGCTGTTTTCAGTTGGCCCGCTTTCTGAAGCGCCTTCCCAATCTCCCGCCAGCCGTCAACGAAGTTCGGAAAACGGAGCAGTAGGTCCTCAAGGACCGACCGCGCCTTCTCATCGCCCGACTCGATGAGCGTCACGCAAGCCAGGCAGGCAGGCTCCGGCCGATCGGGAGCCAAACGGGCTGCGCGTTCCAACCACGTTCGCGCCTGCGCAAGATCGCCCGCGGCGCGCGCCACACGCGCAGCGACGATCAGCGTCGGTGAATGATCGGGGCGCAGCTGCAAGCTGGAGTTGGCCCAGCGCGCCGCCTCGCCGAGGCGCCCGCGCCGAAGCGCTATCGTCGCCGCCAGTTGATGCGCCGCCGGATCTTGAGGAGCAGCGTCCAGGATCCGATCGCACACACTCGCGGCCCATTCGATCCGCCCGGCGCGGAGCTCCGCCAAAGCGTTCTCAAACAGAGACTGTCGATTCGCTCGTGGCTCTGTCATCGAATCCCAACCGTCCGCCGCCCGTCATCAGCGGGGCGCCATTTTGCCAGAATAGCCTATATCGGGGCCGGCATGGACGACCCCGGGCGATATTGCGATAATCTCCTGAGCGAATCTGGCGACACCGGAAGGCGATGGGAACTGCGCCGCGCATCGTTCTCGTGTGGGACATTTTTATCCGTGTCTTCCACTGGCTCATTGTGGCGCTCATCGCGGCTGCCTATGCGACGTGGCGACTGAACTGGATGGTCTGGCACGGATGGGTCGGCAACGCGGTGCTCACCCTGTTGTTGTTCAGGCTGGCTTGGGGCTTCTTTGGCGGCGAGACGGCGCGCTTTTCCCGCTTTCTTACTTCTCCGCGAACTGTCCTACAGCATCTCAAAGACTCGCTTCGGCGAGAACCCGACCACGAGGTCGGGCACAATCCCGCTGGCGGCTGGATGGTGTTCATCCTGCTCGCCCTGATTCTGGCTGAGACGTTGACTGGACTCTACGTCGCGAACGACGTTGCCGACGAAGGGCCGATAACCGAGATGGCGCCTGCGTGGGTCGCCAACGCGGTCACGTCCGCTCACGCGATCCTCTGGGATGCGCTGCTGGCGGCCATCGTCCTGCATGTTGTGGCGATTGCGGCGTTTGCGGTGATCAAGGGCCAGAACCTGTTGCGCCCTATGATCACGGGAACAAAGGTGATGCCCGCAAGCGTCGCCGAGCCGCGGACCGGCAGTCCGGCGCGGGCAGCGCTGCTGCTGCTTGCCTGCGCCGTGGTTACAGCCTTGCTGGTGAACCTCTTGTGAGCCTAGCTCTTGGGAGGAATGACCTGACCGCGGATTTCTCCTGCGGGATGGGATTGGCTGTGAACGTTGACGTACCACTCCCCGGCGGCAAACTGCTTCGCCTGGTCCGGGGTGAGCGTGGCGGTCCCGGTCATCGGGTTCGCCGGCGGGCTGCCCTGCTTGCTGAGCCAGATCACGACCGGAGCATTTTTGCCTGCCGCCGCCGGGCCGTGGAAATGAGCCATCGTAATCGGGCTCGACAGCCCAGTGTAAGCGATGTTCCAGGTGACGATCCGAGTCGCCGGGTCGTATGTCAGATCGGCGGTTCCGGAGCCTGTCGTGTCAACCGCCGGCACACTCTGTGCGCCACTCAGCGGGACCTTAAAGGAAGTGGCGGCGGCAAGGGCCGCCCCTGCGTTCACAAAGCCCAGAAGGACGACAAAAGGAAGGAGAGCGCGCTGACGTTTCAATGCTTTCATCTTTTCCTCCATGTGGCTTACAACAGATCTGTCCCTACAAACAATAGCATTGAACGGTTGTTCCTCGCATAGTTTAACCCCACTGTGGCACTCTTTTGCTGCCTCGCCAACCATGTGATGACGTTCGCGAGCGCCGAGACTCGGACGAGCCGTGACATTTGAGCCAGCTTTGGCAACCGAGCGGGGATTGACAGGCTCTCCAGTTGGCGTGAATGGGCAGGCGCTTCCTGCGCGTCGCCGGCAGCCCTTGTGAATTCGATTGATGCCGAATTTCTCAATTCGCCTGCGGCTGATCTTTCTGTCAGCCCTGCTGCTGGCGATCCTCGCCGGCTCCTCGGCGCTGCTGATCCGCGAGCTCATCCGCGACGCGAAAAGCCTCAACGAGGAAGTGAAGCTTGTCTCAATCGTCAAGAACGCAAATTCGGCCAGCAAGCACTTTGGTGATTTGAAA